>DATCBQ010000126.1:0-66889 GCA_036511745.1 Rhizomicrobium sp.
ATTTGATGATGGCGCTTCACCATAAACACTTCGATGCCGTGCAAGCCGTCGCGGACCAATAAAATGGTGGCCGCAGGCACAGGGGGCACACTTGGCTTCGATTTGTCTTGCGACATGAGCCCTCGCTTTCGACGAATTCTAACGGTGCGCAGCGACCTGAGCGAAACCGGCGAGCAAATGCGCGACAAGGTAGGCGCGCGCTCCGGCATCGTAGGGAACTTTTGTGCCGATGCCCCAAACGGGACCAGGCCACGCAGCATCCGATGAAGTGCGCGACACCACATGGATGTGCAGTTGCGATACCACATTACCCAGCGTGGCGACATTGATCTTGGTCCCGCCGGCGGCCGTCTTGAGGACCGCACTCGCCCGCACGATTTCTTCGATCAGGATGCTGCGATCTTGCGGTGTCAGATCGTGCAACTCGATCGCGTCGGGCCGGCGCGGCACGAGAATAAGCCACGGAAAGCGGGCATCGTCCATCAGCAGTACGCGCGACAATGGCCAATCCGTCAGGAACGACGTGTCGGCGGCAAGCCGGGGATGAAGAACGAAGTCAGGCACACGCCGGTTCTGCCTGTGCGTGGTCGTTTGTGCAATCCCGGCGCGAAAATGGTTCACGAATCGACGAGAAACCCTCCCCGGCAGCCGCCGCTTGCAGCCATGCTCCGCCAAGAGCATTAGAATGGAGCCCTTGAAATCGATGCGAGAAAATCCGGGACAATGATCGCGAGCCCTTCCGGCCACCCGCTCGGGGCTCTTCCCTTCGCGGACCCGCAGGAAAAACGTGGGGGTGGATCCGCGCCCGGATGGCTTGGCTCCATGCTTCTGCACCTGCTGTTGCTGTTGATATTGTTTGCGCTGATGAAGAACAGCTCTCCGGCATTGCGGACCACAATACGCTTCGTCCCCGTCGCCATTGTCCATCTCGGCGAGAATACGATCTCTCCGCCCCAGCTCCTGCGGGCGGCGGCGCCGCAGCAGAAGGCGCCGGCTCGAAAGCTTTTCCGGCGCAGCATCCCCGTCGCGCTCGCGCCCGCGAGGAAATTGACGGCGCCCGACACGATGGACGCGCAACTTCGAACGCTGGCAAAACTGCACGAACCGCAAACCAATCTTCCGGTTCTCGACAACGCCGGCGAGTCGAATATCGATGCGACAAGCAATGATGCCGCCATGGGCGCCCGCGCTGCCTATAGGGTGAAGGATTACATTCGAAACCAGGTCGAGCGCCGTTGGAGCCTCAATCTGAGCAGAATCGGCGACCGGAATTATGTTGTGCTGATCAACATCAAACTGAAGCGCAACGGCGCCATCACGAAGGCCGAGATCGTGGACAAGGCCCGATTTGCCAGCGACATCGCCTACCGCGATGTTGCGCTGAGCGCGCGCAATGCGGTGCTGCTGTCTTCGCCGATCGCTCTGCCCGCCGGTCAACTCCAGACGCCAATGGACATGACATTACGGCTCGATCCCAGGGATACGTTGCATTAGCCGGGCTTGCCGATCAGGGAAGATCCCGCGCGACACGAAAGCCCGCGAGTGTGGAATAGTCGTATTCCCCACCGTCGGCAGCGCCTGCGCTGCGCGCGGCCGAGCGAACGAACAATGGCACATTGTCCCAGGAGCCGCCGCGAAGAACATGCTTGCGGCAATCGCCACCTGCGGTCCAGGCGGCGCCGTTGCGCGGCGCACCGACATAATTGTCGTGCCAGCAGTCGGCCGTCCACTGCCACACATTTCCCAGCATGTCGTATAGGCCGAAGGGATTGGGTCCAAAGGTGCCGACGTTTGCCAGTTCCTGGTTGTCCCATTTGCTGCCGCAACCGTTGCAGTTTGCGCTTCCGACGCCAATGGGCTGACCCCACCATCGCGCGGAAGTGGTGCCTGCGCGCGCCGCATATTCCCACTCCGCTTCGTCGGGGAGCCTGTATGGCCCTGTGTGACTCCTTATCTCCGGGCGCTGGGCATGCACTTTCGCGTTGAGCCAAACGATATAAGCCTGAGCGTCTTTCCAATCGAGACAGGTGGCCGGCCACAGCCGGGGTTCGGTGCCGAAGGGAGGATGGGCGATGCCCTTCTCCGGCGAAGTCCACTTCAGGTTCAGGATGGGATTGCAGGGAGCCGGCTGGTAACCGGTGGCAATCAGGAAATTCTGAAACTCCTCGCTTGTCACATCGTATTTGCCGAGCGCGAACGCTTGCATCGTCACATAGTGCTGCGGCCCCTCGTTCTCGAACCGCCCCTGCTCGCTCGCCGGGCTTCCCATCGCGAAGGCACCGGCCGGAATTCCCACCATGGCCGGGCAGTCCGGACATTCCTGGAATTCCCGACCGCCATGCTCTTGCGCCCGCGATGGCGATGACAAAGCAGCGAAACAGAAAATGCCGAATATCAGGATCGCCGGCCCCGCATACTGACGGACTCCTGCCGAAAGACCTCTCATGGATCGCCGCGGGAAACGAAAGTGAAACTCATGCGGTTGGCACTTCTTTTGTCCCGACAAGTGCGGCATCGCCGAAACGACGCGGATCGAAGGCTGCAATGTCGATGGGCGCGCTTTTTTCCTGTACCAGCGCCGATACGACCTCAGCGACGACAGGCGCGAAAAGAATGCCGTTGCGAAACTGGCCGCTGGCAACAAAAAGGCCCTCCAGCATCGTTCGGCCCAAAATCGGCAGATTGTCGGGCGAGCCGGGGCGCAACCCAGCCCAGTGCTCGACGATATCCCAATCGGCCAGAGAAGGCATGAGGCTTACGGCGCGGGCGCAAAGCCATGTCCGGGCTGCGTCCGTCAGACTGGTGTCGAAGCCCTCGCGGCACAGCGTGGCCCCGACGAGAAGGCGGCCTGCGCGCGGAACGATATACACGTCTTCGCCCGATATGATGTGCGTCGGCAGCGCGCCGCCGTGCAACGCGATCATTTCGCCTTTTACGGGAACCACAGGAGGCAGCGCCTCCGCGGGAAGACCCTCGATACGCGACGTCCAGGCACCGGCCGCAAGGACGTAAGCGTCGCCCTCATACAGCCCGAACGGCGTGCGCGCGCCGAATATGCGGCCTCCATCCGTTTCGAAGCGTACGACCGTCTCGTTCGCCTGCAACGCGCCTCCGGCGCGGAGATAGATCTCCAGCAAGGCAGCGCCCAATGCACGATTGTCGACCTGTGCTTCGCTCGGGTCCCACAGAGCTCCCGCAATGTCCGCACGCAGCAGCGGTTCGAGAGCGCACGCCTCTGCTGCGGACAACAGCGACAAATCGGTGGCGATGGCGGCGCGGGTTTCCAGTCGTGATTGCTCCTGTTGATTTGTCGCGATGATAAGATTGCCGTCCTTGCGGAAGCCGACGGCGCGGCCGCACTGTTCTTCGATCTCGCGGGCAAAATTCGGCCACCGCGTCGCCGAGCGCCGGGCGAGCGCCGCTTTCGCGGGATTCACATCTTCATCATCGCCGGCGGCGGAAATCATGCCCGCTGCCGCCCAGGTGGCGCCACGGGCAGGCTGAGCGCGCTCCAGCACGACGACGTCCGCGCCGGCCTGCAACAGCCGCCAGCCGATCGAGAGTCCCGCAATGCCCGCGCCCACAATGACCACTTTCATTTCAGCCTCGCGATGGCGGCCCGATGACGCTTATGCCCGCCGCGACCGGATAATGAAACCCGGAACGTCGGCAACAACACAGCGACGAACGCAAACACGGCCAACCCGCTGCGAGGCCGAAATGGCGGCTTTCGGTCAATCGCGCGGATAAAGGGGTGACGAACGCCGCGTCGGTTTCTATAGTCTCGACGGAATTCACAAGGAGCCATCCGATGGAAAAGGCCACGTTCGGAGCGGGATGTTTTTGGGGCGTCGAATCCTTCTTTCGCCAGGTGCCCGGAGTCGCGGATGCGGTGTGCGGGTATGCGGGCGGCGAAGTTCCCAGTCCAACGTACAAGCAGGTTTGCTCTGGACGCACCGGCCATGCCGAAGTCGTGGAGGTGACGTTCGACTCCGCGAAGGTCTCCTATGACACGCTACTGGACGTCTTCTTTGCAAACCACGATGCCACGACCCTGAACAGGCAAGGGCCGGATGTCGGCTCGCAGTACCGCTCCGCAATCTTCTTTCATTCGCCCGACCAGGAGCGCGAGGCACAGGCGAAAAAGACCGCCCTCGACAAGTCCGGCCGCTTCAGGCGACCGATCGTTACGACGATTGAACCGGCGGCCGCCTTCTGGCGCGCGGAGGACTATCATCAGCGTTACTTCGAAAAGAACGACCTGCCGTCCTGCCACGTCAATCTCGCGGCAGACCGCTGATGCGCATTCGGGCGGGGCTTTCTGGAGCGGCAGTCCTCATGGTCGCAGGCGTCACATCGATAACGGCATACGGGCAGATTGGCCGTGGCGAGCGCTATTCCGGCGCGCCCTGGGCGACGCGTTCGCCGGTGATGGCGCAACACGGAATGGCCTGCACCGAGCAGCCGCTGGCATCCCAGATCGCCATCGACATTCTGAAAAAAGGCGGCAGCGCGATGGACGCCGCCATTGCGGCAAATGCCGCAATCGGACTCATGCAGCCGGTTCTGAATGGCATCGGCGGCGATCTTTTCGCGATCGTATGGGATCCGAAATCGCAAAAGCTCTATGGCTACAACGGCTCCGGGCGCGCCGCGGCCGGCCGCGATCTCGCGCAGATGGGCGAAGAAGTCGTTGCCGCCTGGAAAAAGGCCGGCAAACCGGATCAGGCCCATATCCCGCCGCTGGGTTCCCTGCCGGTCACCGTGCCGGGGACAGTGGATGCCTGGTTCGCGTTGCACGACAAGTTCGGCAAGCTGCCGATGGCCGAGGACCTCGCGCCGGCCATCGGTTACGCAACGAACGGCTTTCCCGTGACGCAGCTGGTCGCGCATTACTGGAAAGCGAACATGGCGGCGTTCGAGAAGAACCGTGCGCTGATCGAAGAGTCCGACAACGCGCGCGCGACCTATCTCGTCAACGGTCACACGCCGGCCGAAGGCGACGTTTTCCGCAATCCCGATCTTGCCCACACCCTTTCAATCCTCGCCGATCGCGGGCGCGACGCGTTTTACAAGGGCGAGATTGCACGCACGATGGATGCTTATTTCAAGCGCATCGGCGGCGACCTGCGATACGAAGATTTTGCCGCCCATCGCGGCGAATGGGTGACGCCGCTGTCGGTGAACTATCGCGGATATGACGTTTTCGAGCTGCCGCCCAACGGTCAGGGCGCGGCGGCGTTGCAGATGCTACAGATTCTCAAGGGTTACGACCTGCAGAAGATGGGCGCGGGCTCCGCCGACACCCTCACGGCGATGCTTGAGGCCAAACGGCTGGCGTATGAAGACCTCGCGAAGTGGTACGCGGATCCCGCATTTGCGAAAGTCCCCATTAAAGGCCTTCTTTCCGACAGCTATGCCGACGAGCGGCGAAAGCTGATCGATCTTGGCCATGCCAATCCGAACATCGGGCCCGGCGATCCGCGGCTGAAGGACGGCGACACCATCTACCTGACCACGGCCGACAAAGACGGCATGATGGTCTCGCTGATCCAGTCCAACTATCGGGGCATGGGCTCGGGGCTGGTCGCCGATCGTCTTGGTTTTATGTTTCAGGATCGCGGCGAGCTGTTTTCTCTCGATAAAAATGCGGCGAATGTTTACGCGCCCGGCAAGCGTCCCTTCCACACCATCATTCCTGGATTCGTGATGAAGAAAGGAGAGCCGTTTCTCGCCTTCGGTTTGATGGGCGGAGACATGCAGCCACAGGGACACGTTCAGGTTCTCACCGACATCATCGATTTCGGCATGAATGTGCAGGAAGCCGACGACGCGGCGCGCTGGCACCATTTCGGCAATGCCGAGCCGACGGGCGAGCCATCGACCGGTATCGGCACCGTCGAGATGGAGTCGGGCTTTTCATCCGACGTTAAGGCCGAACTCGCCCGCCGCGGCTATACGATCGCACCCGGCAGCGGCAATTTCGGCGGCTATCAGGCCATCATGTGGGACGCGAAAAACCGCGTCTACTGGGGCGCTTCGGAGATGCGCAAGGACGGCGAAGCGATCGGATACTGACCTCGCTATCATCCCCCGGCGCGGCCTTGCGGTCTCACTTGCCGTTCGCGTTCCTGACGGCGAACACGACATTCGTCGATGTACCGTCATTGAATGTGAGCATAACGGGAACGTGGCCGCCGGGCGCCATCGCCGGCGTCGGCCCCGTACACATCAGATGATAACCGCCGGGCGAGAAGGCGATGTCTCCGCCCGCCGGTACATCCACGCTCGCGACCGCCATCATCTCCGCCATGCCACTGGCGACCGCGCTCTTGTGAAGCATGAGCATGCCGCAGGCGGCCGACCGCGCCCCCGTCAGCCGAACCTCCGCCCCCTCATTGTGGAGGCTGAAATAGCCTCCCGCCGGCAGGCCGGACGGAAGTGCCCTAAACCATGCATTCGATACCTTCACCTGCGCCGCAACCGCGGGGGACGAGCACAGCAGACCCGCGGCAACGATCGCCGTTTCAATTTCCCTTTTCATATTCGGCCCTTTCCTCGTTGATGCGCATGGTGGCGAGCACCACGATCATGCCTGCAAAACTGGTCAGGGTGCTGGGCAGCCAGATAATCAGCCCGCCATAGTGCTGATCGCTCAGGGCCGCAATGTCCCAGACGCGGCCGCAAATCCGGTACACGGGATAATAGTCTTTGCCCGACAGCGAAAGAATGGCGCCCAGCACCATCTGCAACGGCTCGACCGCGATCACCAGCAACGCGCGCCAGCCGCTGGCGAGGCGGGCCGGCGGCTTGGGACGCCAGTCCAGAATCAGGCACCAGAAGAATATCCCGTCCGCAGCCATGCTTGCGTTCATGAAGCCATAAAGGTTGGCATCGAGCATCACGCGGGTATGAAATTGCGGGATCAGCCACAAATAAATCAGCCCCACGAACAGCACCGGCGCCACCACCGGATGCTGAATGACATCCACCGCGGCACGTACCGGCCGGCTGCCGAACGTCAATTTCGCGAAGTCGGGCATTCCGGCCCAAAGAACCGGCCCCGAGGCGCCAAGCGCGATCAGAAAGGCGCCCAGATGATGCAGCACGAAGTGTTGCGCCCGATGCACGAAGAACATGTGCTGCGCGTAGTAATCGATATGCGTCTGCAAAACGGCATAGGTCAGGCCGACGCCCAGCAAAAATGAAATCGTCCGCCACAGCGGCGGATGGGCGCTGCGCGGCAAACGCCTCAAACCCATAACAAACCAGCCAAGCGCCAGAGCGGTGACGAGATATTCCGGCCAGGAGAATTCCCAAGGCATCCAGAAGGGAAGCCGCGCCGGAAAAAACCGACAGACGAGATCGAGGCATGCGCCGAGCAGCAGCAGGCAGCCATAGCCCAGCCACTCCCGGCGGCTGGTGCGGACAGGGAAATCTATCGCCGTGGCAGCGGTCATGAAACCGATCGAATTTTCATGTCCCTGTTATAATCTCGCGCTCCTTCGATCCCTCGGGGCGATTGGTCGCAACTACGTACCGCGGCCCTACTCTCGCCGTGTGCTAAGGCCCCTTATGTTCCGAAGAGACAGCCAACCCATCGCGGCCCTGCTTGCGCTGTTGCTTGCGTTGGGGGGCGCTTCCTGCGGGTTGTCCTCGCGATCACAGATAACCGATATTACAGGCGTCATGCCTTCGCTCGCGTTTCGCATGGCGCGCGCGAATGACGGGGAACGCGTGAGCGCGGACAATTATCGGGGCAAAGTCGCGATTCTCTATTTCGGCTATACGCATTGTCCGGACGAATGCCCGGCGACGCTTGCCAATCTTGCGGCGGTCCTTCAACGTTTGGGCAACGCCGCCAATGACGTGCGCGTGCTTTTTGTCAGCGTCGATCCCGCGCGCGACACGGTGCCGGTTCTCAAGTCCTACGTCGAGGCCTTTGCGCCCGAGATCGACGGACTTCGCGGCAGCGACGATGCGATAGCCGCACTCACGCGACGGTATCGCGTCATCTATGCCGTCACTCCGGCTTCGCCCGGCCGGCCTTATGCCGTGATGCACTCGGACTCCGTCTTCTTCTTCGACCGCAACGGCCGCGCGAGATTCGTGGCGATGGCGACGGATCAAACCGCGGACGTCGCTGCCAGAATCGATCGGCTCCTTTTGGGCAAATGATTTTGCCGGACAGGCTCGAACCCCAAACCTGGGCGTTCGTATCGGGGCAAATCAGATATGCAGAGCGCGCTTGTCCGCCTCGAGCACCGATTCGTGCATCATCTCGGACAGCGTCGGATGGGGAAATATCGTCGCGGCGAGATCGGCGTCCGTCGCCTCCAGCGTGCGCGCGATGGCATAGCCCTGGATCAGCTCGGTGACTTCGGCGCCAATCATGTGTGCCCCGAGAAGCTCGCCCGTATCTGTATCGAAGACCGTCTTGACCAGACCTTCGGAATCGCCGAGCGCAATCGCCTTGCCGTTGCCGATGAACGGAAACCGCCCGACCTTGATCTTGCGGCCGGACGCTTTCGCGCTCGCTTCGGTGTAACCGACGCTTGCGATCTGCGGCCAGCTATAGGTGCAGCCCGGCACTTTGGATGTGTCCAGGGGATGTACACCCTTCACGCCGGCGATCCGCTCGGCGACGATGACACCTTCATGCATGCCCTTGTGCGCGAGCCAGGGTGGGCCCACGAGATCGCCGACGGCAAAAATGCCGGCCACACCCGTTTCTCCCCATTGGTTCGTCATCACATGGGTTTTTTCAACCTTCACACCCGCCTGCTCCAAACCGATATTTTCGACGTTGCCGACGATACCGATCGCAAGGATCACGCGGTCTGTGATCAATGTTTCCGTCTTGCCGTCCCGGGTCTTGAGTGTCGCGGTGACATTGTCCTTTCCTTTTTCCAGCTTCGTGACCGTCGTTGCCGTTTTGATTTTCATGCCCTGCTTGGTGAACGCCCTGGTCGCCAACTGCGAGATCTCCCCATCCTCGACCGGAAGTATGCGGTCGAGGACTTCGACGACCGTGACTTCGCTGCCGAGCGTACGGTAGAAGCTTGCAAACTCGATTCCGATGGCGCCGGAGCCCACGACAAGCAGCGATTTTGGAAACGCTTTGGGGACCATCGCGTGCATGTAAGTCCAGACAAGCTCGCCGTCGGGCTCGAGGCCGGGAAGCGTACGCGCGCGTGCTCCGGTCGCGAGCACGATACTCTTCGCGGAAAATTGGGTTGTCTTGCCTTCCGAGGTGACGTCGATTTTTCCCCCGCCCGCAAGCTTCGCGTCGCCCGCGATCACGGTGATTTTGTGCTTGCGCATCAGGAACGCAACGCCGTTCGAGAGCTGCGCGGAGACTTTCCGCGAGCGCTCGACGATCTTTGCAAAATCGAATCGGATATTGTCCGCGGAAAATCCGAATTCGCCCAGACGATGCATCAGGTGCCAGATTTCGGAGGAGCGCAGGAGGGCCTTGGTGGGAATGCAACCCCAGTTGAGGCAGATACCGCCCAGTCTGTCGCGCTCCACGATGGCCGTTTTCAGGCCCAACTGCGCGGCGCGAATGGCGCAAACATATCCCGCCGGGCCGCTGCCAACCACAATCACATCGAATGTTTCGGCCATTGCCGGACTCCGCTAGACGTTCAACAGGGTGAGGACAACGATCGCCGCAACCGCGGGCGACAGGAAGAACACGGAATAGATAAACGAAACGGTCGCGAATTTGACGCCGGTCCAGAACCAGTTCTGGTGATAGAATCTCTTCATGGCGAGCAAGAGATAGAGGCCGATGGCCGACAGAGCCAGCCACCACGTAAGTGTTTTGGGCCACAGCTGCGCCAACCCGACCGCGACCAGAATCGCCACGAACACAAAGCTGTGCATGTTGAGCGAGAACACGAGGTGGTCGACAAAATAGAACTGTTTGCGCTGGCGCCAGTAGAAGACGGCCAGCAGCAACGCGAATAACGGCAACAGGATGAACAGCACCCGCGGAATCCATTCCGTCAGCGGGCGGTTCACCGCCGCGGGGTCCACCATGAGCGTGTCGATGTCGTGGCCGACATGTGTTTTGATCCACACGCCCCAGCCTCCATCCGCTTTCGTTGATCCGGCGCGCTTCATGTCATCGGCCAGCTTCGCCCGCGCGTTTGCCGGAAGGCTGCTCCGGACCGAACCGATGCGCTCGAAAAAATGCGTTCTCGATGAAACGTTGTAATGCGGGCCCGGCTCTTTCGCCTTTTTCGCCGAGATCGGAATCCGCGCGCCTGTTTCCCCCGCGATCGCGAAACTTTGTCCGTTCGCATTGGTCACAATCCTTTCCGGCGCCGTCACCAGCTCGAACTGCATGATCGCGACATTTGTCGCGTCCAATACGAGAAAGAAAATCAGAGACACAAAGAGATAGAGCCGCAGGGCCGGCACATAGCGCCGGGTCCTGCCCTCCCGAAACGCAAGAGACAGTTCGCCCGGCCGCACCACGAGCGCGACGGAGGTGCGCAGAATGCGGCTGTCGAAACTGGTAATTTCCCGGACGAACTCGCCGACCAATCCGCGAACGGAGCGCCGGTTCGTGTTGCGCTCCTGGCCGCAGACCGCGCAATACGCTGCAATCACCGGCGCCCCGCAATTCGGGCATTTGGCGGCATGGGCGCCATGATCGACGAGTGCCGACGCTACCAGTTCGATTGCCGCCGCACCGCCCAGTTCCGCTATCGTTCCGAAATCGTCCGACATTGTTCGAACGCTATAGCAGCATCGCTGCCGGTTCTTCGACGAATTGTTTGAAGGCGTCGAGAAAGCGCGCGCCGGTGGCGCCGTCGATGACACGGTGATCGCAGGACATGGTGACGGTCATGAGCGTCGCCACTTCGACCTTTCCCTCACGGACAACCGGACGCTTCTCGCCCGCGCCCACAGCCAGAATGGCTGCGTGCGGTGGATTGATCACTCCCGTAAACTGCTTGATCCCGAACATGCCGAGATTGGAAATCGCGAAGCCCCCGCCTTCATATTCGGCGGGTTTGAGCTTCCTGGACCGCGCACGTTCGGCCAGCGCTTTCACCTCTTTCGAAATTGCCACAAGGCCCTTCTCTTCGGCCCGGAAAACGATCGGCGTGATGAGGCCAAAATCGAGCGCCACGGCCACGCCGACATCGGCGTGCCTGTGGCGAAGCATGGCCGTCTCGGTCCAGCTTGCGTTGACCGCGGGCACGCGCATCAAGGCGAGCGCGGCGGCCTTCACCAAGAAATCGTTGACGGACAGCTTGTAGGCGCCTTCGCCTTTCGGCGCGCGCTCGTTCAGCCGGCCACGCAAACCCGCAAGCTCGTCGATCCGGCAATCGACCGTCAGGTAAAAATGCGGAATAAGCGTTTTCGCCGAACTCAGTCTGCGCGCGATCGACTTGCGCATCGAATCGTGCGGAATTTCTTCGTAGTCCTCCGGACGGTAAAAAAGCCGCGCATCGGGAAGCGGCGCGATGCCGGAAAGCGCAGGCGACGCCTGCTGCGGCGGCGCAGCGGATTGTCTCGCCGGAACAGCCGATTTTCCTGCGGCATCGATATCCGCCTTGACGATACGACCGCGCGGACCCGAGCCCTCGATCGCCGCGATATCGATACCGCCCCGTTGCGCCAGTCGCCTCGCCAGAGGCGATGCAAATACACGCTGACCGGCGGGTTGGACCTTTGTCGATTCCGGTCGTTCGGCAGACGCGCCGACGTTTGCCGACGCACCGGCCCGGCCAGTGACTTGCGTGTCCGCTGCGGCCATCTTGCCATTGCCCGCGGCGGTCTTTGAAGCCGATGACTTTGCCGGCGGTTGCGTTGCTTCCTGCGATACCGCCTGCTTGATGGACTGCATGGCCGACGCAATGTCGACATTCGCGGTGCTTTCACCTTCTCCGACCAGCACGGCAATCGGCTGGTTGACCTTGACGCCTTCAGTACCTTCCGGGACCAGGAGTTTGCCGATGCGCCCTTCGTCCACCGCCTCGAATTCCATCGTCGCCTTGTCGGTCTCGATCTCGGCAAGGATGTCGCCGGAACGTACCGCGTCGCC
Organism: Rhizomicrobium sp.; assembly: GCA_036511745.1. Taxonomy (GTDB): domain Bacteria; phylum Pseudomonadota; class Alphaproteobacteria; order Micropepsales; family Micropepsaceae; genus Rhizomicrobium. The sequence goes on from DATCBQ010000126.1 coordinate 12,065, forward strand.
TTCCTTCACCAGCCATCGGGCAAGTTTGCCCTCCTCCATCGTCGGCGACAGCGCGGGCATGAGGATCTGGGTGGACATGCTCAGGCTCCGCGCCCGGCCGGCGCGAGCTCCTCGATATGCCGTTCCCAATTGCGCCCGTCGAAATCGGTGGTCAGCACGGAATGAAAATCCTCTGCATTCAGGCAGCGGAAATTGACGCTGTAGCCGTCGGGATGCGAACGCGGGATGTAGAAAGGTTTGACGCCGCAGACCTTGCAGAATCGATGCGTCGCCGTGCCCGTGTTGAATTTGTAGGACGCCAGTTTTGCCTTGCCCTGCAGCAGTCGAAAACCGGATTTGGCAACGATGAAGTGCCGATAACCGGTCATGTGACAGATCGAGCAATTGCAGTCGAGCAACTCGATCTCATCGGGCGCCTTCACTTCAAACTTCACCGCGCCGCAATGACAGCCGCCCTGCTTCCAGGCCATCGACGATTTGCGAGAATTCTTCGCCATCTCTACTCCCGATAGCAGACGGTTTTCGTCGCCGCGATCACGTCTTCCACCGTCGGTAGCGCGAGTTTTTCGAGATTGGCCGCATAGGGCATCGGCACGTCCTTGCCCGTTACCTTTATGGGCGGCGCGTCCAGGAAGTCGAACGCCTTCTCCACCACCTGCGATGCGATTTCCGAGCCAATGGAGCAAATGGGCCATCCCTGCTCCACGGTCACGATTCGATTTGTCCGGCACACGGATTCGAGCACGGCATCGATATCCAGCGGCCGCAGGGTGCGAAGATCGATCAATTCCGCATCGATGCCTTCCGCCGCCAGTTTCTCGGCCGCCTCAATGATGAGGCCCACGCAGATGGAATGCGCCACCAGGGTTACGTGCGTGCCGGCCTTGACGATGCGCGCGTTGCCGATGGGCACCACATAATCTTCGAGCTTTGGAACCGGAAAGGAACGTCCATAGACGATTTCGTTCTCCAGAAAAATCACCGGATTGGGATCGCGGATCGCCGCTTTGAGCAATCCCTTGGCGTCGGCGGCAAAGTAGGGGGCGATCACTTTCAGGCCCGGAACATGCGCATACCAGGCACTGTAATCCTGGCTGTGCTGGGCCGCGACCCGTGCCGCGGCTCCGTTGGGACCGCGAAAGACGATCGGACAATTCATCTGGCCGCCCGACATGTACCGCGTCTTGGCAGCGGAATTGATCAACTGGTCCATCGCCTGCATGGCGAAATTCATCGTCATGAATTCGACAATGGGACGCAGGCCGGAAAACCCCGCGCCGATACCCAAACCCGCAAAGCCCTGTTCCGTGATGGGCGTGTCGATCACCCGCTCCGGCCCGAATTCCTCGAGCAGTCCCTGGCTCACTTTGTAGGCGCCCTGGTACTGCGCGACTTCCTCTCCCATCAGGAAGACGGCGGGATCGCGGCGCATTTCTTCCGCCATTGCATCACGCAGCGCTTCGCGCACCGTCATGGTGGTGAATGTGGTGCCTTGCGGGACCTCGGGCTCCGCCAGAACGGGTCCAGCGGGAGCGCGGGCGTTCTCATGCGCCGTTGATGGTTTGGTTCGTTGATCCTCCGAGCTTCCCGGAGTCTTCTCTTCCGCACGCGGTGCTTTCGCGCTCACCGCCGTCGCTGCAGGGGCCTCTTCATTGTCTTGGACCAGCACGGCAATCGGCTGGTTGACCTTGACGCCTTCGGCGCCTTCCGGGACAAGGAGTTTGCCGATACGCCCTTCATCCACCGCCTCGAATTCCATCGTTGCCTTGTCGGTCTCGATCTCGGCAAGGATGTCGCCGGAACGCACCGCGTCGCCTTCCTTCACCAGCCATTTGGCAAGCTTGCCCTCCTCCATCGTCGGCGACAGCGCGGGCATGAGGATCTGGGTGGACATCTAGGCGAACACGTCCGTGTAAAGCTCCCCAGGCAACGGCTCCGCGCTTTCGGTCGCAAATTCGCCGGCCATGTTGACGGTCTGGCGTGTCTGCTTGTCGATCGCTTTCAGCTCGTCTTCGCTCGCGATGCCCCGCTCGATCAATTTCTGGCCATAGTGTTCGATCGGATCGCGCTTCTCGCGGATGCTCTGTACTTCTTCCCTGGTGCGATATTTGGCCGGATCCGACATCGAGTGACCGCGATAGCGGTAGGTCTTGAGCTCCAGGATGGTCGGCCCTTTGCCGGAACGGCACCAGCCCACGGCCTTCTTCCCCGCCGCATGAACGGCCTCCACGTCCATGCCGTCCACTTCCACCCCTGGAATGTTGAACGAGACGCCCCGTCTGGAGAGCTGCGCCTGGGCGCTCGAACGCTCGACACTGGTTCCCATCGCGTACTGGTTGTTTTCGATGACGTAGACGACAGGCAGTTTCCAGAGCTCCGCCATATTGAAAGACTCGTACACCTGGCCCTGATTGGCGGCGCCGTCGCCGAAATAGGTGAGCGTGACGGCGCCGTTCTTTCGGTATTTGTTCGAGAAAGCGAGACCGGTGCCGATGGGAACCTGCGCGCCGACGATACCGTGGCCGCCAAAAAAATTCTTCTCGCGGCTGAACATGTGCATCGAACCGCCCTTGCCTTTGGAGTAGCCGGCGGCGCGGCCCGTGAGTTCGGCCATGACGCCTTTGGGGTCCATACCTGTGGCAAGCATGTGGCCGTGGTCGCGATAGGCGGTAATGACCTGGTCGCCCGGTTCCAATGCGGCCTGCATTCCGACGACAACCGCTTCTTGGCCGATATACAGGTGGCAAAACCCTCCTACGAGCCCCATGCCATAGAGCTGGCCCGCCTTTTCCTCGAAGCGCCGGATGAGAAGCATGTCGGCATAGAGTTTTTTAGCCAGCGCCGCATCCACCGGACTGGCCGGTTGTTCGAAAGGGATGGTCTGCGCGGGCTCGGCCATTGCCGATTTCCTCGTTGCGGCGGTTCTGAACCTGGGCGGCGTTTGTGGCAAGGGCACCGGCATTTGGCAAGCGCGGCACTGCGCCGGCTGCCCCGACTGCCGTTTGTGCCGCTATCGCTTGTCCCGCGGGACGGCAATCTGCCCTGGCGTGGTTCCCAGCAATTGATCGCGCGCAATCTCTTCGATGATGTCGGGATCTTCCGATCCCAACAGTTCGATGCGGTGCTTGAGCCTCGCATTGTCCTGCTCGACGTCGGCGAGCTGCTGTTGCGCCAAAGCAAGCTTCGCCTGGGCGGCTGTAAGCTCCAGCACGCCGCGCGTCCCCCAGATAAAATAATAGCCGAAATAGAGCACCGCGGCGGTACAGATAGCCGGTATCACAAGAGCGCCAAAAAAGCGTGTCACGCTGCGTCTGATTCGCATATGGCCAACGAATCACACACGGAATTCTACCGTCAAGATAAATTCCTGCTCAGCCGCGCAGAACCGTGCGCCCGGCATATTTTGCCTGATCCCCGAGCTGTTCCTGGATGCGCAGGAGCTGGTTGTACTTGGCGAGGCGATCGGAACGGGCGAGCGAACCCGTCTTGATCTGCCCGCAATTCGTCGCGACCGCGAGATCGGCTATGGTCGTATCCTCGGTTTCGCCGGAACGGTGGGACATCACGGCAACCCAGCCTGCGAACTGCGCCGTATGCACGGCCTCAAGAGTCTCGGTCAATGTTCCGACCTGATTGACTTTTATGAGAATGGCGTTGGCGACGCGCTCGGCAATACCGCGGTTCAGCCGCTGCACATTGGTAACAAAGATGTCGTCGCCGACCAGTTGAACCCTGTTCCCCAGGGCCTCTGTGAGGGCAGCCCAGCCCTGCCAATCGTCCTCCGCCAGGCCGTCTTCGATCGAGACGATCGGATAGCGTCCGCAAAGCTCTTCGTAAACGCGCACCATCGCGGTCGGATCGAGCGTGCGGCCCTCGCCTTCCAGCACATAGCGGCCGTTCTTGAAGAATTCCGTCGAGGCGGGATCGAGTGCCAGACAGACATCCTCCTGCGGCCGGTAGCCGGCCTGCTCGATGGCCCGCATAACAAAACCAAGGGCTTCGTCGGCACTCTTGAGAGCAGGCGCGAAGCCGCCCTCGTCGCCCACATTGGTGTTGTAGCCCGTGTCTTTCAGGGCCCTCTTCAGCGAGTGGAAAACCTCCGCGCCCATGCGCAGCGCTTCGCTGAAATTCTCTGCGCCCACCGGCATGATCATGAATTCCTGGAAGTCGATGGCGTTGTCGGCATGCACGCCGCCATTGAGGATATTCATCTGCGGCACCGGCAGGGTGCGGGCGAGCGCTCCCCCCACGTAGCGATAAAGCGGAAGCGCCGCGGCGTCGGCGGCCGCCTTCGCTATCGCCAGCGAGACACCCAAGATCGCATTGGCGCCCAGCCGCGACTTGTCGGCGGTTCCGTCCAGCCTGCATATCAATTCGTCCAGGCGGCTCTGATCTTCCGCTTCCATCCCTGCGAGGCTGTCGAAAATCTCGGTGTTGACGGCAGCAACTGCCTTGCGAACGCCTTTGCCGCCATATCGCGCGTCGCCATCGCGCAGCTCGACCGCCTCATGGGCTCCCGTCGAGGCGCCGGACGGCACCGCCGCGCGACCGAACGATCCATCCTCCAGACGGACGTCCACCTCGACCGTCGGATTGCCGCGGCTGTCCAGAATTTCGCGCGCGCTGATATCGACGATAGCGGTCATTCGGTTTCTCCGGGAGATTGCCCCACCGGGCGCTTCTAGAAGATGACGCTGCGGCCAGCAAGCAACGGAACTCTCCGTAGCCGCGGCGCCGGCTTAGCCACCCAGGTTCGTCCTTTCGCAAAATTTGCTAGACTTCCCCTGTTGTCGGCGCGAATCAGCCGCCGTCCTGAAGGGGAAAACCATGTCCGCCATCTCTGCGATGCCGCTGGCAGCGATTGTCACGATTCTCGCTATCATTCTTTACATGATGACGGCCGTTCGTGTCGGCACGATGCGCACCCGGCACAACATCGTTGCTCCGGCCGTTGTCGGCCATCCCGAGTTCGATCGGGCCTATCGCATACAGATGAACACGCTGGAAGCAATGCCGGTATTCCTGCCGGCGCTGTGGCTTGCGACCTTGTACTTCTCCATTCGATTTCCTGCTGTCTGGTGGCTGCCCGCGGTGTTCGGCGTTCTGTGGATCGTGGGCCGGTACATCTACATGCAGGCCTATGCCGCCGATCCTGGCAAGCGCAGCACGGGATTTGGCATCGCGGCGCTGGCGCAGATCGTTCTGCTGGTGCTTGCAGTCGTCGGCATCGTGATGAACTGGCCCGGTTTGGGGCCTGCCTAATTCGCCCGCTTCTTGGCGATGCGGTCGATTTCCACCAAATCGCAGAGCAGCGCCGGCACATCGCGCAGCCTGAGCATGGTCGGACCGTCGGACGGTGCGTGGTCCGGATCCTGATGGGTTTCCATGAACACGGCCGCGCAACCCACGGCCACGGCGGCGCGGGCGAGGTAGGGCACCATTTCCCGCTCGCCGCCTGACGTTTCGCCCTGGCCGCCCGGCTGCTGCACCGAATGCGTCGCGTCGAACACGACAGGCGCGCCGAACCGCGCCATGATCGGCAGCACGCGGAAATCGGAGACCAGCGTATTATAGCCGAAGCTCGCGCCCCGCTCCGTCACCAGCACGTTGGGGTTGCCCGCACCGGTGATCTTGCCGATGACGTTTTTCATGTCCCAGGGCGCGAGGAACTGGCCCTTCTTGACATTGACGACCCGGCCCGTCTTCGCGGCTTCGACCAGGAGATCGGTCTGGCGGCAGAGAAAGGCCGGAATCTGCAACACGTCGACGGCCTGCGCCAGCAGCACGCATTGTTCGCGTTCGTGCACGTCGGTGAGCACGGGCACGCCCAGGCTTTCGCGGATTTCGGCGAAGATGGGCAACGCGCGTTCCAGCCCCATGCCGCGTTCGGTGCGCGCGCTGGTACGGTTGGCCTTGTCGAAGCTCGTCTTGTAGATCAGCCCGACGCCGGCCTTGGCGGCGATTTCCTTCAGCGCCGACGCCATTTCCAGCGCATGCGCCCGGCTTTCGAGCTGGCAGGGCCCGGCGATGATGGCGAGTTTCTGCGCATTGCCGAGCGCGACGGAACCCACTTTGACGACGGCGTTGGGGGCGTTGATCATGGCCCGTTTCTATCGCCGCTCCCGACGTTTGCGCAAATGCGGGCGAAATCCGGTTCCCTGTTTTCCGCAAGGTACAAACATTCTCGCCCGCGGGCGCGCCGCGTTTCCCCGAAAAACATCGCAAAACACTAACTGCCGAACTCGGCTATCATCACGGCGATGACCGGGAACTCCACGCCTGACCTTGCGCCCCAAATGCCCGAGCGCGGCGCTGCGCTGTTCGCATTCGACAATTCCTATGCGCGCTTGCCGGAGAAATTCTTTGCGCGACAGCCTCCCGGCCCCGTTTCCGCGCCGCGCCTCGTACGGCTGAATGAAAAACTGGCGCGGCAGCTCGTGCTCGATCCCGACAGGCTTGCCTCGCCGGAAGGCGTGGAGGTTCTGGCCGGCAATCGCCTGCCGCAAGGCGCCGACCCGCTGGCGATGGCCTATGCCGGACATCAATTCGGCCATTGGGTGCCGCAACTGGGCGACGGCCGCGCCCTGTTGCTCGGCGAGGTGATCGACCGCGAGGGCGTGCGCCGCGATATCCAGCTCAAAGGCTCGGGCCGCACCCCGTTCTCGCGCAATGGCGACGGCCGCGCGGCACTGGGGCCGGTCCTGCGCGAATATATCGTCAGCGAGGCGATGGCGGCGCTGGGCATCGCGACCACCCGCTCGCTGGCCGCCGTGACCACCGGCGAACGGATCATGCGTCAGGGCCTATTGCCCGGCGCCGTGCTCACCCGCGTTTCGCGCAGCCACATCCGGGTCGGCACCTTCGAGTTCTTCGCCGGCCGCGGCGACACCGACGGCGTTCGCGCACTGGCCGATTATGCAATCGCGCGGCTCTACCCCGAGGCGTTGGAGTCGCCGCAGCCTTATGTCGCGCTCCTCGAATCCGTGGTCGCCGGGACGGCGGCGCTCGTTGCCGGCTGGATGCTGGTCGGCTTCATTCACGGGGTGATGAACACCGACAACATGTCGATTGCGTGCGAAACCATCGATTATGGCCCCTGCGCCTTCATGGACATCTACAGCCCTGCAACCATCTTTTCGTCGATCGACCATGCGGGCCGCTACGCTTACGCCAACCAGCCGCGCATCGCGCAGTGGAACCTGGCGCGGTTCGCGCGGACATTGCTGCCGCTGATCGGCGCCGACGAAACAGGCGCGGTGGAGGCGGCGCAGAAAGCGATCGACGCCTTCCCCGACCGGTTCGAGATGACATGGCTCGCCGGTTTGCGCCGCAAGCTCGGACTGGTGCGGGAACACGAGGCCGACAAAACGCTGGCGCTGGATCTTCTCGAACGCATGGCCGCGAACAACGCCGATTTCACCCTGGTCTTTCGCAGGCTCTGCGATTGCGCGGCTTTCGGTGCAGAGGCGGACGAGGCCATCCGCGGCCTGTTCGACGATTCCGCGGCCTTCAATGAATGGGCGTGCCGCTGGCGCGCCCGTCTTGCCTTGGAAGAACGCTCACCCGCCGCGTGCGGCGCTGCCATGCGCGGCGTCAATCCCGCCTTCATTCCGCGCAATCACCGGGTCGAAGCGGCAATCCAGGCGGCGGAGCAGCACAGCGATTTTTCGCCCTTCGAAGAATTGCTGAGCGTGCTGTCGACCCCCTGTATCGACCGCTCCGCGCTCGCGCATTACGCCAATCCGCCACGCCCGGAAGAAATCGTACACCAGACATTTTGCGGAACGTGAAGTCGGGCAGCGTCGGGCGCGCCACGTAGCGGTGTCAGCAAAACTGGGTTGGAGCTGCGGCTTTTCATGATCACGGCGAACAATATCTCGGGGGCGTTCACCGGCAATGCGCTGCTTGAGATGGACAACACGGCCGGCGCGACGGGCGGCTGTGCGATTCACAATATGGGCCTGATCGCCGATAGCAGCGGGAACTTCGACACGGTCGATGCGTACGGCCACGCCGATCTTGTGGACGGCTCCTACCTTTATGGCGGCAAGGTCAATTTCAATTGCGTCTCTGCCGGGGCGAGCGGCTCGCCTAACCCTTAGGGTGTGACCTCGAAAACTGTGCCTCCTCCGTAAAAGTTGCCACCCGAGATTGTCGTGCCGAACAGATTTCCAGCCCCGTCCATGACTAATGAGGAAGGATAAGCCCCGTCGGCGCAATTGGATTGCGCGCAGAAGCTATAAAGCACATGAAGTCCGCCGTTCAGCGAAAAAACTGTACCTCCACCAACCCCGTTCTGATCAATATCGTGACCTCCGCCGTAGTAAGTTGTCCCGAACAGAACTCCAAGAGCTCCCACGTTCATGGCGGCATTCGGATAGAAACCATCGGCGCAATCGGCTAAACTGCAGAAGTCATATAGATCGGTGTATTTGGACGGGCTGCCCGAGCCAAATTCAAATGCGACACCACACGTGCCCATGGAGGTCGAGCATGGTTGCCCGCCCAATCGAGTAGTACCAAAAAGCCGCCCGTCCGATTCGGTGATGACGGACATTCCAGGAAATTGACCGTCCGTACATCCGGCTTTTGCACAAAAACTATGCAGGACTGTTTCAACCCACGGAGCGGCGCCGGCCGCCTCGAGTTCAAACAGCGTTCCTCCAACGGAACTGGTTGCGCAGGTGCTGGCCCCGTGACGACCGCCGCAAGTCGTCGTTCCGTACAAATTCCCCGACGCGTCCTCCGCCAATCCGCCTGATGGCCAATACCCGTCTACGCAATTTTCCTTGGAACAGAAATCGTATATTACTGTTTGCTGCCAACCGGCTCCCACCGGCACCAGTTCGAACGCGGTGCCGCATCCGCTGCTCCAGTCACAGTGCTTTCCGCTTCCTCCTACCCCGGTCGTGCCATAAAGCGGCGAATTTCCATCATAGAAGGCGCCACTGGATGCACCCGCATAGGTCAGTCGACCTATCGGTCCGGATCCATCGGCACAACCCTGCAGTTCGCAAAAGTCGTGAAGGACGGAGAGAGTCCATTGGGTGCGGCGCGCATTCGGAGCGAGCTTGTAGGCAATGCCATGGCCAGTGTCGCTCGTAAATGTTGTCCCGTATAAATTGCCCAAATTATCCATGATAACGCCATACGGGTAGCAGCCGTCAGCGCATTTGGGCTGTGCTCCGAAGCTGTAGATAATTTTGTGTCTCCATTTGGTTTTTTTGGAACTGGGTATCAACTCGAAAACGGTGCCGAAGCCGGCAGGATCACCAATGCCGTTGGCTCCGCCTGTAATGGTCGTGCCATATAGGTTCCCTTCCTGATCCAGGACCATCTGTTCGGATGGTGCGCTTCCATTCGAACATCGTGCCTCAGAGCAAAACGTGTAGAGGCCCTTGAATGTTTGAGCGGATGCGCTTGTCAAGAGGACGATGAGGGAGAAAAGAAGAATCGCGCCGAACACCGAAGTCCGACTCGCGATAGAACGATTGGGCGCCGACAATCCTAGGGAAGGCAGGCGTTGATAAGAACTGCGGTGATCCCGAGAGTCTCTGTCCCGCCTGCCAACGGTATCGACGCAGTGCCGACCGCAAGGTGAACGCATCTCCTCAGAACGCTCGTGTCCTCCAATGTTGCTCGACGCGTTGCGGTGCGACGGTATTCCTGAATGGCCGTTCCACCGCATGATCGCTTCTCTTTGCAACGCTGAATATGAACAATTCGCAGTATCTTCCCAAGGCGTTAACGGGTAGCTAAGGGGCCATGCAGCTGCGCCGTCACGCCTGAGCGCGATGGGAAACTTTCCGGCGAAGCCGTTGCCGGTTACCACGCGTGCCCAAGCAAAAATTTTGCATCTCTGCTTCGCGAAAAGCGATGGTCGGGGAACAGGAGCGTCGAAGAGTTCGCGAATTCGGAAGGATGATTGCCGGGGAGCAACTTCGCGAGACGAACCTGAGACTACCTCACCGCGCCGATCGAAAATCCAGCCTCTGTGTAGGGCGACCCGCGGTTAAAGCAGCCTTTCATTCTGCACCGCCGCCGCGATGAACGATGCAAACAAGGGATGGGGGCTGAGGGGACGCGATTTCAGCTCGGGATGGAATTGCACGCCGATGAACCAGGGATGGTCCGTGATTTCCATGATTTCGGGCAGGCGGCCGTCGGGAGACCAGCCTGAGACGACAAAGCCGTGCTCAGCGAGTTGGCGCACGTAGCCGACATTGACTTCGTAGCGATGGCGATGACGCTCGCTTATCTCGATTGCGCAAAGACCGAAGCGACCCGGCTGCCCCTGGGGCGCGCCCAATCCGAAACGATGCGCCGCAATGGCGCCTGCGAGGGGCATGCGGGTCCTCCAGAGAAGTCCGGCGCTGTCGAGGGTCAGACGCTGATCAGCGGCCGATGAACGCCCAATGAACATTCCGACGAAGCCCGCGGCCGGTCCTCGGCTTGCGGTCCGGTGTCAAATGCGCCGCAAAGGGAAAGGCCCTCCGCTGCGCGGCAGCGAAGAGCCTTTAGGTTTTCTAGCAACGCCAGGGATGGAAGTAGCACCATCCGCCGCCGCGGCCGGGATAGACAACGCATCCGGACAACGAGACCGCGATGAGCCCCAACGCGAGCAGCGGCATGAGATAACGACGCATGAGCGACCTCTGAAATTACGGAAGTCGCCCCTCCGGCACTCATTAAATCCCATGGAAGAGGCGCCCGGCAAGCCGGAATTCGATCAACAAAAGATGCCTTCCCGGCGGTAGCCGGGGGCATTCTGGTAATCCCGCTAACCCCTTCGTTACCAGGACTCGATCTGTCGCGGAACGAATTGCGTTTCCATAAGTAGTTCATTTGTAACTGTATCGGGAAGGTCACATGGGCAAGGACGGTCGAATGAGGGCGAGCTATGTAACGGGTCCGGACGGCGCGCCCCTCACCCGCGCGGATCTGCCTCCTGCCGACACGCATCGCTGGGTCGCGCGGCGCAAAGCCGAAGTCGTTGCGGCCGTTTGCGGCGGCCTTCTCACGCTGGAAGAGGCTTGTCACCGCTACGCGCTGACGGTGGAAGAATTCAGCTCCTGGCAAAACGCCATCCAGCAATTCGGCCTGCCCGGCCTTCGCGCCACCCGCACGCAGGAGTATCGCCAGCATTAATTCCGGGCAGGCGCTTCAGGCCGCGCCCGGTGCGCTCGACCGGCGAATCGCCGCGCGCAGAAGATTTCGAAAAAAACGATCCTTCATGGTGCGCGGCGCATCAAGCTTCATGCGTGCGAGCAGAGGTGCCTCGTCACTGCGGTTTGAAACGCCTTCCATTGCAAGTCGCGCAAGTCCGAGCGGCGGTAGGCGATTCAGCAGTTCAAGAGCCGGGAACAGGCGCTGCTCCGTTTCGTCGAAATCCGTTCCCAGGGGAAACGCGGGCAGATAGCCGCGCGCGCGAAGCGGCCCCAGGGCCTTTTCGATTCGCGCGAGCGTGTTGTTCCGGAAGCCTTCCGGAATCTCATAATCTTTCGCGATCTTTCCCGCCTTCTTTGCCGCCCGCAGCAGCCCGGGTTGAAAGCGCGAATCCGCAACGCCGAGCATGGCCGCGATTACCTCATGATCCGGCTTGTCCCTGAGATCGGCTATTCCGTATTCGGTCACGACCACGTCGCGCAGATGGCGGGGAATGGTTTCATGGCCATAGCCGAAACGGATGTTCGAAGCCGTTTTTCCGCGCCGGTCCCGGGTGGATTTCAGACACAGGATCGATCGCGCATCCTGCAGCGCGAAGGCCTGCGCCACGAAATCATATTGTCCGCCGACGCCGCTGACGACGCGGCCGTCCTCCAGGCCGTCGGAAACGGCCGCGCCCAGAAGCGTCGCCATCATCGTGTTGTTGACGAAGCGTGCCTTCGTGCGCGCCGCACGCTTTGCATCCTCGTCATGATAGAGAGCGTTGGTGAAGGAGATCGCGGTCATCCGCAGCCGGGCGCGCGCCGCGTCGTCGAGCGCATTGAGGGCGCGATAAAAGCTTCTCGGTCCGAGAAAGAAACCGGCGTGCAGCACGGCGCCGTCCACTTCGCGTTTGAGGATACCGGCGTCGATCAGGGCTAGAAACCCGTCGGCAAACATCTCGGTCGCGGCATAGAGCCCCTCGCGGAAAGCATCCAGTTCGCCGAATCCGTCGCTGGTATCGCCAGGCGCGAGACGCCCAACGGCCTCGCGAAAAATCGCATTCTCCTTCTGACGCAGAATCAATGCGTGAAAGGCGGCGTCGCCTTCCTGGCCGATCCCGATCTGCAGAGTGCCGCCATCGGCAATCATCCGTGCGACGTGAAATCCAACGGCGTATTCCGCCAGGTCGATCGGCTCCTTCGGAGGCGCAAACAGGGGATACGGCGCGGCGGCGTCGTGCAGAACGGAATGGAACGCCCCGGCGGAAAGATCGCCCTCTCCCATCATGAAAGGAAGCTCGTCGTTGACTTCGCCCGCCAGCAAAAAATCCGCACGGCCTTCGTCCCGCGCTTTCAGCAGTTCGAGCGTCAGGTCCGTATTGCAGCTCAGACTGTAGCGCGTTTCATCCCCGCGCGTGCGCGTTGCCACCAGTTGCGCGATGACGTTGATGCCGCGCGACATCACCGATCGAACGGCATGGCTATAATTCGTCGAGATGTAGCTTTGCTGGGCCCGCGGCACGTTCAGCCACTGGCCGGCGGGAAAAAAGAACTCGTTGACTTCGATGTTCGGGGGTAGCGTGCCGCTGCGCAGCGCGTGCGCATAGGCGAGCGGCGGCCACGCACCGAACAGCCGCTCGATCACCGGCTCCAGAAAGCTGCGCTGCAGGGTGTTGGCGTAGCGCGGTTTCTCCAGTGTCAGCGCCGTGAAGATTCGCAGCGATATCGAGCGGTCCGCCGCGGCGCGGGCATAAAGCGCGTTGGCGATCCTGTTTGCCTTGCCGAGACCGAGCGGCAACGCGAGAACAACCTTGTTCCCGACACGGCGAAGAATGTCTTGCGCCAGGGCATCGGCATCGCTGAACTGTTGGGGCATCGGCTTCCCGGTTGATGAATCGCAGGCGAGGACTGCATATTGGCGCCAGAACAGGGATCGGGCCAGATGAGCGGGCGGGTGGCCGGCGAGGATGTTGGGGAAATCGCCGCCGCGTTACAGGGGCTGGGGTTGCTCGCGCGGGGCGAACATCTGTCGCTCGCTGCGCTGGGCGGCGGGGTCTCCTGCGATGTGTGGCGCGTTGAACTCGCGAGCGGACCGGTCTGCGTCAAGCGGGCGCTGGCGAAACTGCGTGTCGCGGCCGATTGGCGTGCGCCCGCCGGGCGCGCCGCCAGCGAAGTGGCGTGGCTGCGCCTGATCGCGGCGATCGAGCCGGAATGGGTGCCGCGCATTCTGGGCGAGGATCGCGAACGGCATCTTTTCGTCATGGAATTTCTTCCGCCGGATTCGTATCCGGTGTGGAAATCGCAACTCGCGCTAGGCTGCGTCGAGGTGGAGTTTGCGGCGCGCGTCGGCGCCGCGCTGGCGCGCATCCACGCCCAAACGGCCAACCGGTCCGATATCGCTGAACGCTTTGCCAACCGCGAACAGTTTCATGCGCTTCGCATCGAACCCTATCTGCTCCATGCCGCGACCAGACATGACGGCGCCTCGAAAACCATTCGGGACATCGCAGCGGGGATCGAAACGGCGCGGATCGCGCTCATGCACGGCGATGTGAGTCCGAAGAACATTCTGTGCGGACCCCATGGTCCGGTGTTTCTCGACGCCGAAACGGTCGCCTATGGCGATCCCGCCTTCGACCTCGCGTTTTGCCTTAATCATCTGCTGCTCAAATGCGTCTGGCATCCGCGGTGGACCCAGGCCTATCTGCAATCCTTTTCCGCGCTGAAGGCGAGCTATCTCGCGGGCGCGAATTGGGAAGACGCATCCCTGCTGGAGGCGCGCGCGGCGCACATAGTGCCGGCGCTTCTGCTTGCCCGCATCGACGGCAAGTCGCCGGTAGAATATCTTACAGCTGAGGACGACAAAAACTTCGTGCGAGAAAGAGCATTGACATTCCTGCAGCGACCTTCTCGATCGCTCGACGAGGTTCGGTCGCTGTGGGCAACGGCACTCGACGTCAGCAGCCGAAAAAACTATTAAGCCAAATTGCAAGCGCGGGCCGCAAATGGACGGTGTGATATCGGCAAAGACGGTCTCGGGACGCAGCCCCATGAAGCTGGTGGTGGCGGCGTCCGCCGCCGGCACCGTCTTCGAATGGTACGATTTTTTCATCTTCGGTTCGTTGACCGCGATCATTGCCGCCCATTTCTACAGCGGGGCAAGCGCGACGCAGGGCTATATCTTCGCGCTCCTCACTTTCGCGGCGGGTTTTGCCGTCCGCCCTTTCGGAGCGCTGGTGTTCGGCCGTATCGGCGACCGCGCGGGCCGCAAACGCGCCTTTCTCGTCACCATCGCGGTGATGGGGATTGCGACGGTCGCCGTGGGCTTGCTTCCCGATTATGGCATGATCGGAATCGCGGCGCCTTACGCGCTGGTGTCGTTGCGCGTGGTGCAGGGATTCGCCATCGGTGGCGAATATGGCGGTGCGGCGATTTATGTGGCCGAGCATGCATCGGCCAATCGTCGCGGCGCCGCAACAGGATGGATACAAGCTTCCGCCACACTCGGACTTTTCCTCGCGCTGGTGGTAATTCTTTCCTGCCGCACGATCCTCGGCGAAGTGGCGTTCAAGAGCTGGGGGTGGCGGATCCCGTTTCTGGTTTCCGCGGTGCTGCTCGGGCTCTCGCTGTGGATTCGATTGAAGCTTTCCGAATCGCCGATGTTCCTGCGGCTGCAGGAATCTGGCGAGCGCTCGCATGCGCCCATCGCGGAATCCTTCTTTCGCTGGCCGAACCTGAAAATCGTGCTGATTGCCCTTTTCGGCCTGCTGATGGCCTCGGGCGTCGTCTGGTATGCGGCGCATTTCTACACGCAATTTTTTCTCGAAGGCGTGATCAAGGTGCCGGGCGCAACCGTTAACGCACTGATCCTTCTGGTTACGGCCGCGAGTGCCCCGCTGCACATGTTCTTCGCGTGGCTTTCCGACAGGATCGGCCGCAAGCCCGTGATGCTGTTTGGTCTGGGACTGGCGGCGGTAAGCTTTCTGCCGGGCTTCCAGATGCTCGCACAGGCGACGAATCCGGCGCTCGTTGCTGCTGCCGCGAAAGCTCCGGTTGTCGTTGCCGCGCCGGCGCAGGACTGTTCGCTGCAGTTCGATCCCGTGGGCAAGACGAAGTTTCTGTCGTCGTGCGACGTCGCCAAGGGCGCGCTAACCGGTGCGGGAATTCCCTATCGCAATGAACGCACGACGCCGGGCAGCGGCGCGAAAGTGGAGGTCGGCGCTTTGGTGCTTTCGAGCCCCGACGGGCGCGGAAACGATGCGGCACGCTTCGCGGCCGAAAAAGCAAAGTTCACGGCGAAATTGAAAAGCGCGTTGACAGAAGCGGGCTATCCGCTGTCGGCCGACACGCGCGCCATCGACATTCCCCGCACGCTGGGCCTGCTCCTCATCTTCATCACGGCTGCGGCGGCGCTTTACGGCCCGCAAGCCGCGGCTCTGGTCGAACTTTTTCCTACCCGCGTCCGCTACACCGCGCTGTCGTTTCCCTACCATGTCGGCGTGGGATGGTTCGGCGGCTTCCTGCCGGTAATCGCTTATGCGATCGTCGTGGCCACCGGCAATATTTATGCCGGTCTGTGGTACCCGACGATCATTGCCGCCATCGGCTTCTTCGTCACGCTTATCTTCCTGCCGGAGACGCGAAAACGCGACATCGAACTGTGACTATTGCGCACCAAGCGGAACGCCGGGTTCGTGTTTGCTGCCGCGAATCACCAGCGCGGTCTTGACGCTTGCCACTTCCTTCGCGGCCGTGAGCGTATCGGTGATGAAGGATTGAAACGCCGAGAGATCCTTCGCCACGCATTTCAGAATGAAATCGACCTCGCCAGACAGCATCTGGCATTCGCGCACGTTGGGCCATGTGCGGACCCGATCCTCGAAACGCCGGAGATCGGCCTCCGACTGGCTCGTGAGACCGACAAAAGCAAAGCCGGCCACTTCATAACCGAGCGATTTCGCATCGAGATCGGCATGATAGCCCTTGATGTAGCCGGCCTTTTCCAGTGTGCGCATGCGCCTCAGGCAGGGCGGCGCGGTAATCTTGGCGCGGCGGGAAAGCTCCACATTGGTGATGCGGCCTTCGCTCTGAAGTTCGGCCAGAATGCGCATATCGATCGAGTCGAGCTTGTGACGCTCCATGGTCTTGCGCCTTGGGAGGGTGTGACAGTTGCCTTTTAGCTCCGCGCCGCCCATCGGCGCAATAAAATAACCGTGAGCACAGAATTCGCGCGACGCGCAAAAGAGAATCAGCGGGATAAGTGCCTCAACGGCGGGGATTCGGAAGGCTGCCCGCGCGGCAAATTCCCGGTTTTTTGCCGCATTCTTGACCTTTGTGGAACGCACGACGATATGAACGCCGAGGGGCGATGAGCCGCCGGTGGAGCGGCGGGCGCGCCTTCAATGTCCGCGGGGCGCGCGCCATGTCCGATACCCATGCCAAGGTCGTCATTCTGGGAAGCGGGCCGGCCGGCGCCACGGCAGCGATTTACGCGGCCCGCGCGATGCTGGCTCCCGTCATGATCGCAGGCCTGCAGCCGGGCGGCCAGCTCACCATCACCACCGAAGTCGAAAACTATCCGGGCTTTGCGGAAGCCATCCAGGGACCGTGGCTGATGGAGCAGATGCAGGCGCAAGCCGGGCATGTTGGGACTGCGCTGATCCAGGATACGATTTCGGCTGCCGATCTGGCACGGCGGCCCTTTACGCTGGTGGGCGATTCCGGAAATCGCTATCTCGCCGAAACGCTGATCGTTGCGACCGGCGCGCAGGCCCGATGGCTCGGTCTTCCCAGCGAAGAGCGTTTCAAGGGCTTCGGCGTCTCCGCCTGCGCGACCTGCGACGGATTTTTCTTTCGCGGCAAGCGCGTGGCCGTGGTCGGCGGCGGCAACACCGCCGTGGAGGAAGCGCTGTTCCTGACGAACTTCGCCGATCGGGTGACGCTTATCCATCGGCGCGCCGTTCTGCGCGCCGACAAGACGAACCAGATGCGGCTCGCGGAACACCCGAAGATCGACATCGTCTATGACAGCGTCGTCGATGAAGTGCTCGGCGACGACAATCCGCGCGGTGTGACCGCGATCCGGATTCGCAATCCGGCGACCAACAAAGCGGGAACGCTGAAGGTCGATGGGCTTTTCGTGGCCATCGGGCACACCCCGGCAACGGAGCTGTTCAAAGGCCAGCTGGACATGGACCCCGAGGGCTATATTCGCACCGCCCCCGATTCCACACGCACCAGCGTGGCAGGCGTGTTCGCGGCCGGCGACGTGAAGGACAAGGTCTTTCGCCAGGCGGTCACGGCGGCCGGCATGGGCTGCATGGCAGCGCTCGAAGCAGAGAAGTTTCTTGCCGGCGGGCACTGACGTCCGCCTTGAGGAGTAGCGATGGACTGGGACAAGCTTCGCATCTTTCACGCCGTCGCATCGGCGGGCAGCTTCACCCATGCGGGCCAGATGCTGTCGTTGAGCCAATCCGCGGTCAGCCGACAGATCAGCGCGCTCGAAGAAGAAATCGTCACCCCGCTGTTTCAGCGCCACGCGCGCGGGCTCACGCTCACCGATGAAGGCGAAGTGCTCTACAGCGCCGTCTCCGACGTGCTGGCGCGGTTGGGGCAGGCCGAGGAAGCACTCAAGAATGCGCAATCCGCGCCGCGCGGATCATTGAAGGTGACAACCAGCCACGGTCTGGGCACTTACTGGCTGCTGCCGCAACTTCACGAATTCCTGGGCGATTATCCGGAACTGCAGCTCCACCTGGTCTTCGAAGACCGCGAGCTCGATCTGGCGCAGCGCGAGGCCGACATTGCGCTCAGAATGCGCGCGCCGGTCCAGGCCGATCTCATCCAGCGCAAGCTGTTCACCGTGCATTATCACATCTACGCGGCGCCGGCATATCTGGCACGCATGAACAAACCCGACGGCATCGAGGACCTTCCGAAACACACGCTGATCATCTATGGCGAAACCGCGGCGCCGGAAATTCGCGACGTCAACTGGCTCCAGGATTCGACACGGCGCCTTTCGCCGGGCGAATATGGGCGCCTGCTGCGCATCAACAACATCACCGGGATATTGCAGGCCGCCGAGTCGGGCCTGGGTATCGCCGCCCTGCCCGATTATGTTGTCGATGGCAGACAGGGTCTGGTGCGAATCCTGCCCGATGTCGAAGGCCCGACTTTCGATGTCCACCTTGTCTATTGCGATGCTCTACGGCAATCCAAACGCGTCGGCGCCTTCCGCGATTTTCTGGTGCGCGCGGCGAAGAATTGGAAGTACTGAGTTTTGCCGAAAGGATTGCCGGCATGTCTGCGGAATTCGCCACAAATGTCTTGTGGATCGTCTGGTACGTAACCTGGATCGCCGCGGTTATTTGGTCGGCCAGGACCAAGACGCAGATGAAAACGGATATGACCGGCATTCACCGGTTTTTGTTCTCGCTTGGTCTGGTTCTGCTGCTGGTTCTTCCCTCCGGCTCTGGAAAACCGTTGTTTGGTTTGGCGTTCGCGGGATGGTTCACCGAAAGACTTTGGCCAATGCCGGATTGGGCGGCATGGAGTCTGTTCGCGCTGGTGGCGGCGGGCTTTGGTTTTTGCTGGTGGGCGAGAGGGCATTTGGGCCGCTTGTGGTCCGGTTTTGTCACCCTGAAAGAAGGACATCGCGTGGTCGATACGGGCCCGTATGCGCTGGTACGCCATCCCATCTATTCCGGCGTGATCTTCGCGTCCCTGATGACGGCCGTCATGCGGGCAAGCGTTGCGGCACTGGCAGGGTTCGTCCTGATCGTCATCGGGCTGTCGATGACGGCCAGGATCGAGGAGCGTTTCCTGCGCGAACAATTGGGCGCCGAGGCTTACGATGCCTATGGCCGCCGCGTGGCGATGCTGGTCCCGCTGTTCCGCTAAGCATTATTCCATGCGAGTCGCGCTATAGACCCGGAAGCGGCGCGTACAGCAAGATCAACCAGACAGCGAACAGAACTCCCGACCAATAGAGTTTTTTGTGACTGCGCCAGGCGATGGCCGTGACAACCAGCAGCAGCCAGCCGATCAGACAGCCTGCGACGAGGCGCAAGCCGGTAACCGCGCTTGCCGACCAGACCGCGACCAGCAAAGCCGCGAGCTCGATCAGGGGATAAAAGACCGAGAGCCTGGCGTGGCAGTAACGGCAGCGACCGCGCGAAAGAAGCCAGCTCGCGAAGGGAATCAGATCCAGCGGCCCAAGGACGTGGCGGCAGGACTCGCACTCCGAGCGTCCCCAAACGAGAGGACGGCCCGCGGGAAGCCGTTCGATCGCGAGGCCCAGAAAGCTGCCGATCACCGGCGAGGCGATGATCGCGGCCCAGGCGAGATCGGTAGAATACGTCCCAGGGAATCCGGACAAGACAAGGGCCCTATTTCAAACCCCGAACCTTCGGCAACGCCTGCGCGCCACGCAACCCCGCCCGTCCCGCTATGCAGGATTGACCGCGCCGCCGCTCTGGCGCAATTCTGGCATCCCGGCATCGCGGGAGTTTGGACCCGCGCCGGCCTGTCGAAGGGACATCCATTGCAGTTGCGATTGCTGGCGGCCACGCTGCCGCTCTTGGTGTGCGCGTTTGCATCGGCGAACGCGCAGACCGCCGACGATCTTGTTGCGAAGAATCTCGCTGCGCGAGGCGGCGCCGACAGGATTGCCGCCATTCACGCACTTGTGACCACCGGCGAACTGCGGTTTCCCGGCGATTTCAAGCTCGCCTACAAGGAAACGCGCGACCGGGTAGACCCGAGCGGCAACTGCGCCGGTCGCGTCGATGCCGCCTTGCAGGGGCTTACTGTTGTGCAGGCCTATGACGGCAAGGACGGCTGGCGCATCAATCCCTTCGAAGGCCGCAAGGATGCCGAACGGATGGGCGCGGATGAATCCCGCGAGCTCGCCGACGAAGTATCCATCGATGGCGCGCTTGTCGCTGCTCATGCCAGAGGCTCGCAGGTCGATTATCTCGGTCGCGAAGACGTCGATGGAACCGAAGCCTATAAGCTGCGCGTGACGCAGCGCGACGGCACGGTCTTCACCTATTTCCTCGATCCCGACGCCTTTCTGGAAATCAAGATACTCGAGCGTCGCACGATCAGAGGCGCGGAAAAGGAAACGGAGACCGATCTCGGAGACTACGAGCAGGTCGCGGGCGTGTACTTCCCGTTCTCGATCGCTTCCGGGCCGAAAGACTCGGCCGCCAGCGACAAGCAGGTGATTACGATCGCGTCCGCGCAGGCCAACACGCAGATTCCGCCGACGCTCTTTGCAATGCCGCCTTCGCCTGCCGCACCGCCCAAATGAACCCCGGCGGCGGATCGCGCCGGAATGCCGATCATTCCATCCTCACCTTGAGGTGGAGAATTTTGTCCGATTTACAAATTATGGACGGTGAATTTCCATGCCTCTGAATCGCTACTCCTTCCTCCTCGCCCTTGTGTCATGCGTAGCGGCGCTACCGGCCGCGGCACAAAGCATCGAAAGCGCGACGATCTCCGGGCTTGGCGTGCGCAACATCGGATCGGCCGCGATGAGCGGGCGCGTGTCCGCGGTTGCAGCGCGGGCCGAGAAGGACGGCAAGGTGACGATCTTCGTCGGCGCGGCGTCGGGCGGCGTCTGGAAGTCGCAGGATGGCGGCACGAGTTTCAAGCCGGTGTT
Organism: Rhizomicrobium sp.; assembly: GCA_036511745.1. Lineage (GTDB taxonomy): Bacteria > Pseudomonadota > Alphaproteobacteria > Micropepsales > Micropepsaceae > Rhizomicrobium. The sequence continues at coordinate 32,882 of DATCBQ010000126.1, forward strand.
CGATCGCGAGCCCGTGCAATCCATCGGAGCGATCGCGCTCGATCCCACAAACCCGAATGTCGTCTGGGTGGGGACGGGCGAAAGCTGGACGCGCAATTCCGTCTCGATCGGCGACGGCATCTACAAGTCGACCGATGGGGGCGAGACCTGGACGAACATGGGTCTGCCGCATTCGGAACGGATCACGCGCATTTCCGTCGATCCCCGTAACGGCAACACCGTGTACGCCTGCGTTCCCGGCAAGCTGTTCGCCGATAGCGCCGAGCGCGGTCTCTACAAGACGACCGACGGGGGAAACACCTGGTCGCTGATGCTCAGGGGCGGCAATCTTTCCACGGGCTGCTCCTCCGTCACGCTGAACCCGAAAAACCCCGACGAGCTCTACGCCGGCATGTGGGATTTCCGGCGCAAAGGCTGGACGTTCCGCTCCGGTGGCGACGGACCGGATGCGCCGTCCGCGAGCGGGCTGTTTCATTCGACAGACGGCGGCGCCAACTGGAGCGCCATGACGGCCGCAACCAGCAAGGGCCTCCCGGCAACGCCCTGGGGCCGCGTCGAGGTTGTTTACGCCCCGTCGAATCCGAACCGCGTCTATGCCTTCATCGAAAATGTGCGTTCCGCGCTCTATGTCTCCGACGACGGCGGTTCGACCTGGGACGAACGCGACCGCAGCCGTAACATGGTGTGGCGCCCGTTCTATTTCGCCCGCATGGTCGTCGATCCGACAAATCCCGATCGTCTTTTCAAGATGAATCTGCATCTGATCGCTTCGGAAGACGGCGGCAAGAGCTTCACCGATGCAACGGGCGGCAGTCACGGCGACTGGCACGACGTATGGATCGATCCGACCAATCCCAAACATGTCATCGGGGGCGACGACGGCGGATTGTGGATCTCCTACGACGGCGGCGTGAAATGGTGGAAAAGCGAAAATCTTCCCATCAGCCAGTTTTATCATGTGAGCGTCGACGACAAGGACCCGTTCCAGGTCTATGGCGGCCTGCAGGACAACTCGGCCTGGGTCGGCGACAGCGCCTATCCCGGCGGGGTGACCAACAGCCGCTGGGAGAATCTGTTCAACGGCGACGGCTTTTTCGCCTTCCCAGATCCGGCCGATTCCAACTTCGCCTACGCCGAATATCAGGGCGGCTTCATCGGGCGCATCAACCGAAAGACGCTCGAGCAGCGCGATATCCAGCCCAAGGCCAACTACCACGAGAAGCTGCGCTTCAACTGGAATACGCCGATGGCGCTTTCGCCCAATGCGAAGGGGACAATCTACATCGGCTCGCAGTTCCTCTTCCGCTCGAAGGATCACGGCTTTACCTGGGACCGGATCTCGCCGGACCTCACGACCAACGATCCCGAGATGCAAAAGCAGGAAGAATCGGGCGGCATCACGGTCGACAATTCCGCCGCCGAAACGCACACGACGATCTATTCGATCTCGGAAAGCCCGAAGAGTCCAAAGGTGATCTGGGTCGGGACCGACGACGGCAATGTCCAGGTGACGCGCGATGGCGCGAAGTCGTGGACGAATACCGTTGCCAATGTGCCCGGCCTTCCCGCCGGCAATTGGATCAGCTGGGTCGAGGCGAGCCGCTACGATCCCGCCACCGCCTATATTGCCGTCGATCGTCACACCTTCGGCGACATGGGACCGTATATTTATCGCACCCGCGATTATGGCCGCTCCTGGACCCCGCTGGTCACGCCGGCGACGCAGAGCGTGCGCGGTTATGCCCATGTGGTGAAGGAAGATCCGAAATCGCCGCATATCTTGTACGTAGGAACCGAATTCGGCCTCTTTGTTTCGCTCGATGATGGCGCGAGCTGGGCCCAATTCCATCCCAACAATTTTCCGTCCGTCGCCGTACGCGACCTCGCCTTTCAGACCCGCGACGACGATCTCGTCATGGCCACGCACGGCCGCGGCATCTGGATTGTCGATGATTTGTCACCGCTGCGCGCGCTGCATCCCTCCACCGTCGAGACCGAAGCGACGTTGATTCCGGGCCCGAAAGCCCAACAACGCATCGAGGGCAATGGCGGCTGGGCAAACGGCGACGCCAGCTATTCGGGCCAAAATCCGCCCGATGGCGCCGTCATCACGTATTTTCAGAAGACGCGCCAAGTGATCGGACGGTTGAAGCTCGACATTCTCGATCAGAAGGGGAATCTGGTCACGAGCCTTCCGGCTTCCAACCGCAAGGGCCTCAACCGCGTCGTATGGTCGATGCACGACGATCCGCCGCAGACGCCCCCGGGCGCCACGCTGGTGTTCAATTCCGTGATCGGGCCGCGCGTGCCACCGGGCGTCTATACAGTCCGCCTCACGAAAGGCACTCGCAGCTACACGATGCCGCTGGAGATCGGGCTCGACCGCCGCGCCACCTTCACGATTGCCGACCGCAACGCGCAATACGATGCGGCCAAGCGGGTATCGGCCCTCTTCGGCCGCATGAGCCAGCTAACAGCCAAAATTGTCCAGGTGCGGGAAGAAGCGCGCGCCCGTGCCGCGTCATTGCCGGAAAACGACGCCTTGCGCGGTTCGTTGCTGAAAATTGCCGGCGATGCCGACGATCTGCGCAAGCTGATCGTCGCCACGAAGGAAGGTGGGGCGATCACCGGCGAAGAGCGCCTGCGCGAGCATCTGGACTATGTCTACGGCGCCATCATGTCGGTCGAGAGCCGCCCGACGCCCTACCAGCTTGCGCGTGTGGACGCGCTCGAACACGAGCTCAAGGACGTTGAGAACTCCTTCGCCGCACTGCAGCGCGACAAGCTTGCGCCTCTCGACAGCGAACTGAAGGCGAAGGGCATCCAGCAATTCGGGCTGAACGATCCCGTGCTGCCCGAGAGCGGCGGCGGCGGCCGTGTCGAGGCGGCGGCATCAGGGCTTGTGGGACTGCGCCTGCTCGACTTGTCCGCGTTGAAGAGCACACAGGACCGCGACGAACGGGATTGAGGTATTGGGGTCGCGGGTCGTACTGGGACCGCGCGCGGTCTGTAGAATTGCGAGCCGGAGCTCCGGGATCGTGGCTCCTGTCACGATACTCACGCGATACCAGTTCTGGCTCATTTCAACGCACAAGAGTGCATGTCGTTGTGCTCGTGAACTGAAAGTAGCCAGTATCGATTGCCAGTGTCGATGTGATTCCGGTGCAAGCTGTTGGCGGATTCCATCGTCACGCGGCGCCCGGAGCGCACTCATTCTCGCCCCCCCCCGATATTCAAACACCTTTCAATAGTGGTATCGGCACGCTGCGATTTCGAGCTGTTGCGCAGGTCCTTTGCCCGACACGCGATAGACAAGGCGATGATCGCCGGTTATGCGCCTCGACCACCAACCTGCAAGATCGCCCTTCAGCGGCTCGGGCCTGCCAATGCCCTTGAAGGGACTGCGGCGTGCATCCTTGATGAGGTCGTTGATCCGGCGCACGATGCCGGCGTCGGTGTTCTGCCAATAAAGATAATCGTCCCACCCGTCGGCTGTCCAAAGCAGCTTCATCCGGCTATCGAACGTCGCGCTCGGCCAGCCTGCCCGCGTCTGCACTGCGGATCGATCGCAGAAGGCGCCTGGCGTTCGCAGGGCTCTTCAGGAGATGAAGCGTCTCCACCATGCTTTCGTATTCCGCCTCGGAGAGAATAACGACCGGCCTCGCATTCTGCCGGGTGACGCGCAGCGGCGCGCGGCTCTCCCACACCTTGTCCATGTATTCGGCGAGGCGTTGGCGGAACTCGGTGTACGAAACATGACCCATGTTCAGCTGCTCGATCCTCAGGTTGCCACGCCGATTAAGTACATGTACAGATTTCTGTCAATGAGGTTGCAGCAAGTCTAAGAAAATTTCGTTGCCGCTCACGCTGCCAGCAGCCACACACCGGCCACGATTGCGGCAACACCCGCCACACGCGAGAGCATGTGGCCGCCGGGCATCACTTTCTCCGCCAGCACGAAGATCATCAGTGCCGCGATCCAGAGAAGATTCATCACCCCGGCCACGAAGAGGAGCGCCATCAGCGCGGCGCAGCAGCCGATGCAATAGGCGCCGTGCAGGACGCCGAGCCGCAGCGATCCCGATATTCCGGGCTTGAAGCCGCCATGGGCTTGCACGAACGACAGCGGTGCGCGGCATTGCGCGAGACAGGACTCCTTGAACGGTGTCCATTGATAGAGGCCCGCGGCAATGAGCACCGCCGCGCCGAACACGCTGTTCGATACCGCCATCATCGGCGTCATCAGCGCGAGCCGCTCGAGACCGTATTGCGTGGCCGTCGCTGCGAGCGCGAATGCGGTCCAGCTCAGGAGATAACCGGCGGCGAACCAGCACGCCGGCGCGAAATCGCGCCCCAGCGTGTGCGCCTGCCGCGCAACCTGGCCGTAGATCAGGATCATCGGAGAGGCCGACGGGGTCATCATGCCGACCATCATCACGGACCACATCGCGAACATGAAAAAGAAATGCGATTGTGTCCAGGGCAACAACACGGGCGCCATGGCGTGTATGTCCATGCCCGCCATCGAAGCCATGCCGGGCATGGGCGCATTCATCGATGCATTCATCCGCACCGCCAGCCATGCGAGATCCGCCCACGCGAGCAACGCCAGCATCAACAATGCTGACGCGACGATCCAGTTCTCGCGCTTGAGGATCGCGGACAGCGCCCCATCGCGCGATGTCACCGCGCGATGCCGTCCTGGCAGAGATGAAGCTGGGCAAACTGGCCATAGGAATCGGCGAGGTCGAACCTGATCGGGCCCTCGGCCTTCGACCAGCCCCGCCCCATTTCGGCCAGCGTGTATTCGAATCCGTTGGGCAAATCGATGCGTCCGCGAAACTCCGCCCCGCTGACCGGATTGATGATCGGCTCGCCGCGCTGCTCAATATAGCCGGGCACCTTCATGCGGGCGCGACGCTTCTCCACATCGACCTCCAGTTCGATGTCCGCGAAGACCGGCGCATGAACCTTGGCGAATGTTGCAGCGAACACGCTGAAAATGGTGGCGCCGGGCGCGGTATCCTGTCCGCTCATGATCCTGAGTATCGCGTCGCGCTGGGCTTCCGTCGCGCGGCGATCCACGACAGGAAACGCTTCCCCTTTCCCGTGATGAATGGGACCTGGCCACGCAAAGACGCCCGCAAAGCGCAAACCGTCGAGCTGCGTTTCGCCATGATGACCCTTGTCGATCTGCACACCTACGACTGCCTGGCAATCGCCGTGCGTTGGAAGCGCGTTGAACTGGCACGGGCAACCATAGGCGCAATTGCAATTGGTGAATTCGCGGCCGTGAATCGTCCACTTTACGCTCATCGTACCCTCCCGAAGGACATAACGGTTTGCAGAGAAGCCAAATCTGCCGACCAATGGAGCACCATAACAAGAAAAGCCGCAAACGTCGCCAGCGGCGCGATAGGCTGCTCCGACCGGTGCGGCTGCGCGGTCTCGCGGATGCGGGCTGCCCGGCGCGACTGCAAAGTGCCCGCGCTGGGTCAAGGCGGATGCTGCCCTCGCGCGGTTAATTTTTTTCAATGTCGTTGAATCGCCGTGCGGCGGACATATCTCAATGGCGTTGCCGGTCCTCCCCTGGCTGGCAACAGCGACGAAGCGAAAGCCTCGTCAGCCTCCCGTCCGCCCCCTCGGACGCAAAGGCACCCAAGTAGAATGCCTGCGGCCGGAGCGCTCCCTCGCTCCGGTCGTTTTTTTTGGTCAATTCCGCGGGTTTGGCGGCTACGCGGCGGCTTTGCGGGTCGCGACCGCCTGCTCGGCGAGCCGACCAGTCAATTCGGCGAGATGATCGAATTCCATCTCGAACGTACCGACTCCCTGGGTAAGAGAACGCAGCTCGATGATGAGGTTGTGAAGCTCCGACAGCGGCATTTGCGCCTCGACGGTGTCCCACCCGTTCCACCCCGATCGGGCGTCGAACCCCATCAACTGGCCGCGTCTTCCGCTCACCACCTGATTGGCCTTGGCAGTGGCATCGTTCGGTACGTGAATTTTCACCCGCATGATCGGTTCGAGCAGCACCGGTGCGCAATTGGGCATGCCTTCCGTCATGGCGATGCGGGCAGCGGTCTGAAACGCAGCATCCGACGAATCCACGCTGTGATAGGAACCGTCGAACAGCGCAACGCCGACATCGACAACCGGAAAGCCCAGCGGGCCTTCCTTGAGGTATTCGATGATGCCCTTTTCGACCGACGGAATGAATTGCCTGGGCACAACGCCGCCCTTGACCTTGTCTTCGAACACAAACCCAGTGCCCCGCGGCAACGGCTTGATCTCGATGTGGACATCGCCGAACTGACCGTGGCCGCCGGACTGCCGTTTGTGGCGCCCGTGCTGCTGCACATGCTTGCGTACGGTTTCCTTGTAGGGAATTTTCGGCTGGTGAGTGGTGAGCCTCAGCCCATTCTTGCTGGCGAGCTTCTCCGCAGCGACCTTCAGATGTATCTCGCCCTGCCCGGCAAGCGCCATTTCCTGCAATTCCGCATTCTGGCGGAAATGCAGTGACGGGTCCTCTTCCTGCAGCTTGTGAATAGCCGCGGTGAGCTTCACCTCGTCCTTGCGGTCTGTCGTTTCAATCGCAAGTGCATATACGGGCTCAAGCTGCTCGATGACGATTTTCGGCAGCGCCTTCCCGACCGTCGACAGGGTTTCGCCGGTAGCGATCGCTTCCAGCCTGCCCAGCGCGACCGTATCTCCGGCCCTGGCTTCGCTCAATTTCGTCTGTGCATCACCCTTGAGGGCAAAGATTCCCGCTATGCGCGCGTCGCGCCCGTCGCGCGTGTGAAGCACCGCACCATCCTTGAGCGCGCCAGACAACACACGTGCCAGGGAAAGCTTTCCGTGCGTCCCGTTGTAGGTTTTCACGATCTGAACCACCGCCTCGCCATTGGCCGCGATACCGTGCCGCTTCGCGGCAATCGCTGCATCGGGGACTTCGTGGCGCAGGGCCTTCAGAAGTCTGCGGATGCCGTTGTCCTTCTCGGCAGACCCCATCAACGCCGGCACCGCGAGACCGTCCGCCAGCTCTTTCGAAAGATCGCCGAACACTTCGTCGCGCGGCGGCTCGACATCCGACAGCAGCTCTTCCATCAGATGTTCGTCGTAATCGGCCAGTTTTTCCAGCAATGAAAACCGTGCCTGTTTTTCTTCTTCCCTGATGTTGCCCGTCAGATCGACGATTTTGGATTCTTCGTGCTCGCGATAGACATAGGCGCGCTCGAGCGCGAGATCGACAAAACCGGTAACGGTTCCGTTCTCCCAGATCGGTATCTGGCGCATGAGCAATGGCTTGTCGCTCGCTTCCTGCAGGCGTGCGAGCAGATCGCGCAGGGAACCGTGCGCCTTGTCGATCTTGTTGACGAACAGAAAATGTGGAATCGCGAGATCGGCCAACCGCTTGAGGTACGGCTTCAGCATCTGCACCTTGGCCGCGTCGGGATCGCACACGACCACGGCTGCATCGACGCCGGGAAGAACATTGAGCGTTTCCTGCAGAAACTCGATCGATCCCGGGCAATCGAGAAACGTGAAAGTCTCGCCGAGATATTTCGTCGTCGCGCAGTTGACTTCGACGCTCATCTGGCGGGCGCGCGCTTCCGGCGAGGAATCGCCCACCGTATTGCGCTGCGGCACCGATCCCTTGCGTTGAATGGCACCGGTAATCGCCAGCATGCTTTCGAGCAGCGTTGTCTTGCCGCTGCCATAGGGTCCTACCAGGGCCACTGCACGTGGCCCGCTTCCTCCAGTTTTTTTCGACATGAGCGCCTCCGTTCCTTGCTGATCGGCAAGGTCGGGACGCGGCGGGCGTCACCCCCCTCACCCGAGGGTAGGCTCTCGTCACGCGCCCCGCTAAGAAAGCGATGCTCGCGCCGTTGCGCGGCGCTGGCAAGAGGGCAACGCCTCCTTCGTCGGAGGCGCCGCCGCACACGCTCAGGCAAAAAGCCCGGCGAGGACCCTGGCGGTGCTTGCGCTACTCCAGATTGCCGCAAAAGCGCTGGATACGACCGCAGGCGTCTTCGAGCAATTCATTCGATGTCGCATAGGAGAGACGAAAGAACGGCGACAATCCAAACGCGGCGCCATGAACAACCGCGACACCTTCGGCATCCAGCAGCTCTCCGGCAAAATCCTCATCCGTCCCGATCGTTCTGCCGGACGGTGCCCGTTTGCCGATCAGCGCGCGGATGGATGGGTAGACATAAAAAGCGCCTTCGGGTTTCGGACACGCGATGCCGCGAGCCTGGTTGAGCATCGAGACGACAAGATCGCGCCGCGCCTCGAAGGCCTGCTGGAATTTCGCAATGCAATCCTGGGGACCGTTCAGCGCCTCGACGCTTGCCCACTGCGATATGGAGGAGGCATTGGACACGGTTTGCGATTGCAGCTTTGCCATGGCTCTGACGAGCGGTTCCGGACAACCGCAATAGCCAATGCGCCAGCCCGTCATGGCGTAGGCTTTGGAAACGCCATTCATGGTCAGCGTACGCCCGAAAAGGCGCGGCTCGACTTGTGCAATGGTGGAAAAACGAAAGCCGCCATAGACGAGATGCTCGTACATGTCGTCGGTCAGCACCCAGACCTGTCGATGCTGCAACAGCACGTCCGTCAGCGCCTTCAACTGAGCAGGCGTATAACAGGCACCAGTCGGATTCGAGGGTTGATTGAAAATAAGCCATTTCGTTTTTGGCGTAATCGCACGCGCCAACGCGTCCGGCATAAGGCGGAAGCCGTCCTCGATCCGGGTTTCCACGACGACCGGCCGGGCACCTGCCAGCAGCACGATGTCGGGATAACTCACCCAGTACGGCGCCGGGATGACGACTTCGTCCCCTGGATTGAGCGTGGCCATCATCGCGGCATAGATGACGGCCTTTCCGCCGGGCGCCACAAAGCATTGCGCGGGCGAATATTCGAGATCGTTTTCACGCTTGAATTTGTCCGCAACGGCCCGGCGCAGTTCCGCAATCCCTTCGACCGCTGTGTATTTCGTCTCGCCCCGACGAATGGCCGCAATCGCAGCTTCCTTGATGTTGTCGGGGGTGTCGAAGTCCGGCTCGCCCGCTCCGAGTCCGATCACGTCGCGGCCCGCCGCTTTGAGATCGCGCGCCTTCTGCGAGACCGCGATCGTCTGCGACGGCTGCATCCGGGAGAGCGCCGTGGCAAGGAAACCTTCGGGCAGGGCGTTCATATGTTGTCGCCTTATGGTTGGTACATGGTATCGACTCGGCTGGCGTCCGGCGCAAGCGAACCGAGGCGATCTTTTCACAAGGAATTGAATGGGGCGCGGTATTGGCTATGGCGACAGAATGCAGGAAATCCGGGGAATTTGGACGCATTCACGAGGAGCCGGGCCAACCGCCGTAACCCTTGCGCCGCATGGACCCCTGTGGCCCGGAGTGCGACAATCGGACCGTTCTGGAGGGAGCACCAGATGAAAACCCGATATCCGGCGATGATCGCCATGACGGCCGCCGCCAGCCTGTCCATTATCCAGGCGGACGCCGCCGTGACCGTGCTTGGCAATGGCCTGGCTCGAAGCTGTTTTGAGCATGCCGAATTCGGCGGCAACGCCAAAGACGGTATCGATGCCTGCACGGGTGCCATCGAAGAGACGGCGATTCCGGTGCGAGACCTTGCGGCGACTTACATCAATCGCGGGATTCTAAAGTCGCGAACCGACAACACGAACGGCGCGGTTGTGGACTACGACAAAGGCCTTTCGCTCGATGCTGCTCTTGGCGAAGGTTATGTCGACCGCGGGGCGGTCATGATTGTCTTAAGGCGATATGAGGACGCGCTTGCCGACATCGACAAGGGCATCGCGCTGGGTTCCAACCGGCTGCAGATCGCCTATTACGACCGTGCCATCGTGCATGAAGCCCTGGGAAATATTCGCGACGCCTACGAAGACTACAGGAAAGCGGCGGAAATCCAGCCCGACTTTGCACTGGCGCTTCAGGAATTGGCCCGATTCCGGGTGGTCCGCAAGTCTTCCGACGGCACCTGATCGGCCGCTCTCTTTCAGCTGCCGCGCCTGGCACTGCGCGTGTGCGCGCATCGTTCGCCGGCAAGACATTTGCCAAAGACATTTTGATACAAATTTGTCGTTTGCCCGAAGGTTGTCTTCGCATATTGCTTGGCACAATGAAGCGGCAAGCATCGCGATCATTTGTCGAAGCAACCGGCTTTCGATTCCCGGCGGTTCCAGAAGACGCGAACCGTCGGCGCTCCACCAAGGGTAAGGATCGTATTGTGGCCGGACAGGTTTGGACCCCGCACCGAGACCTCCGTCCGCCTGTCCTCCCCGCCATGCACGCCCACGAATTGGCGGCGCGGCCTTGTTTTCCGCCCTTCGTAGTATAATTAGACTGGCTGCGGGGCGGACCGGGATGCGGGTTTCAGAATGACGGGTTTTCGATCGGCCTTGGCCGTTGCGTGCGTTTTCGTGACGGCAGGGTGCCAGACGCTGGTGCCGCAAGCGTTGCGACCGCGCGACGTCCCCAAATCGTTCACAGGACCGGTAACCGTCGGAGTCGATGTCTGGCCCAAGCTGGACTGGTGGCAGGGATTTGGCAGTACCGAGCTCGACGGACTGATAACGACGGCGCAAAAAGACAATCTCGATCTTGCCGTCGCCGTTGCGAGCGTGCTGCAGGCCGAAGCCCAAACCGACATTGCCCGCTCGGCCCTGTTCCCCCTGGTCGATCTCGACGGAACCGCGCAGCGCGCCCGCACCGGTTCGGGCGGGGTGACCGCTCCCGGTATCGGTCCGGTTACGGGAAACAATTTCGGTCTTTCGCTCAATGCGAGTTACGCGCTCGATTTTTGGGGACTGGCCCAGGACAATCTGCGGGCCGCGGATGAAGCGCTGAAATCCTCCCGCTTCGCGCAGGAGAACGTTACGCTGACGATCACGGCCGACGTGGCCAACACATATCTCGACATTCTGGCGCTGCGCGAGGAAATCGCGGTCACCGAAAAGAACATCCAGGACGCCAATCGCGTTCTCACAATCACCGAGGCAAAGGTCAAAAACGGCGTTTCTTCCAATCTGGACATGGCACAGGAGCAGGCGGTTGTCGCCGGGCAGGAAGCGCTGCTACCGCCGCTGAAGGAACAGGAAAACGAAGCGACGTTCGCGCTCGCCATTCTTCTCGGTCTGGCGCCCGAAGGTTTCGATGTGGCAGCGAAAAACCTTCAGGGAGTCCTAGTCCCTGCGGTCGCGCCCGGAATTCCTTCCGCTGTCCTTGAGCGCCGCCCGGACGTGGCGGAAGCGGAAGCCAATCTCGCCAGCGCCCATGCCAATGTCGATGCCGCGCGCGCCGCGTTCTTCCCCCAAATATCCCTCACCGGCGCCGGTGGAACGGCAAGCACGATGATCGGTACGCTATTTCACGCGTCGACCCTGGAATGGAGCGCGGGCGCCAGCCTTCTGCAAACAGTGTTCGATGGCGGAAGACTGATCGGCGAAAGCGAGTTGGCCAAAGCACAGCAGAAAGGCCTTATCTCCACCTATCGCAAGACGGTGCTGACGGCGTTCTCCAATGTGGAGTCGTCGCTGGGCCAGGTGTCGAATTTCGAACTGGAACAGGAGGCATTGGAGCGCGAGGTAAAAGCTTCCACCGAATCCGTCCGGCTTTCCGAGCTTCAATACCGCGAAGGGATCATCGAACTTCTGACTCTGCTGCAGGCCCAGCAGACCCTCTTCACGGCCCAGGACCAGCTCATCCAGGTACAGCTTTCGCGCCTGCAGGCCGACGTCAATCTTTATATGGCTCTCGGCGGCGGCTGGAAGGAAAGCGCCGACGACAAAACACAGATTATCCCGGTAGCCCAGCCGGTTGCGGCGCCTGCGATCCCTCCGGCCCAAGCCGCTCCAGGCGGGTCTTGACGCCTCAGTTGTGCCCGAGCACGCGGTGCGGTTTGTAGGGCGCATTCAGCGCCTTCAGCTCCGCTTCTTCCAGCGTCAGCGCCGCAGCAGCCACGGCATCGCCGATATGATGCGGCTTTGAAGCGCCGATGATGGGCGCGGTAACACCCTTTCTGCTCAACAGCCACGCCAAGGCAACCTGCGCATTGGACACACCGCGATTCTGTGCGATCTCCGTCACCTTGTCCACGACTGCGAAATCGCTGTCCTGATAATACATCGTGTGCGCGAAGTCGTCGCTCCTTGCGCGTGTCGTCTCGCCCCTGTCCTGGGATCGCCGATTGCCGGCGAGGAAACCGCGAGCGAGCGGGCTCCACGGAATGACGCCGATTCCTTCCGCGCGGCAAAGCGGAATCATCTCGCGCTCCTCTTCGCGATAGACGAGGTTGTAGTGATTTTGCATCGAGACGAACCGCGTCCTGCCGAGCGCATCGGCGCGGTGCAGATATTTTGCGAACTGCCAAGCGTACATCGAGGAGGCGCCCACATAAAGCGCCTTTCCGGCCTTCACCACGTCATCGAGCGCGCCGATGGTTTCGTCTATCGGCGTCGAGGGATCGAAGCGGTGGATTTGATAGAGATCGACATACTCCATTCCCAGGCGCTTCAGGCTCGCGTCGATCGCATGCATGATGTGCTTGCGAGACAGGCCGGCTTCGTTTGGCGTGCCGCCCATCGGACTGAACACCTTGGTCGCGACAACCAGCTGCTCGCGCGGCGGCCCGATATCCCTGAGTGCGCGACCCAGCACTTCTTCGCTCGCGCCGAGCGAATACATATCCGCCGTATCGAAGAAATTGATGCCGGCATCCAGCGCCTGCTTGATGAAGGGCCGGCTTGCCTCTTCGTCGAGCACCCAGTCGCGCCATTTGGGCGAACCGTAGGTCATGCAACCCAGACAGATGCGGGAGACCCTGAGACCCGTGGCGCCGAGCTTCACCATTTCCATAGCCGTCATCCTGTCAGTTACGCCTCATATAGTGCGCCGACGCATGTCTCGGCCAGCGTTTTACGGCCGCACACCCTATTGGGCGTAGGTGACGGAGATTTCAAAGGTTCGGGGAGCACCCAGTGAAATCACCGGGCTTCCATTTGCCTCGAAAGAGGTCTCGCCGGTGTTGACCGCCGCATTGGCGACGTTGTCGATTTCTCCCACGAGGGACATGTTCTCTCGGAAATGCCATTCGGCCCTGAGATCGCCGACAAGAGCGGATCCAAGCCTGTACTGGTTGAGATCGTCCTCGAACTGCGCCCCGATCCAGCGCAAGTCGCCGCCAAACTGCCATTCCGGCCAGGGCGTCCAGGTCACACCGGCGGTTGTCACGATGCGCGGCGACTGCGCCGGCCGCTTTCCCGACAGATCGCGCGCATTGTCCTGAAAGCGGGCATCCGTGAGCGAGAATGCCCCGCGGATGGCGAGCGTTTCGGTCAATGCCGCCGATGCTTCGCCTTCCGCGCCCAGCGCATTCACGTCGCCGGCATTTTGGCGCTGATACAGAATTCCGCACGGATCGGGTCCGCAATACACTTTGCCAATTGTGACGTTGCCGACGGCGTTATGGAGCTGATTGAAAAAACCGGTGACATCCCAGGTCAGCCGTTCGACAGCGCCGCCCCAGCCCACTTCGGCGCCATAGAGCTCCTCCGGCGAAAGGCCGGCGTTGGCTTCGGTTTCGTTATCGCCGACACGAAAGGGACGATACAGTTCGTTCAGGCTTGGCGCGCGGAAGCCGGCGTAAACCGACGTTCGAAGAAATTCGCCATCTGAAAAATTATGCCGCGCGCCGAGCCTGGCAGTCGGCACGACACCATCGCGAGCGGAGTACCGATCGCTCGTGGTTATGGCGCCGGTTGCCAGTGTGTATTGCAGCAGATGTCCCTGCGCGCTCCCCCAATAATCGCCCCGCACACCGGCGGTGAGAAGCCAATCCTGCAGGTCAAGCGCGCCTTCACCATACAACCCTGCGACGAGCATCTGGCCGCCGGATTTTCGGCCCGATTGGAAGGCATCGCCGGTGAACTGATAGAATTCGTCGGATTCGCCGCTGTCGTGGCGCAGATCGGTGCCGGCTTCCCAGTGGAAGTTGCCGGCCGATCCGACCAGCGCCGCATTCAAGCCGAGGCCCAATGCCGGCGTCGCATATTGATCGTTTGCGGGCGTGGTCGCGCTGCGGTCGGCGGGAACGGAAACCGATGTGTTGGCCAGATTGCTGTTGAAGAACCAGCCTTGCAAACGCCAGCCGAGATCGTCGGCCGCAGCGGCATCGGCGAATGTGAGGCTCCCCAGAAGTCCGTGGGTCCTGGCCTCGGCCCCTTCCAGCCCTGCTCCTTGGGCCTGATCGTAGTATTCGAGGCGAGCCGATGTGAGAACGCCGTCGATCTGCGTCTGGCCGCGAAGCGACACCGATCCCGAATCGAGCCAAACGTGATTGTCCGCCGGGCCGCGTTGCTGAGCGCCCACCGGAATCCAGCCATTGGACTGCTCGCCGGCCGCACTTGCGAAGAAATCGATACCCTCGAGATTCGTCCCGCCGGAGGCTCCGGCGCGATACGTTGCGAGGCTTCCTGCTGACATATCGGCTTGCGACACACCATCGATGTCGCTTCGTTCGTCAAGCGCGATGGTTCCCGTCAGCGCACCTGCCCCATAAGGACCTGCGCCTGCACCGCGAACAATTTCGGCGCCTTCGATGTCTTCATACGGAAGAGCACCCCAAACCACCCAGTTGCCGAAAGGGTCATTCATCGGGATGCCATCCAGCAAGACGAGCGCCCGGCCGGCACCCGACGGCGCAATATCGCGCAGCGATACGCCCTGAATTGTCGGATTGGCGCTCAGGCTCGTGGCGCGGCGAAAGAGCGAAAGACCCGGCACCTGTTCCAGGGCCGCATCCAGCCGATCCGCTTGCGAAAGCTGGATTTGATCGAGATCGACCGTGGAGAAAACGGCATCGCCCACCGGTTGCGGAGGACGCGTGCCGGTCACGGAAATCGTTTCGACTTCGTCCGCCGCCACGGGATTTGCAAGAGTCAGCATGACCGCCGAAACCATAAGCCCCAGAAAACCGCCGCGATTCAGCAGACCACCGTATGCATGCCATTTCCGAATCGAACCCATGGAGCCCCCTCCCCGACAGGCGAGCGAAAGCCCGGCCTGGACACCACAAACATCGGTACCAAATTGTGCGGCGCCCGCAAGGCCATGGACTTGAATAAAGCTCCACCGTCTGCAGGCACCAATCACGGGCGCATGGTTGCCATGCTCGCGACCCGCTAAGGTCGCTGCGGCGTCTGTCCTTCCAGCCCCGTCGCAGGGCTTCACCGCGCGTGCCGGCGCTGCTATGTGCCGGTCCGTCGATACTTGCGCCGTGAGCTCACGCGATGAAAATTGTCCACGTCTCCAACTTCACGACGAAACGCAACGGCGACAATTTCTATGGTGTGGAGTACAAGCTCAATAACGGACTTACACGACTTGGTCACAATGTTTTCAGCGTCTGCGACCGGGACATCGCGGCGAATTATCTCTTCGGTATTCGGGAAGCGGGCAAGCGTTCTGCAAATAGGAAACTGCGGCTCGTGTGCGAAACGCTGCGACCCGAATTTCTGCTTTTGGGCCACGCATCGCTGATCGAGCCTGAAACCGTCAAAGCCGTGCGGCATGCATGCCCGGGTATCCGCATCGCGCATTGGAGCTGCGATTCGCTGTCGTTTGACCCGCGAAACATGCGGTTGCTAAAATTGCTTTCCAGCCTCGTTGACACAACGTTTGTTACGACTGCGGGCGAAACGCGGGCGGAGGTTGCGTCGGGCGGCGGCCGCGTCGCCTACATGCCCAATCCCGTAGACAGTTCGATCGAAACGGGACGGGCGTTTGACGCAGCCGATCTCGAAAACGACCTGATATTCGTCGGAAAACCGGATGCCGAGCGACTCGCCATTTGCAAACGCATTCGATCGCAGATTCCCCGATTGAAGTTCGATATCCGAGGGATGATGGGGTTCCCGGCGGTGCATGGGGCCGAACTCATATCCCTGCTCGGCTGTTCGCGAATGGGGCTGGCCCTGAGCAGGCCCAACGATGCCTTGCTCTATTCGTCGGATCGTATGGCCCAGCTCATGGGAAACGGTGTCCTGACCTTCGTCGATGCAAGGGCCGGCTTCGACAGGCTTTTCAAAGGCGACGAGCTCGTCTGCTACGAGGATGGCGATGCTTTGATCGCAAAGCTGCGACATTTCATGACTCATGATGACGAACGCCGCGCTACCGCGCATCGCGGCTGGCAAAGGGCGCATGCAAGCTTCTCCGGAACACTGGTCGCAAAGTGGATCGTTGAATCGACGTTCGGACTTCCACCATCGCAAAACTATGCGTGGCCGATGGAAGTCTATGGCGGAAGCTTATCTCGATGACTGTCCGCACGCGCACGCAGATTCGTCGCTCTGCGGGATTCAGCGAAATCGCTGTCTGGCGAATTCCCACAATTCCAGGTCCAGCCTTACCCGGGCCAGAAGCAGGTCGCGGATGGCGTCGCTAACCTCGGGCGATTCCTTGGTGATGTTTGCCTGGCGCGTCACATTGTAGCGCGGGGTAATGCCGGCACGGGGTAACCGGGCCCGATCGACAAGGCGGGAAAAGTCTTCGTCGTAGCGATCGGTGAATCCGACGAAATCCAGGCTGGACAGATGCGCCTTGGCATGATCGAGCATCTGCGATGCCGGATAGGCCTCGTCGGGATATTCCTCGAGTCTGCCCGCGAATTGCCGCACCATGAAATTGTCGAGCCCATAGCGAAATCTCGGATGCGTGCAGGCGGCATATTCGGCCAACGACATGCCGGCGATTCCGGGAAAGTGCTTCTCGGCGTGTGCCGGCCTTTTGATGACCTTGAGAAAAGAATAATTCGAGAGCAGCCGATCGAGCGGGTCTCGCAGGAATGTAAAGGCGAAGACGTTTCGACCATTGCGGATCTCGTCGAATGTCTGCCACGACATGTGTCCAAACACGAATTCTGCCTTGCGCGCACGTCTGATGTCCACCTCGCGCCCAAGGCGGGTCTCGTTGTCGTGAACCATATAATAACCCCGCGGCCTTCTGGTCCCGACACAGGCCTGTACATAGTTTATGGTCGAGTTGCCGGCAGTTTTCGGCACATGAATAAAGACGATGGGCCGGCTCCTCTTGCCGGCGAAGAAGTGCCCGAGCGATCGCGACGAGTGGCGAAGGCGAAGCGAAATGCGGTCGAACGACGATATCCGGCCCTCCTTCATCCTTCACGTCCTGTGCACCGCGGCGATCGTCTCGTCATAAAAATTGTGGCCTTCGCGTGTGCCGGGGCGGATCGTTGTCCCTGTCGCCATGGCGGAGGGAGGCGGTGACGTGTATGCCATTGCATTGGCCGATCCACAACGCATCAACCACCTTGGCGCCAGGGGAGACTTCAGCTTGACAACCGCACTTTCCGACTGGCTATAAGGAACTCAAGGCTTGTACAGCCCGAATGGATCGCCCGCCCGTGAATGACGCTACCGCCGGAGAAACCACTCCGCTGCTTTCGATTATCATTCCAACGCGCGAGCGCTGTGAGTATCTGGTGTCCTGCGTGCGCAGCGCGCTGGCCTGCAGCGATTCAGAAATCGAAATCGTCGTCAGCGACAACGCGAGTTCGGACGATACGAGGGCGGTCGTCAAATCATTCGACGATGCGCGGCTTGTCTATGCCAACCCCGGTACGCGCGTGCCCATGCACGATAATTTTGAGTTCGCCCTTTCCAAGAGTCGCGGCCGCCATGTCATGTTCATCGGCGATGACGACGCTGTTCTGCCGGAACGGATAAGGCGTCTGCTGGTGCTGCTGCGCGATAAGCGGCCGCAAATCGTCAACTGGCACCCCCCCAACTATGTCTGGCCCGGTGGGGCCAATGGTGACCACGGGCTACTGACGCTAAAACCACTCCATCTGAGGGGCGGACAATCGAAACGCGATGCGCGCGAGCGGCTTTGCAGCCTCGCGGACGGCTCGCGTGAAAGCTACCGCTTTGGAGGCGCAAAAATCTATCACGGCTGCGTCGACCGGAAAGTCATAACGCAGGTCATCGCCCGCGCCGGCAGGTATTTTTTCGTTCCGTGGCCCGACGTTGGCGCCGCCATCGCCAATCTTTTTGTCGCCGACACCATTCTTGTACTCGGACAGCCCTGCACGCTTGGAGGCGAATCTCGGGCAAGCAATGGCTGGGCGCAGCGGTTTCAGGAATCGCAGCATGATCGGGACAATCCGCATGTCGCGTTCGTGCAGGAAAACCTCACCCGGACAGGCTCGGGGGCGGTGGATTCGCGAATTCGGCCCATTGCAGCCCTGACGTTTTTCACCCTTGCCGAGGCTTTGCGCAGAATGGGCGGGGAAAAGCCGCCCCGCCTCAACACGCGCGCATGGATTCCCATGCTGGAATCGGAATTGGCGAGTGTCCCCGAGCCGGCGCGATCCGAACAGGCCGATATCGTCGATGCAAGTCTGGCGAGCATCGGAGTGGCGCCGCTGGATCGCAACTGGTCGTCCAAGGGAAAACACAAATCGGCGCGCTTACGTCCGCCGGTTCGCCGTCACAGGTTGCTGCCCGATCGCATGGGCATCGTCTCGCGTCCCGGATTGTGTGGAAACGTCTTCGATGCGGCACTTCTGACGGATCGCATTTTGGGTAGCGCTTCCGACGCTGAACGCAGGGGCAATATTGCGCTGGCCGGCGCATGGATGGGGGCGCTCCGGCGGGCCGCAGGAATTGTCGGCAGCCGGGCGAAGACTGTCCAGGTTTTCGGTGACCATGTCGCTGTGGCGCACAACTCGTTTCCCCATAGGGCCGGCAAATGAAGGTCGTTATCCTTGCAGGCGGTTTGGGCACGCGTTTTGCCGAGGAAACGCAATCGCGCCCCAAGCCGATGATCGAGATCGGGGGACGGCCCCTTCTCTGGCACATCATGAAAATTTACTCCGCGCACGGACTGAACGACTTCGTCGTCTGTGCCGGCTATCGCGGCTATATGATCAAGGAATATTTCGCGAATTACCGGCTTCACCGCTCCGATATCACGATCGATATAGGTGCCGGTGCGATCACCTATCACAGTTCGGACGCCGAACCATGGCGCGTCACCATCGTCGATACCGGAGAAAGCACCATGACGGGCGGCCGGATCAGGCGCATCCGCCCGTTTCTGAACGCGGACGAGATTTTTTGCCTCACCTATGGTGATGGGGTGAGCAACATAGACATCGGAAGTGAGATTGCCTTTCACCGCGCGCACGGAAAACAGGCGACGATTGCTGCCGTAACGCCGCCGGGACGATACGGGGCTCTGCAGCTGGAGGCAGGGCGCGTGGCGCATTTCGCGGAAAAGCCGCCGGGGGATAACGCGCATATCAGCGGCGGCTTCTTCGTGCTGAATGCGAAGGTCATCGACCGCATCGGCGGTGACGACATGTATTGGGAGCGCGAACCGCTGGAAACTCTGGCAAAAGACGGAGAGCTCATGGCCTTTGTACACAATGGGTTCTGGCAGGCCATGGATACTTTGCGCGACAAGAACCGGCTCGAGGAACTTTGGGCGTCCGGCACGGCACCCTGGAAGACCTGGCGATGAAAGGCGGCAGCCGAAAACCGGATTCCTCGTTCTGGAAAGACAAGCGCGTTCTGGTCACCGGTCATACCGGCTTCAAGGGAAGCTGGGCGTCTCTGTGGCTGTCGCAACTGGGCGCCGCGGTAACCGGCTTTGCGCTTGCGCCGGAGACGAGGCCGAACATGTTCGGCCTTTGCACCGTCTCGTCAGGCATGAAATCCTCCATCGGCGACTTGCGGAAGCCGGACGAACTCAAGACCTGTATCGACAGGACACAACCGCAAATTGTCCTTCACCTCGGAGCCCAGTCACTGGTTCGGCAAGGCTATGCGTTGCCCCTCGAGACATTCGCGATCAACACGCTCGGCACGGCAAATCTGCTGGAAGCATTGCGGCTGGCAGCGACGCCTGAGGCCGTGCTCATCGTTACAACCGATAAAGTGTACGCGAACAGCGAAGACGGCCACGCTTTCCGGGAGAACGAAACCCTTGGCGGCGACGATCCCTATTCGGCTTCGAAGGCGGCGGCAGAGATCGTTACCCGTTCGTATGCCTGCTCGTTCCCTGGAAGCATGCGCGTCGCGACGGCGCGGGGAGGAAATGTGATTGGCGGCGGCGACTTCGCACCCGACAGGCTGGTGCCGGACGTCTGGCGCGCGGCGCAGGCGAAATGCCCGGTCGTCCTCCGATATCCGGATGCCACGCGCCCTTGGCAGCACGTGCTCGACTGCCTGAACGGCTACCTGGTTTTCCTTGAAGACATGGCGACAGACAAGCCGCCGCCGCACGCGCTCAATTTCGGCCCCGACGAAGGCCACGCGCTGAGTGTTCGCACCATGGTGGAACGGCTGCAAAGCCGTTTGGGCGCGGAAGCTGGCTGGGAGCCGCAGTCGGAGGCGTTTCCAAAAGAAAAACAAAGCCTGCAATTGTGCTCCTCGCAGGCCAGAGCAACGCTGGGATGGCGCAATCTGCTCGATGCGGACACGGCCATCGAATGGACAGCCAATTGGTACAGGGCTCTTGTCGATGGCGAGAACATGGCCGCTACCACTGCGGCGCAAATCCTGTCGTTCTCAGCTCTCGCATGAGCGGAAATCCCATCAGCGCGTGCCGTTATTGCGCCGCACCCCTGCACTTCAGCGTCGTCGATCTCGGTGCGCAGCCCTTCTCGAACAGCTACCCGCGCCCACACGAAATCGATCGGGAACGGCGCTATCCGTTGCATGTGCGGCTCTGTACGAACTGCCTGCTGGCGCAAACGGATTTCGATGCGCTGCCGGAAGCGATATTTTCAGCCGAGTATGCTTACTTCTCTTCTTATTCCGCAACCTGGGTGGCGCACGCTCGCGACTATGCTGCAGCGATGATTGCCCGATACGGACTCGGCAAAGACTCGATGGTCGTCGAAGTCGCCAGCAATGACGGTTATCTTCTGCAGCACTTTCTTTCCAGTTCCGTTCCATGTCTCGGCGTCGAACCGACGCAGGGAACAGCCAGCGTTGCGATGGCGAAAGGCGTACCGACGGAGATCGCGTTTTTCGGTGAGAAAACGGCGCGCAATCTTGTGGCGCGCGGCTACGCCGCCGACCTGATGGCCGCCAACAATGTGCTGGCGCATGTGCCCGACATTGCCGACTTCGTCCGTGGTTTCACCGTCTTGCTCAAGCGGGAAGGCGTAGCCACCTTCGAGTTTCCCCATCTGCTGGAGCTGTTTCGCAGGCACGCCTTCGATACGATCTATCACGAGCATTACTTTTACTTATCGCTACACGCCGTTGACCGCATCTTTCTGAAATGCGGCTTGAGAATTTTCGATATCGAGAGACTCTCCACCCATGGCGGCTCGTTGCGGGCTTTCGCCTGCCGCAGCGCAGCAGCGCATCGTGAAATGCCATCGGTCGCCGATATCCGCAGAGAAGAACGTGAGGCCGGCCTCGCCTGCGCTTCGGGCTATGGCGGTCTGGAGTTGTCGGTGGCGAACATCAAGTCCGGCATCCGCTCGTTCCTGGACGCAGCACTGTCGCGCGGCAAATCGGTGGCAGCCATCGGCGCCGCTGCGAAAGGGAGCACGTTTCTGAATACCTGTGATCTGACCACGGAAGACATCGCGTTTGTCGCAGACGTCAATTCGCGGAAACAGGGGCGCGTGATGCCGGGAAGCCACATCCCGATCGTCGCGCCGGAGGAATTGCGTGCGCGCAGGCCGGACTACGTGCTCATTCTTCCGTGGAATCTCAAGACCGAAATTATGGATCAATTGGCCGATATCCGCAGGTGGGGTGGCCATTTCGTGGCGGCGATACCGCAACTCGAAGTCATTTCATGAAGTTTGCGCCGCTTTCGATTCAGGGTGCTTATAGCATCGTCGCCGAACCCCATCGCGACGACCGCGGCGCGTTCGCCCGCCTCTATTGTCCGCAGGAGTTTGCGGCTGCAGGAATTGCATTCGCACCAACACAACTGAATCTGTCGACCAACTCCAGGCGTCACACCTTGCGGGGTTTGCACTACCGGATGTCGCCGTTTGCCGAAGCCAAATGCGTCCGGACGATTCAGGGGCGTGCTTTTGACGCGATCGTGGACCTCCGCCCTCAAAGCCCCACTTACAGGCGATGGACGTCTGTGGTGCTCGATCCGCAGTCGCTCACTGCCGTTTTCGTACCGGAAGGCTGCGCCCACGGATTTCTTACGCTCGAAGACGAAACGACGCTGCTGTATCAAATGGGCAAGAACTTCGCGACCGGATATGACCGCGGCGTGCGGTGGAACGATCCGGCGTTTGCCATTGCGTGGCCCGCGGCTCCTGCCGTCATCTCGGAGCGCGATGCGGGCTATCCGGACTTCGCGGATGACTTTCCAGGACAGGGAATCAATTCGCAGGCATGAAACGCACGCTCGTCACCGGCGCCAGCGGATTGATCGGCCGGCACGTAGCCGAGGCACTCGCACAGCGCGGGTTTGAAGTTCATGGCTGTTCGCGAGCGCCCGCGCGAACACCTGCCATTTCGATGCACCAATGCGACCTCCTGGATAGTC
This sequence comes from Rhizomicrobium sp., assembly GCA_036511745.1. Lineage (GTDB taxonomy): Bacteria > Pseudomonadota > Alphaproteobacteria > Micropepsales > Micropepsaceae > Rhizomicrobium. Next base: position 55,474 of record DATCBQ010000126.1, read on the forward strand.
GCGCCACCGAACTGCTGCTTCGCGAGATTCGACCGGACACGATCGTTCACTGCGCTTGGGTGACTACTCACGGCACCTACTGGCAGTCGCCGCAAAATCTGGAATGGCTGTCCGCCGGCGTTTTGCTTCTGCGTGCGGCAAGGGACGCAGGCATGAGCCGCTTTGTTGGCGTCGGGAGCTGCGCGGAATACGAAGCCGCCGGCGACATGGCGAGACATGAAAGCCGGTCTCCCATCGCGCCGACAACGCTTTATGGTTCTGCCAAGGACGCTCTGCGGCTGGCGGCGGAAAAAACTGCGGCCGAACAAGGCTTCCAATATGCCTGGGCGCGCGTCTTCATGCTGTATGGCGCCGGAGAGCACCCCGATCGCTTCATTGCATCGCTCGCGCGCGCGATCGTATCCGGACAGCCTGCCCTTATGTCGAGCGGCACCATTGTGCGCGATTATCTCGATGCGCGCGATGTCGGTACGGCTATCGCGATGTTGGCAGCCTCACCGCTCGCCGGAGTCGTCAACATCGCATCCGGCCACGGAATCACCCTGCGTGCCGTTGGAGAAAAACTCGCGAAGATTGCCGGGCGGCCGGACTTGCTCGTTCCAGGCGCCCTGCCTCCACGCGCCGGCGAACCGCAAACGCTTGTGGCAGACGTCGGCAGGCTTAGGGATGAATTGGGCTTTCGGCCATCCATCGCGCTCGATCGAGGCCTCGCGGACGTTCTGGATTACTGGCGCGTGCCTGGGAGTGCCTGAGAAACAGTTCGGGGTATTGCCGTGTGCGGTTTGACTGGCTGGATTATATGACCCAAATATTCCGCCACAGCGCGGGCCCCTCACTGGAAGATCGACCGTGATCGTAAGCGTCGACACCGGGAAGCAAACCGTCAACGCGGACGGCAAAGAAATGCCGCTCTATTCGCGCGAGGGCTTCGAACTTCTTTCCAGGCTGTGGCTGAAAGTCGGATGGAATCAGAAGCACACCTATACGTTTTCCTGGCTCGGCATGCCGATTATCCAGTTGCCGGAAGACATGATTCGCTATCAGGAGCTGGTCGTCGCCCTGCGTCCCGACGTGATAATCGAAACCGGTGTGGCACACGGCGGATCGCTGGTATTTTCGGCGAGTCTATGCGCGCTCCTGAAAAAGGGGCGCGTTATCGGCATCGATATTGCAACGCGTCCGGTGAACCGCGAACGAATCCAGTCTCACCCAATGGCTCAGCACATTTCGCTGGTCGATGGCGATTCGACATCGCCGGAGGTGGTTGCGGAAGTTGGCAAACACATTCGGCCGGGAGACGTTGTGCTGGCCGTGCTGGACTCCAACCACTCCTACGCCCATGTCCTGGCGGAGTTATACGCCTACGCGCCACTGGTCACGAAAGGCTCGTACATCGTTGCCACGGACGGGATCATGAAAGATTTGACCGACGTTCCCCGCGGCCAGAAGGAGTGGAACACAGACAACCCGGAAAACGCCGCCGCGGATTTTGCGCGTAACAATCCGGACTTCATCCTTGAAGAACCGCCCTGGCCTTTCAACGAGAGCGAGCTTGAAGTGCGGGTCACGCACTGGCCCGGCGCTTACCTCAAACGGATTCGCTGAACCGGTAAGATCACGCGAGACGCGTTGCGATATCGCCATGTCCGCGCTCGCGGGCGAAATCGGCGGCGATTTTGCCGGCCGCGATCTTGCGTGTTCGGTCCGCACCCGCAGCGAGAAGCACGTCCACCGCATCCGCGAAACCGTTGCCTGCGGCAATCATAAGCGCCGTGTAGCCGCCCTTTTGTGCGATGTCAGGGTCGCCCGTCGCCGCGGTTAATTGCACAAACGCCTCTTTTCCGAGTCGCCGTCCCGCGCAAGCGGCATGGAGCGCAACATTGGCGTCGAAGGCGCGGCCCCATTGCCGGGCGTCCGCGCCGCGATCCAGCAGACACAGAAGCGCTGCGTCCTGCCCGAGAAACGCTGCGAGATGCAATGCAGTCCAGCCGTCGCCAGACAAGGTCTGCGCCGTCCATGGCGCTGCCGCAAGGCACGCTTCGATCCGGGCCACATCGCCCGTTGCCGAGGCTTCGTGCAGTGTCAGTTCGCCACGCTTGAGCGCTTCGACGCATTTCGCCTTTCCCCGATAGATGCAAAAGAGAAGAGGCGTTTCGCCGTTTTCGCTGACCGGAGGTACGCCGTTTGCGCATCGCGCCAGCGCCTCCACGAGCCCATCCGCGTCGTCCGCTTCCGCCAGGGCGAAAAGCGACTTGGTTTCCGTCATCGTCCGGACCTTTGATGCATCGCCCCCGAAGGGTTGCACGTAGAATTTCGACTTTCGACTTGAGGGTCAAATTGGGGGATCTCGCTACAAATAAGGACATGCAGATTTCTTTATATGATACTTGAAACCTTCATTCACGGCTGTTATACCCCGGCCGCAACGGAACGGAGCTCCCAATGACCGACTACGCCGTCAAGGACATCACCCTGGCCGATTGGGGCCGCCGCGAAATCGACATCGCCGAAACGGAAATGCCGGGTTTGATGGCGACGCGGGAAGAGTTCGGAACCGTGCAGCCGCTCAAGGGCGCACGGATCGCGGGTTCGCTTCACATGACGATCCAGACCGCCGTGCTGATCGAGACCTTGAAGGCGCTGGGCGCGGACGTGCGCTGGGCGTCGTGCAACATCTATTCGACCCAGGACCACGCGGCCGCAGCAATTGCAGCCGGCGGCACGCCGGTATTCGCGATCAAAGGCGAGAGTCTCGAGGATTATTGGGAATTCACCCATCGCATTTTCGAATGGGCGGATGGCGGTGTCCCCAACATGATTCTGGACGATGGCGGCGATGCAACCCTTCTCGTGCATCTGGGCGCCCGGGCGGAAGCCGGCGATGCGGCGTTTCTCGAGAACCCTTCGAACGAGGAAGAAGAAGTGATGTTTGCCGCGATCAAGCATCGCCTCAAGCACAATCGCGGCTGGTATTCGGAGCTCGCCGCAAAGATCCGCGGCGTGACGGAAGAGACGACAACCGGCGTGCACCGCCTCTACCAGATGGAAAAGGACGGCAAGCTGCTGTTCCCCGCCATCAACGTCAACGACAGCGTCACCAAGTCCAAATTCGATAATCTGTATGGTTGCCGCGAAAGTCTGGTGGACGGCATTCGTCGTGGCACCGACGCGATGATGGCCGGCAAAGTTGCGATGGTTGCCGGCTTCGGCGACGTGGGCAAAGGCTCGGCGGCATCGCTGCGGCAGGCGGGTTGCCGGGTGATGGTTTCCGAAGTCGATCCCATTTGCGCGCTGCAGGCCGCGATGGAGGGCTACGAGGTCATCACGATGGACGATGCGGCCCCGCGCGCCGATATTTTCGTCACCGCGACAGGCAATGTGGACGTCATCACCCTCGATCACATGCGGGCAATGAAGCATCGCGCGATCGTCTGCAACATCGGCCATTTCGATTCGGAGATTCAGGTCGGCGCATTGCGCAATTTCAAATGGCACAACGTGAAGCCGCAGGTGGACGAAGTGGAATTTCCGGATGGCAAGCGGATCATTCTTCTGTCGGAAGGAAGGCTGGTAAATCTCGGCAATGCGATGGGCCACCCGTCATTCGTGATGAGTTCGTCATTCACCAACCAGACGCTGGCGCAGATCGAGCTGTACGCCAATCCCGGCAAATACGGGAAGAAAGTCTACACCCTGCCCAAGCATCTCGACGAGAAGGTGGCCCGGCTGCATCTCGAAAAGATCGGAGTCAGACTGACAAGGTTGACGGACAAACAATCGTCGTATCTGGGTATTCCGCAACAGGGGCCCTTCAAGCCGGACACATACCGGTACTGAGGCGCTTCCGCCGGCGATCTTTTCGCTCGAACACACGGGCATTTCTCGTCGAGGTCGGCGGCGCTTTGAAGACGCCTCTGCCCTGAAAACCCCATATCTGGTTTTTCACAATTTATTAACTACATTCCCTATTCCGAGTCGTGCTTGGCGCGTATCATTTTGATTCCAAAGTGATTCGTCCTCCGGGACGAAAGCCGGGGGCGAATAAATGCGTCCCAGTTCGGGACACCGGGGTGAGGGAAGACGAAGGCTTGAAGGATCGGGCGCGGGTCTCTTCTGCGCGTCGGCAATAGTCTTGGCGATCACGCTGGCGCCGGCTTCAGCCGCCGCGGCGAGCGATCAGTCCCTGCCCGCGCTCGGCGCCTACATTGTCGCCGCCGGAGCTGTGTCTCTGGGTATTGCGACCGGTCTGTGGGCGATTGCCCAGCAACGGGTGGTAAGCCGCGCCCTCGCCATGCTGGCAAAAGTGGAATCGCGTTTGCGCTCCGCGGCTCAGGCGCGCGACGCGCTGCTGGCGGCCGGGCGGGAATCGATGATCGTGTGGGGTCGCGACGGCAGCCCGCTACACGCTTACGGATTGGCCGAACTTTTGCTCGACGCCTGCCTGTCCGGTCCGGAGGCCACAAAACTATCGGAGGCGATCGACGGCCTTAGCGATCGCGGAGCGAGCTTTGCGTTCTCCGTGATCGACAATCTCGGTCGGAGAATTGCCCTGCGGGGTCGCGCCGTGGGAGCGATGGCTGCCATCTGGCTCGAAGAAGAAGCGGCGGCGCGCACGAATAACTTCGACTTCGCAGCCATTCTCGATGCGCTGCCCGCTCCCGTCTGGCTGCGCGACCGAACGCTGGCATTGACCTGGGCCAACCGCGCCTTTCTCGCCGCGACAGGGTTCGAGGACGTTGCAGGCGCTGTCGTCAGGCAACCCACACTTGAAAAGTCGGAGCGCGATCTGGCCGCCGCCGCTCGCGCGGAGGCGCTCACGCAGGTGGCCAAGCGTTTCGCGGTGTTGGGGGGGCAGCGCCGCGCGCTTTCCTTCACCCATACGCCCATAGCCGATGGCGTCGTCGGCAGCGCCATGGACATTACCGATCTCTCGAGCGCCGAAGCCCGCCTGCAACAGCATATCGATGCGCACGCCGACACGCTGGACAAGCTCGCTACCGCGGTTGCGATCTTTGACCGCGAGCAAAAACTCGCCTTTCACAACCGCGCCTTTGCGTTGCTGTGGAATTTGCCGGAAGACTGGCTCGACTCGCGGCCGGCGCATGGCGAAGTCCTCGATCGCCTGCGCGAGCAGCGGCGACTGCCGGAACAGCGCGATTATCAGGCCTGGAAGCGGCAGCGCCTGGCGCTCTGTCAGGAAGGCGGCGACCTACCTGAAGACCTCTGGCACTTGCCTGGCGGCAAGACACTGCGGGTCGTGGCGCAACCGCATCCCTTCGGCGGTCTTACATTCCTTTATGAGGATGTGACGGAAAAACTGGCGCTTGAAAGCTCCTACAACACGCTCATCAAGGTCCAGTCCGCCACCCTCGACACCTTGCAGGAAGGCGTCGCGGTATTCGGGCCGGACGCGCGGTTGAAACTGCACAACGCGGCGTTTGCGCGCATCTGGGAGCTTGAACCCAACGAGCTTTCCGGCGAGCCCCACCTTCAGAAACTGGCGGAAACCTCGATTGCGCGCTTCGGCGAGGAATCGTTCTGGCTGAAGCTGGTCGCAACCGTTGCGTCGGGTGCGGAACGACGGCGAGACTGGGGGGAAATCGAACGTTCCGACAAGACGATTCTTGCGCTATCGCTGGCGCCGCTGCCGGACGGCGCGACGCTCGTTACTTTCTTCGACGTGACGGACCGCTCCCGAATCGAGAGCGCATTGCGCGACCGCGCCGAAGCACTGGAAGCAGCAGACCAGCTCAAGTCCGACTTCATCCACCATGCTTCGTTTCTGTTCCGCGATCCGCTCAACGCCGTTCACGGTTTCGCGGAAATGCTCGCCGGCGGCCAGGCCGGCTCCCTCAACACCAGGCAGCGCGACTATGTGCAGAACATACTCTCCGCTTCAAACAAGCTTGCAGAGGTAACGAGCGACATTCTCGATCTCGCCATGATCGATTCCGGCGCCATGCGGCTCGAGCTTGCGCGGATCGACCTTCACGATCTGCTTGCACATGTCGCCGAACCGTTGCGCCGGCATGCCGAGAGCCTCGACATCGGATTTACCCTCGACTGCGCGCCCGACATCGGCGACGTGGTGGTCGATCCGCGCCGCGTACGCCAGGCGGTTTTCAACCTGTTGTCGAACGCCTTTAAATACACTCCGCGCGGCGGCACAATTACACTGGGAGCCGCAATTCTGGGCGACGACACGCAGATCTTCGTTTCCGACAGCGGCCCGGGCATCGCCCCGGAAGTGAAGGCAAGTGTGTTCGAGCGTTTTTCTGCCAAGAGCCGCGCCGGCAAGGGCGCGGGCGCGGGTCTGGGTCTGGCGCTCGTCAACCGATTCGTGGAACTTCACGATGGTTGGGTGGAGATCGAGAGCGGCAACGCGGGCACCCTCGTGCGTTGCCACCTGCCCCGCCGGTTGTCAGATTCCGGAACCCGCCGGCAACCGGCGGCGGCAGCGTCGGCGTTGCAGGGATAATCGCCATATCGGCGACCCGTTGCTGTATCGTCTTGCGGCCTTTGGCCTCCTCCGCAAACAGGTGCGTCAGTCGTCGTCGGGAGGAAGCATGGGCAGTTTGTTGCTCCGGTAGTCGCCGAGGGGTATCGGCCCACCCGGCACCTCCACAAATGGCCGCGGCGCCTGGCTGAGGTCGTAAAATTCGGCCAGATTATGTTTGCTGCGCTCGTCGGCGAACGTGAGCGAGCCCATGGGGACCCCGAAATTAGCCTCGACAAATCGCGCAATGGCGCCGAAATCCAAACGAGTGTTGTTGATATAGCCGGAGGGCGTATAGGCCGACACGAAGACCATTGGAACCCGGAACCCATATTGATAGCCGCCTTCCGGATAAGGCAGAAATGTCGGCGGCTCGTGGTCGTACCAGCCTCCCCAATCATCCCAGACGATGACGATTGCCGTTGAATTCCAATAGGAGCTGCCGTCCGGATTTGTGCATTTGCTGTTGCCGATCGCGTTCACGACCGTCGCCACCCAATTCGGCCCGGTTCCGGTATTGGAACCTGCATGATCGGAAAATTGCGCCGAGGGTATTACCCAACTGACCGGACGCAGTTTGCATTGGCTGATATCGGACAGGCTATAAAAGGGTGTCAACGCAACGTTCTTGTTCCACTCCGCGCCGGTGCATTGCTGATTCACCGGCTGGCAAATGTGTTCGATGGCGTCAGGCGCGCTCCAAAGATCGCCGGCACCAGGCGTATAGTAGCGCCAACCGACGCCCTGGCTGTCGAGCAGATCCGCAAGTGTCTGATGCTCAGTGCACGGATAGATAACGTTGTTGGGATTCTCGACACCGTTTGCATCGATCAACTGGATTGTCTCATCGGGCGGCGCGGTGCAGCCATTTGCATCCGTGTGCAGATTCTCGGACATGAAGGTGCCCGCATGATCGTCGTCGCTGCTGGGCGCCGAGGTTGCGCCGAACAGAAACTGGTGGGCCGGAAAACTTGGTCCCTGGTTTGTCTGGAACATATAGTTCGCCCAGCCATACTGTGTCGCCAGGAAGAGATAGGGCGCGAGAATTCCCGATGAATTATCGACATACTTGAATGGTGGATTCCGCGGGCAACCGATATTCGAGTTACAGACCTCTTTCCCTGCGCCATCCATCTTGCAGGTGTTTAGAGCTTGGTCGAAATCGCACATATCCATGAAATCGGAATGACGATGTTCGATATCGTAAGTGTTGGCGAGCGGAACCGGTTGCGGCTGAATTTTTCTGTTCAAGTTGAGCCAATCGGCGGTCTGGATGTCATAATGCGTCGAGTCGGGCTTCGTGCTGCAGGGCTCGGTATCGCAAAGCGCATAAAACAGACTGTCCGGCGTCCGGTTCTCCTGGATGATCAATACGATGTGCTCGAAACGCGCGATCTGCGCATGAGCCTGCGCCGCGAGAAGCAAAATGCAGGTTGCGATCACAAGGCCCGATAGCAGCTTCACGTGCTTCCCTCCAGTAAAGCGAATCCCCAAAACTGGGCAAGCAAATAGATAGCGTAATTCCGCTACCAAATGGCCAGTTCCATTGAACCGTTTTGGTTCATACCATACTCTGGATTGCCATAAGCTGCTATTCGTTTAACATCGAGTCAACCAGAGGAGAGAATATCATGTTCAAACGCATCGGGATCGAGGCGCTCGCAATGACATCTGCCATTGCATTGCTCGGACTGCCAGCGATTGCCCGGGCGGAAACCCTCTTGTACAGTTTTCACAAGGCCATTGATAATGGTCGCACGCCTCTGGCGCATTTGCACCTCGATCAACGTACCGGGGTTCTCTACGGCACGACGGAAAAAGGCGGCGAATACAGATTCGGAACCTTATTCAAATTGGTACAGTACAACGGTATCTGGGAAGAGACCGTCCTTCACAGCTTCGCGGGAAATAGCGGTGGGGCCTTTCCACAAGCAGGGGTGTACGAGGATTCGACCGGCGCACTTTATGGTACGACCGAAGAGGGCGGCATCAGGAATGGCGGAACAGCATTCAAGTTAACGCCCTCCGGCGGCTCCTGGAATTATGAAGTGCTTCATAGCTTTGGTGGCGGGAACACGGATGGAAGCCATCCCTTCGCCAACCTGATCCAGGATCCGACAACATCGGTATTTTATGGCACGACCTACAACGGCGGCGCTCAAAACTGTGGGGTCGTGTTTCAGTTGTCGAGGTCGGGCCAAACCTGGAACGAAAGTATCCTTTACAGCCTGGGCGGCTCCAGCGGCTGCAACCCGCAAACGCCTCTCAGACAGGATTCACTGGGCAACCTTTACGGGACCACGATCGCCGACGGGCAATATGGCTACGGCAATGTGTACCAGCTGACGCAGGGCAACAACGGTGCGTGGAGTCAAACGGTGCTCCACAATTTTTCGGGGGGCAGCGATGGCGAATATGGCGGCGAACTGGATATAGATCCGGCAGGCACATTATACGGCGTAACCTTTGCCGGCGGCTTGCATGGCGACGGGACCATCTACGATCTGATCAAGAATGGCGGTTCCTGGAAGGAGACCGTGCTGTATAGCTTCGCGGGCGGGTCTACGGACGGCAGTGATCCGTATGGGATACACGAGGATGCCAATACCGGTGCGCTCTATGGATCGACGGAGACTGGCGGTTCGAGCAATGACGGAACCCTCTTTCAATTGACGCAATCTGGCGGGCACTGGACCGAGTCTGTGATTCACTATTTCAGCGGCAGACCGGGCGACGGAGCATTGCCCCAGGCCGGCCCTGCCGTCGATGACAAATCGCATGTGCTCTATGGCACGACCGTCGAAGGTGGCAGTTACAATCTCGGCAGCGTGTACAGCCAGGTTTTTTAACGCAAGTATTTCCTTGTCGCAAAAAGATTTTGAGCAGCAACGAGGCGCGGGGAACGCGCCTCGTTGTTTTCGAAACCAACGCCGTGGGCGCGTGTATCCCTTTTTGCTTGACAATTTGCAAACAACGGCAGTCGGAATGAGCCCGAAACGGCTTTGGTGATCGCGCGCCGATGTGGGTCGCTCCCATGCTGCTTCCATTCCGCCATGACGGCAGAGAGGAGGTATAACCGGCGTCAGGGCCGTGTACTAAAATTAACGAGTTCTCCATGCGTTGCCCGTTGCCACAAGGCGATATCTCGGGACTTCATGATCTGCGGATTGGAGGCAAGGGCCATCCACGCCCCTTAATGGGATCCGCGGTCGCGAAGCAGCCGCGGCTCGAGGAAACGAAGATTCGCCATTGACCAAACCCGGTTTCGACCCATCAGGAAGCGCAGGGCGTCGTGCGGATCACCCTGCACGCGTCAGTGAGCGACTGCTGGCGGCTCGGCCGCGCTCGCCGCCGAACTGGTGGTTGCCGGTTGCTGTCGTTTTCGGCGCCTTGATGTGGATCGTCCTTGGGATTTATGCGTCGAAATGGATTATCCACCCGAACGTACCCATACAGAGGATTGAGCCAAAAAACGGCAGCGAACAATAATCTCTGCGAGACGTTGGCCGGGTTTCGGTGAGAACCCACGACCCCCCGGACGATGATTCCAACCGCAACGCGGACCCCGATTTCCGGATATCGTGCCGCTGGTCGATTGTGGCAGCTTCGCGCATCCTCCTCTACAATCGGATTCGGGCGCAGTTGTCGAGGGAATTGTCATGCAGGGGCCGACGTTCATTTTGTTCATCGCGGTCATCGTCGTTATCGCGCTGTTTCTCCTGACGGGAATCTTTTCCTGGTTCTTTACCGTAGGGCAACAGAGCCGGGCCATCGTCGAACGGTTCGGGCGGTATGTGCGCACCGCAAAGCCGGGCCTGAACTACAAGCTCCCCTATATCGACCGCGTGGTGCAGCGCGTATCGCTGCGCGTGCAGCAGCTGCCGGTCGAAGTGGAGACCAAGACGCTCGACAACGTCTTCGTCAAGCTCGCTGTTGCCGTGCAATACCGTGTCGTGGAAGGCAACGAAGCGGATTCCTACTACAAGCTGCAGGATCACGTGACGCAGATCGAGTCCTATGTGCTGGATGTCGTGCGCGCCAAGGTCCCCAAGATGAATCTCGACGAGGTGTTCGACAAGAAGGACGACGTGGGAAGCGCGGTGAAAAGCGAGCTCGACATCTCCATGAGGGTGTATGGCTTCGAAATCGCCAACGCGCTGGTCACCGACGTGAATCCCGCCGACAACGTCAAGGCGGCGATGAACGAAATCCAGACCCAGCAACGGCTCCAGGCGGCCGCCAATGCCAAGGGCGAAGCCAACAAGATACTCGTGGTCAAGAACGCGGAAGCCGACGCCGAATCCAAGCGCCTTCAGGGCGAAGGCATCGCCAAGCAGCGAAAGGCAATCGTGGATGGCCTGCGCGAATCCATTGCCGCCTTCACCGACCAGATCGGCGGCGTCTCGGCGCCGGATGTGATGCAGCTCGTGTTGCTCACCCAGTATTTCGACACGATGAAGGAGATCGGAATTTCGGCGGGATCGAAGGTCATTTTGATGCCGCACACCCCAGCCGGCATGACCGACATCCTCGAGCAGCTTCGCACCGCGATCATTACAGGCAACGAAGCGGGCAAACCGGACAAGTAGATTCACAAACGGCAGTAGAGTGCGCTTGCATCGCTGCGGCGGATGGCAGAAAAAACGCCAGGCAACGACAATGTATCGCCCAACTCCTGCGCAACAGGTGCGATTTGCTTCTTCTGATCGAAATTGAATATTAGCATTCGCCATCGTTCGCGTTTGTTCTCGTGTGTTCAGAACGCTTTGTTAAATCAGCGTTTCCGAGCATTTTGTGATCGCCACTGATTGCCGAAATTCGTTGGCAGCCGCGCAAAAAGCGGGTATCAAAGCGTGTATCGAAATCACAGAGTGTTCTCGTTTCAATGGCACTTACAAACGTCAAGGTGCAAAGCGCCAA
>DATCBQ010000127.1:0-4733 GCA_036511745.1 Rhizomicrobium sp.
CCGCGAGCTGAATTGACTCTTTTCACTCGCATTCAACGGGCGCGATTCACTGCCGCGCAGACGCGCGGCGCTGGGTGGCCGGCTCGGAGGCCGGCCATGGTGAAGTTTGGTGGTTCAACCCAATCCGAAACGCGTCTAGTATTCCATGATGGACACTGCGGTAGAGCCCCTGCTGTTCGATGCGACGCTGAGGCCAAATCCACCGATGCGGGCATCGGCGCTCAAGCTCGTGGTAGGGTGCGTCGCCGTAGTCAATCTCGGCTTCGGCGTCCTTTTTGTTCTTCGCGGCGCCTGGCCGGTCACGCCTTTTATGGGGGCCGACGTGCTGTTTCTGGCCTGGGCGTTGAACGCCGCCCGGGTTGCGTCCCGCGCGTATGAGAGGGTGCGGCTCACCCCGTCCAGCCTTTTTGTCTGGCGGCAACCGGCCCGCGGCGAGGGAATGCAATTCGCGCTCAATCCCTATTGGGTTCGCGTCGATATGGACGATCCGCCAACGCGCACGAGCCCATTGATGCTGTGGTCCCACGGCCGCGGGCTGCAGATCGGCAAATGTCTGGTTCCCGAAGAACGGCTTTCCCTCGCCCGGGCGCTGAGGTCCGCTCTCACACGCGCGCGCGAAACCCGGCTTGCATAAGTTGCGCAAGAAACGGGTCGCTGCCGCGCCGGGGACAGGCGATATTTCGCGCATGACGATACAGACAATCGAGACCGACACCGGCGCGCATTATCGCAGGATCGCGCGCGCCATCCGCTTCCTGTCCGACCATTATCTGGAACAGCCCAGCCTCGAAGAGGCGTCGGCCGTCGCCGCATTGTCGCCGTTTCATTTCCAGCGGCTGTTCACGCGCTATGTCGGCATCAGCCCCAAGGCATTCGTCGGCGCGCTCACGCTCGACCACGCGAAAACGCAGCTTCGCAGCGGCGTCGGCGTGCTCGATGCGGCGCTCGACGCCGGATTGTCCGGACCTTCGCGCCTGCACGATCTTTGCCTGAAGATCGAAGCGATGACGCCGGGCGAATATGCCAGGGCCGGCGCGGGCATCGCCGTCGATTATGGCTTTCACGACTCGCCATTCGGCCGCGCGCTCGTCATGACCACGGACAAGGGGCTTTGCGGTCTCGCCTTTGGCGACGAAGGCGAGGACGAAACAATTCTGGCGGACATGAAGCGCCGCTGGCCGAAAGCGCGTTATCTCGATAACCGTCTGCGCACGGCGGACACAGCGAAACAAATTTTCGAAAGACGCGGCGAGATTCCCCTCTATCTGATGGGTACGCCCTGGCAGACGAAAATCTGGCAGGCGCTGCTGGCCATCCCGTCCGGAAAATTCGCCACCTATCGTGGTATCGCCGAGCACACCGGCGACCCCCGCGCCGCGCGCGCCGTCGGCGCCGCGGTGGGGCGCAATCCGGTTGCGTGGCTCATTCCCTGCCATCGCGTGCTTGCGAGCGACGGCAGACTGCACGGCTATCACTGGGGCCTGACGCGCAAGCGCGCCATGCTGGCGGTGGAAGCGGCAAGAGCGGCCTAACGCGCGGCTTCGGGTTCTTCGGTGGGCGGAAATTCGAGGTTGGCGTAGAATTCGGCCAGCGGCACCTCGATGCCGATCTCGCCCATTCCCAGAATGTCGCCCTCCGCCAGCGCATGCGCGGTAAAGACATCCGCCTGGCGCGCAAAAACCGTCGCACCGATGCTCATTTGTTCAAGGATGACATAGCGCCGGATCGAAGACGTCGCCTGATACTCGCGCAGTTTTTCGATACGGTCCGTGCGGGCGCTGTCTTCGCTGACGACTTCGAATACCACGACAGGTTGGTTGATGACGGTCGCGTCCGACGCGACCGGGCTGCAGGTGACGATGGCGTCGGGATAGCGAACTTTCCCTGCCGCGACGATCTTCACATTCGGCCCGCACGGGTGACACGGCTTGCCCGCGAGCCTGGAATCGAGCGCCTTGCGGATGTTAAAGGTAATCTGGTCGTGCGCAAACGTGCCGCCGTTCATGGCGACCGGGCCGAAGCCGTCAAACTCGAACGGTCGATCCTGCCGCTCTTCCCAAGCAAGGAATTGCTCGAGGGTCATGGAGCGGCGTTGGGCAATGGTCATGGCGGCGAGCTTAGCACAGGACGTTTACTCCCCAATCCCCAGCACGTCGTTCATGCCGTAGAGGCCGGGCTTTTTCCCGTGGCCCCATTCGGCGGCAGCGACGGCGCCGCGGGCAAAAATCGTGCGGTCCTCGGCAACATGGCCGAGAACAAGACGTTCGTGTGGTCCGGCGAGGATGACCTGATGTTCGCCCACCACCGTGCCGCCGCGCAGGGACGCAAAGCCAATGGCGTCGCGGGGGCGCGCGCCGGTGCGACCGCGGCGGCCCTCCGCCCTGTGCTCCTGCAGCGCGATGCCGCGCGCCTGCGCCGCGGCGCGGCCCAGCAGAAGCGCGGTGCCGGACGGCGCATCCGCCTTCAGGCGATGATGCATGTCCACGATCTCGATATCGAAATCGGGCAGCGCCTTCGCGGCGCGCGCCACCAGTGCTGCAAGCATGGTGACGCCGAGGCTCATATTGCCGGATTTGACGATCGTCGCGTGGCGCGCCGCGGCGCGGATCTTCGTTTCGTCTTCGGCCGAAAATCCGGTGGTGCCGATCACGTGCACGATACGCGCCTGCGCGGCGAGCGCGGCGAGCGCGACGGAGAATTCTGGCGTCGTAAAGTCGATGATGGCATCCGCATGCGCCAGCACCGGCAACGGATCGTTGGTGAGGGTCACCGCCAGGGGACCGAGACCGGCGAGCGCGCCCGCGTCCTGTCCGAGATCGCGATGACCTTGCCTCAAGAGCGCGCCCGCCAGCACGCAGCCTTCCGCCCGCGTCACCGCACATAACACGGCGCGCCCCATGCGTCCGGCGGCGCCCGCCACGACGATGCGGATTTCACTCACGAAGCGGCACTCATTGCACCGCGTGCTCCGACAACACTCTCAAGGCCGCCTGTCCCAGCGCCGGCAGCGCCGGGATCAGCACATAGGCGCCCACGCGCAGCAGGGTCAGTTGATCGAACGGCCATTCGTGCACACGTTCGATGCGTCCTTCATACGCCAGCAGGCCGTGCAGCCGCGCCGCTGCCGCGTGATCGTGCACCGCCTGCAGGCGCGAATCGGCGATGGCGTGGCGCAGGCGGTCGAGTTCGTCGCGCTTGGCGCTGACGATCCGCCGGTGCACGCGCTCGAGCGAGCGGAAGAAAGTCCAGAACGCCATCGCGGCCGAAAACACCACGGTCACGATCACCAGGCCCGGAGCATGACCGCTGACGAAGAACAGACTGACCACGGCGGCAACGCTGACCCAGATCAGGGCGGTGCGGGCGCTGGAGCGGCCGATGATCGAAAGCTGGTCGACTCTCAGGAGATCGATTTTGAGATCGCGGTCTATCCGGAGCGCAAATCGGCGCGCGCCGGCTTTCGTCATCACGGCGCCGCGGGCGAACATGGCGCCTGCGAGGCCCATCGCCGCGGCAAACCACAGGAACATCGTCGGATTATCGCTGCGGACATGGGCGGGCACCGCCAGGATTCCGAACGCCACGCCCAGGACCGCACCTCCCGCACCGGCCCAGCGAATTCTGCTGCGCAGCGCCGGTTCGTTCCCCATCTCCGTCGTATTGCAGGGAATGATCCGGGCCAGCGCCGGCGCGTCCTCGACATCCTTCAGGCGCGCATACCGCTGCATGCCGAGGCCGACGGCGACCAGCAGCGACAGGATGGCGGCCGGCCACGCCCCCTCCTGCGGACTGAACGAAAGCTGATCGGCAAGGGGGTAATGGGTGGCGGCGGCCAGGGCTTCGAAGCTTCCGAGGAGGACGACGAAGATGCCGATGGCGGTTACCACCGTCCCCGCCGGCGACAATTCGAACAGCATCTGTTCGAAGATCGCGGGAGAGGGGGCGTAGGCGGGCGCGGCGACGGCCGGAAGGTCGCTCATGGGCGCCAGTTTACCCTCGGCCGCGGCGATATGCACGCGGCGCCGTTTCGCGAACGGTACCCGGTGTGACGATTTACAGGGAGGCGGCGAGATGATGAGGGGTCCGGCATTGCAGTCGCGCGACTGTCAACGCAAGCGACGGACTCCGAGCAAACAGCCGACCGATCGGCCCACGCTCGAAGCGTGAGCCGATCGAATCGACGGATGGCCGAACTAGGGTTGCATCGGTTGCGGACGGCCCGACGCCTGCGTCTGCACCGCAACATGCAGCGGTGCGACCGGAGCCCGCGCCTCTGCTTCGGCGAGAGGCGAGAGACAGCCGTTTACGCACGGAACATGCGGAAGCTTTTCCAGCGGAACGCGGATTTCCGCATCCGTGGTTTTGATTCCATCGACCGGACAGTTTTTTGTGCCCGGACAGTAGATGAAATAACCCTGATCCGAGCCAACCGCGACCAGGCCCGCGGAATTGATTCCCCACGCCTGCGTGAAGACGGTCGAATTCGGCACCGTGATCGCCTTGAACGTGCCGGCCGAAATCTTATACGTGAAGGCGTGTACGATTCCGCCCGTATCCGTCCATTGGCCCGTGAGCGTGCCGTTGTCGTTGATGGCTTCGAGAACCGACGAGACTTCCGTCGGATCCGGATCGTCGACCGTGATCGCACTGCCGCCGCTGATCAGGAAGCCGTTCTGCACGCCGTTGGCGTCGTAGTACCAGCCGACGATATCGCCGGCGCTGTCCACCGCGCG
>DATCBQ010000128.1:0-23078 GCA_036511745.1 Rhizomicrobium sp.
CCCCCCCGCCGGTGAGCTGGCCGATGGCTTCCATCTTTTGCGTCTGGCGCAGTTGGTCTTCGAGGCGGCGGCGCTCGGTTACATCGCGGGCGCTGACGACGATGCGTCGCAGCGCACCCGGTTCCTGCGGGACCGGTGTCGCGATGGCCTCGACGCAGGACTGGCCCTGCACTCTTTCGTAGCGATGGGGAAGGCCCGAACGCAGGCAGGCGGTCAAATGCGCATCCAGTTCGCCCGCCGCTTCGGCACCGAACAATTCGTCCACCGTAAAGCCGACCACGTCCTGCCGCGCCATGTTATAAAGTTGCAAGGTGGCGGGATTGACTTCTTCATAGCGAAACCGGCCTTCGCCGGCCTCGACCATCACCGCATGACATTCCGGAGAGTGACGGAAGAAAGTTGCAATCAGGCCCTCGCTGGCGTGCAGCCGGGCGGTGCGATCCCGGACCGTCTCTTCCAGCGTCTCCGCAAAAGCCTGCAGCGCGGCCGTCGAGCGCTTGTGCTGCGTCACATCGACGATCACCCCGACCACGCGCCGCGGGGCGCCGTCTTCGCCATAGGCGACGATGTTGCGCGCTTCCAGCCATTTCAGTTCGCCGCTGTCTGCACCGACGATGCGATACTCCGCATGCCACTCGCGTCGTTTGTCCGCGAAAACACTATCCACGAGATGGGCGATGCGAACGCGGTCTTCGCGATGGATGCAGGACAGCCAGGATTCGTAGCGTCCGTCGAATGCGTCGAGCCCGTGGATGGCGAGATAGCGGGGGGACAAGGTGATGCGCGCCTGCGCAATGTCCCATTCAAAGAGGCCGAGGCCGCCCGCTTCCTGCGCGAGGTCCAGCAGTTCTTCGCTTCGCGAACGGGTCGGAGCGGTCATCTCTCAGCCGCCGAGAATGCGCTTGGCGTCCGTCATCGCCTTCAGCTTGCCGAACGCGGTTTGCTGCGGCAGATGATTGAAGCCGCAGGAACTGGTGACGATCGTCTGTTCCGGCGCCAGCCAGGAATGAACGCGAATCCGCTCGGCGACCGTTTCGCCGCTCTCGACCTTCGGATCCTGCACGTCGACGGCACCGACACCGAGTTGCTGGTTCTGCAACAGACCGCGATAATGCGGCGTCATGTCATGCTCGATCAAAAACGAGGAACACGCGATTCCGCAGATCAGATCCGCCTTGTAGCGGCCGGCATCGAAATAGCGGTGTCCGATCTGCGCGTCGTATTCCTTGCCGACCGCATAATTGCCCTGACAGACATGCACCGAAACGTGAACGTCATCGGGCAGGCCCTCGATGGCAAGATTGATGGCCTCGACCGCCGCCTCGACTTCATGCTCCTCCGCCACGGTGAAAAACGGCTCGTCGATCTGGATATGCTTGCAGCCGGCGTCCGCCAGCAGCCGGAAATTGTACCGCAGCAGCTTGGCCATGTCGGTCATCATGGCGACGGGATCGTGGTAGTGTTCGTCATAGGCGACCTTGGTCAGGAAGAATGGCCCGGTCATCGTGACCTTCACGGGTTTGCGCGCCAGCGCCGAAACCGATTTGAACTCCGCCACAAGTCCGAGGTCGATATTGTCGAAAATGCGCGTCCTGCAGGTCGCGGCGGGATGGAAGACGTTGGGATCATACACCGTTACCGGCTTGGGGCGCGTGGCGCCCTGAAAGGCGGGAATCTTCTGCCAGAAATAATTGAGCATGGCGTTCGGAGGCGAGTGCCGGTTATGCGTGCGCCGGTGCATCTCGCCACCCGTCACCACATCAATGCCGGCGATTTCCTGATCGAGAATCGCCGCCTGGCTGGCGCGATACTGGGCATCGCTCATCGACGTCATCGAAAGCTGGCCGACCGCGACCAGCCGGTCCAGCGCCTCGTACCAGTCGGGTACGCTGTAGGCGCCGATGACGGTCGTGGTGTATTTGGGATAGGGCCGCATGTCGTTTCCCGAAGCGGGCGCGCCGGAACACGCGCCGCAAGCCAAGCAATATCGCGCGGCCGAGCCCTGCGACCGTTGCCGGACAATGCCGTAATCCTTCGAGTCTGAAAAGAGCCGCGTGCCGGCTCTGCCGAAGTCTTTGCCTGCTGCGCCAAGGGCAAAAAAAGGCCGGCGATGGTGCCGGCCTTTTCTTCCAAACGTTTGCGGCAAATCAGAGCGGGCCGCTCTCCACCGTGGCTCCCGGCATTTGCCAGAGATCGCGCCGGGTCAAATCCGTGAAGAGGACATGATCGCCGGCGTCGTAACGCAGATCGCCCGGCCGCACCCACACCGAGACACGACGGTTGAGAGCGATCTCGACGCGCCGCGGCCTGCCATCCGGCGCCGTTTCGACATTCCGTACACGTCCGACCCAGCGGCCGTCGGGGCCTTCCACCGGCGCCTCGGACAGCTGTTGCGAGGGCTCTGCAATCAGATAAAGCCTTCTCAAGCCGCGATTGTCGCCATAGCGATATTCGATGCTGGCCGGATACTGCCAGTCGTAGGTCGCCCGGTCGTACGCGCGCAGATCGGCGCCGTACTGGGCGTTGTTCATATTATATTGCTGCTTTTGATCCCGGTATTGCTGCTGCTGTTGCCCGTATTGCTGCATCTGGGAATCATATTGCTGCTGTTGCGCCGAAGGTTGGTTGTAGGGACCGGATTGCTCGTCATACGGCCCGTTCGGACCCGCCGGCTGGTTCTGATAGCGTGGATCGTTCGGTGCGCCATAGGCTTGGCTTTCGGATTGGGCTTCGTATCCCGTCGCCTGAGGATCGCCATAAGCCGCGCCATTCAGGGCGGCGGGCGATTGGTCGGTCCCCCGAACGGCCTGCTGATTAAGCTGTTCGGTTTGCTCCTGTTCTGCGGGCGTCGAAACTTGTCCCGGATTGCGATAACTGCCGTAATCATTGCTGCCTTGCTGCGCGAAGCCGGGGGTGGCCAACGCCAGCACGCCCGAAACCGCGCACGCCGCAGCGCCGCCCCGCAAAAGGGTCATGGTTTTCATGTCTTGGGTCTCCTTGTCGTGCGCATCCGTCACGAAACGTCGCGCCTCTCCATGGGATAAAACGCCGGTACAGCGGTCGCCGTTCCTCTCTTCGTCCTTACCGGGGTCCCGGCGAGGGTGACGTCGGATAGGTTGTGGTGGGGGGCGTGCCCATGGCTGGCGTGCATCCCAAGCCCGCGGCACTCCCGCCTGCGCCCGGTGCGGCACAATTGTTCATTTTTCCCGTCGCAGGATTATTCGGCGAATTTCCCGCCGGCGTTGGTGTCGTGCCGGAAAGGGCGCCGGTTCCCGAGGTCGACGGATCGGGCAGTCCGGTCCCTGTCGCCGGAGCACCGTTCATTCCGCCTGTCGCCGTTCCGGCGCCCGGAGTCGTCGCTGTCGGGCCGGCCATTCCGGCCATACCCGGTGTGGCAGTCATTCCGCTGGCGGCCGTACCACCCCCTGTAGCTCCTCCAGCGCCGCCCGCAGCACCGCCGCCACCCGCCTGCGCGAAGGCCGCGCCCGCCGTAAGAGCCAATGACAGAACCGCAGCCGACGCTGCCCGGGTGCCGCAGTGTCCGAAGATGGTTTGGCGCCTCATGGTCCTTTTCCTTTCGCTGTCCGCCCGCTTACGCTGTCGTGGTTCGACAACGTACGCAGGCGCACCCGGTTGCCGGTGCGCCGGTCAGGGAATTTCAGTGCGGGGATTGAAAAGACCGTGGAAATAACAGGCGGGCCAATCGACCCGCCTGCATTAAGCCTTGCATCACATAGTGCTCAGTTGCGCCGGTGTAAGCTCCGTCGACAACGCATTGTTCTGGGGCTGGTACTGCAGTTTATCGGCGTTGATCCAGACGGAGCGCTCGCCCATCCCCATCGCCGGATCGAGCTTTACCTCGACCTTGGTGGGCGTTCCGTTCGCATCGCTCTGCACCTGGCTCACGGTTCCGAGCGCTTGTCCGCCCGAGCCTTTGACTTTCGCGGACGCGAGCGTTTGCTGCGCATTTTGCACTTGGCTCACAGCCATTTCACCGTTCGCGGCCGGAGCCGAAACATTTTCGGTAGCGCCGGTGGGTCTCGTCATCGGGCTCGACACAGTATTTTCCGCCACCATTGACGACGACGTCTGGCCGGCATTGTTCGATTGCGGCCCCCCCGGTCCGCCCTGCTGCGACGGATTGCCGACGGTCGCCGCATTGGGATCCGGCTCATGGGTGGGACCCACATTGGTGTTCGTGTCGGCGGGGCGCGGCGGCGCTGCCTGCCCCTGCATCGCACCCGGGCCCATCGCGTTGGGCGGGTTCTGTCCCATCTGGCCCGGTTGTCCCATTTGGCCAGATGGGCCCGGCATTGTGGCCTTCCCCTGGTCAAGCTGCTGCTTGTTCAAATCGTCGGTGGCCTTGCGTTCGGAGCCGGATTCCGTCGCTGCCGTGCGCATGTGCCCGTGATGACGGGGGTGGTGCATTGCATGGTGGTGGTGCGATACTGCCGTCGTGGATGGGGCCGTCGCATCGCTATCCGGCGACGGCAAGGCGGGCTGCATCGATTGCGACGCCGGGGTGTTGGGTGTTTGTGCATTGGCGGAGATCAAAACCACCGTCGACGACAGCGCCAATAACGTTGCGCCGCCCAGCAGGATATTCCGGCATTTCATGGGGCATTCTCCTTGCTCACATCGTGTGCGGCGAGGCGCTCTGCCCCATCCGATACAAATGTGAACGCCGCCCTTCGCCAGCCGGTTCCTGTATTCCGGCCGGAAACCGTGCCCGCGGCTGCCCGGCAGGATGGCCGCACGGAACTTTGGGGCTGGGCGGAGAACCGGAACCGGCAGGGCTGCTTCAGCCGGTGGCGATGTAATCGCGCAGGGTTTCCGCTTCCCGCAGAGTTTCGGCTATTCTGGACTTCACGACATCGCCGATCGAAATGATTCCGCACAACCGATTGTCTTCGATAACGGGCACATGACGAAACCGGCCCCGTGTCATTTGCTCCATCAATTCTTCGACCGTATCGCTTTCCGAGCAGGTGGAAATGGAACGCGTCATGTGGGCGCTCACGCTTTGTCCCAGAGCGGCGACGCTGTCGTCGGCAATGGCGCGCACGATATCCCGCTCGGACAGGATGCCTGCAATGCTGCCCGCTTCATCGCGAACGATGACGGCACCGATACGGCGGCGCGTCAGCAGTCGCGCCGCCTCGCCAAGCGTGGCATCGCCGGCAATGGCGACAACTTCGCGGCCTTTTTCGCGCAGAATATATCTTACCTGCATAATTGGGTCCTCCGTTAAGAGGGGCATCGACACCCAACCGCGCGATCTCTTTCCACTGCGGCGCGCTGTGTCCGGGCACCGCCTTGGCCGGCTTATGCGGCGAGGCGCCTCAAAGCGACCCCACCGCCAAATGCTGCTCCGAACCCGAAGCCGGTGCAAGCATTCTTAAAAATGGGAACAGGAAAAGACATAAACGAACTCTGTCGAAGAATTTTCAAATTGCCGGCCGGTTCGGGCTCCAATCGTCCGGGCTTGTGAGACTTCACGTTCTCGGGCAAGAATTCGCTCCATTATGGTCGGGTCAAAAGTCGGAATGAAAATACATTAAAGTCAGAATTCCCCAACGGAGCTGTGGCCGAGAGGCTGAAGGCGGCGGTTTGCTAAACCGTTATACGGTCAAAAGCCGTATCGAGGGTTCGAATCCCTCCGGCTCCGCCACATTTAAGCCAGAGCGCGACATGCTGTCCGGCGACTCTCCTTTGCCCCGCCGCCTCATGCGACCATGAGACCGAGATGTTCCTCCATCGGCGCGAAATCGCGGTCATCGTGTAGCAACGAGTGCCGATGCTCGATGCAGAAGGTGCCGATGATGATGTCGGCCGTCTTGCGGACCGTGATGCCGAGTTCTCTCAGCTTGCGATAGTTCCGGGCGGCGCGAGGGGCAAGATCGGCATTCAGAAGCGGTACGAGTGCGTACCGGCGCAATCCCCGTTCAATGCTCGCAGCATGAGACTCATCGCGGGCGCCCTGAAGAATCTCGAGCAGGATGAGATCGCCGATCAGGAGCGGTTCGCGATCGGCGACGGCTTCCAGTTTGGCGGTTGCCGCCGTTCGATGGCCGCGCAGATGCGCGATCCAGACCGAGCTGTCGACGAGAATCACGACCGGCGCAGTGGGCGGCCCCGACGCATTTCGTCAAGATCACCTTCCCACCCCAATCCCTTGAGTTCCGCCAACGCCTTGACCTGCCTGCGCACCCGAACCAGCAGCCGCAAGCCCTCTTCCACTGTAGCTCGCTTGGTCGACGAGCCGGCCGCCGTCATGGCTTGAGACAACAGCTTGTCGTCGATTTCGATATTGGTCCGCATCGCAACCGGTCCATTAGATGTGTATGCATTATCAAGAATATACACATCTCAACGTCGATGCAATGTCGAACTGCTCCAACGCGGCAAAGCGTTCTTCAGCTGGATGCACCGCTTCTTCGAGATATGGCGGGGGGCGTTAGTGTTCGGCCTCACCTGCTACGTCGTATATTCTGGAACGCAAACCTAGCCTTCTGCACGCAGATTTGATGGACGCTTTATGGGTACAACGATTCGCTGGTTTTGGAATCAACTCGCGGTTTCAATTACTTAGATACTTAATCGGCGGACTCGTGCTCCGCCACACTTGCCGATTTGCGCGCCGGATCGTTTCCCTGTCTTTATGGCTGACTCCTCTGCCTCCACGGAATCGAGACACGGTAGCGAATGCTTCCCCACGAAATTGTGCTGCATTTCATCCAGTCGTCGCTTTCCACGCCGGGAATAGCGGTCTTCGCCATCATGCTGGGCGTCTTGATGCAGGAAGATGTCACCACCGTTGCGGTGGGGATGATGGCGGCCGACCACCGCATTCCCGTTCCCCTGGCGCTGGGCTCTCTGGTGATCGGCACCATCCTGAACGATTTCATGCTTTATGGCCTCGGCCGTTTCGCCATCACCCACCCCCGGCTGCGCGCCTGGGTTGCGCATGAAAAACGCATTCCGCTGCGCGAATGGCTGGGCAAGAGGCTGATTTCAACGGTCCTGACGACACAGTTCCTGCCGGGAATGCGGTTGCCGATCTTCGCCTCGTGCGGATTTTTCGCGCTTTCGTTCAGGCGGTACGCCCTGTCGGTCATTGCCGTGGTGCTGGTCTGGAGCCCTCTGGTCTTCGGCGTCGCCTACTTCTACGGCGTTTACGCCCTTGAATGGTTTGGCTTCTGGCGCTGGCCGATCGCGTTCGTTGCGTTGCTGCTGCTTGGTCTTGCGGCACGATCGTACTGGAAGAAAATGACGGCCGGTGAACGCGCGGTCGAGTCCGATTGATCGTCGCCTGACCGTCGCGGAAAATCAGCCTGCGAAAACCTCGGGCCTGACCCGCGCGATGGTACCCACCGTGGCGATCAGCAGCGAGGAAAGCGCCGCCATGTCGGCCGGCATTCCCGGCCGCCACACATCCAGCAACAGCGCCACGCGGACCCGGTCCGTCGCATTCAGGACTTCGTGCGGATAAGTATCGTCCCAAAGCAGCGTTTCGCCATCGGCCAGGCGGTGAGGAATACCGTCGATCCACAGCGTGGCGCCGAGTTCGCCCTTCTGGTCGCGGGGCATGGAAAGACCGAGGTGGAAGCGAAGGACGCCGCGGAAAGGTCCGCGGTGCAGCGGCACATGTTTGCCAGGCGCCAAATAGGAAAACGTGGCGGAAAGAACTTCCGGGTGCTCGTTCAACAGCGCCGCCAGGGTAGGACAGCGGCTGAGATTTGGTTGAACCGCCGTGCCGTAGGCCTTCATCACGAACATCCGCCAATCGCGGCCGTCATTGGCCGAAATTTCCGTTTGTTCGCGCATGATTTCGTGAAACCGGGGAATCTGATCGAACATTCCCGCGATGGCGAGGGACTCGTCGCGAAGGCTTTCCCACGCCGCCGCGAAGTCAGCACCCCCCGGAAAGATTTGGCCGGCATTCAGGACGGCAGGCGCAGCGATGCGGCGGTCGTAAATCCACCGCAGACCCGTTCCCGCAGCGCCGTACCAACTCCTCATCGATCCATTCTCCTCCATCGGCCGCCATCTACGAACGCGCGAATCATGCCGATGACCTGGCTCGTTCGAAAGATAAACTAATTCGATTCCCTTGGGGATCATAGCACGCACCGCCTTTTCAGGCATCCGCAGTGCTTTTCCGGGATCGTATCACCGACGATCCGGTTCGGTTTTCATTCGGGATCGTCAACCCATGTCATGCGGATCGCGCAAAACCCAGACCCCGCGCCGGCGCAGGAACAGAAAATAATAGGTCAGGGAAAGTCCCATTGCCGCAAAGGTTGCGATCAGGCTCCAGCGGCCCTGATCGGGATCGAGCCAGCTAAGATACAGGATATAGGCGAGCACCAGCAACGCCAGGATCGGCATCAGCGGAAACAACGGCATCCGATAGGCCGCGTGATTGCTGCGGTTTCGCCATCGACCGCAAAGCGCGGCGACGCTGAGCGCGACATAGGTGATCGAGATGCCGGCGCCCGTCAGCACCAGCAAAAGCTGGAGTCCGAGCGAACAGGCGAGGATCGCCAGGCCGCCCGCCACCAGCGTGCCGACCCAGGGCGAATGAAAGCGCGAATGCGTGCGGGTGAAGCGATCGTTGATCGACGCATGCCAGCACTTGTCTCGTCCGGTGCTGAAGAAGAACCGCCCGTTCTGCAATACCGTGGCGAGAACGGCATTGACGATCGCCAGCGCGATCGACAGGCTCACCGCGATGTTGAACCAGCGACCGCCATATGTCAGCACGAAATCGCCGAACGGATTGTTCGATCCGAGCAGTGCCTTGAGGTTCGGAGCGCCAAGCAGAACCGCGGTCACCGGAATGAACTCCGTCGCGATCGTGATGACAAGCGCCCAGAGAATGGTGCGCGCGACGAGCTTTGGCGCTTCGTGCATTTCCTCTGCGAAATAGACCGCGGCGCCGTAACCATTATAGGCGAAGATGGCAACCGAGGTGGCGACGCCGATCATCGCCAATGGCGAGGCTTGCAGCGCATGGCCGCTCAGAACGACCGGATGCAGCGCCAGATCCGTCACGGGCCTCGCGATGTGCAGGAACCCGAGGGCCGCCAGGGCAGCGAGCGCAAGCAGCTCGAGGAACAGAAATATGCCCGTAACCCAGGCATTGGTGCGAATATGCAATATGCCGGCAATCGTGGTCGAAACAATGATGACGATCGCGATGATGATCGGATTGAGTCCGGGCAGAACGACCGCAAGATACGGGGTGGCGCCAAGCGACAGAACCGCGGGCGCCAGCATGTTGCCGAAAGCCGTCAGGCCGAGGATGGCAAATCCGGACGCAGGCCCGATCCCGCGCCCAACCAGGGAATATTCGCCGCCGGCAATAGGAAAGGCCGAAGAAAGCTCGGCATAGACAAAAGCGATCGGGACCGCCAGCAGCGCCGCTGCCGCCATGCTGATGAAGGCGCCCGTGCCGGCCTGGGCGATAACGCCCGGAACGATGACGAAGACCGACGAGGCGGGCGTAACAGACGAGAGCGTCAGCAACAGCGCGCCGACGACGCGCATGCTGCGCTTGAGCGCCCGCGGTTGACCGCTGTCCGGGATCGCCACGGTCATCGACTGAGCCCCAATGATCTTACCGCGCCATCCGCCGGCGAGTTCTCATTTCACCCGAGCGGTCCGGCAGCAAGCAATGATTTCGAGCGGATTGCCGGCGTTATTGGTTCGGTTGAATGTGAAAACCAAGCACGACGCGCTTCTGGCCCTTCTCGGGGGGAGAGAATGTTGCACTGCTGGTGCCGCCTCCCTGCTGGCCGGTCAGGGTGGCGTTCACCTTGTAATGGCCGGGTCCGAGCTTGAAGAGCACCCACGGCCCCGCGCAATCGAGGGCCGCCAGCGGTTGCCCCGATGCGGTGGAAAGCTCGACATGGGCGCCGGACAAATACTGCGCTCCTCCGTTCGAGAATTCGATGCGGACGGGATAGGCGAGCCAGCGCGGATCATGCTGTGCGTCATCGCCGATGCCGGTGCAGACGGTATCGACCGCGCCGATCGTTACGGGCTGGTCCATGGCGATGGAGCCCTGTGCGAATGCCGGCAATGCCGCCAGCGCCAGCAACGAAGCGCCTCCCAGAGCCGCAGGGACGTATTTCATGTCGTTCCTCCCTCAACATCGATCAAGCCAGCCTCGCCGGACTCTGTGGCAACGCTGTGGCGGCGCGAGCCGGCTGCGCGCTCGCGCAGAGCCGAATCGGGCACATTGTCGCCGATTTGCAGGCGACTCCCAAATGACCGGTATTTGCCAGGGTCCCCAAGGCTCGATTCCTTTTCCCGCCCGATTGAGCAGCACGCGACCGACACCGGCCTTTTCCTTGCCTTTGGATACCGCGCGCCGTTGTATCCGAAGGTGAGAGACGAGCACCGCGAGCCAATCGATTTGCTGGACGACGATGCCCTGCGGCGCGATCTGACGGCGCTCGCACGTACCGAAAGCGATTCCGCGGCCCTGCAGAAAGCCGCGCTTGCGCACATCAGGGCTGATTTTCAGCGGGCCCGTAAGCGCATAACCGATCACGTGGTAAGCGGCAGCTCGTCGGGGCTTGTCGCAGCGCGCGCGCTGTCGGACCTGCAGGACCTGCTCATCCAGGTACTCTATGATTTTGCGACCAGGCACTTCTACTACGCGCAAAATCCAACCGAGTCCGAACGCGTGGCGATTGTGGCCACCGGCGGCTACGGTCGCGGTCAGCTGGCGCCGGCGTCCGATATCGATCTGTTGTTCGTGCGGCCTTTCAAGCAGACCGCCTGGGGCGAAAGCGTCATCGAATTCATCCTGCACATGCTGTGGGACCTCGGCCTCAAGGTTGGCAACGCCACGCGCTCGCTCGCCGAATGCACGCGGCTTGCAAAACAGGATCTGACGATCCGCACCGCGCTCCTCGAGGCGAGGTTTCTTTGTGGCGACCGGAGGCTCTACGACGAACTGCGCAAGCGTTTCCGGGCTGAAGTGGCAAAAGGCCCGGGGCGCGATTATGTCGAGGCCAAGCTTGCGGAGCGGGACGATCGCCATCGCCGCCAGGGCGAAAGCCGCTATCTCGTCGAGCCCAACGTCAAGGACGGCAAAGGGAGCTTGCGCGATCTGCAGACGTTCTACTGGATCGGAAAATATCTTTACCAAGTGGAAGATCCGGCCGATCTCGTGAGCCACAACGTCTTCACGAAAGACGAATACAGTCTCTTCCAGAAATCGGAAGCCTTCCTGTGGGATGTCCGGTTCCGTCTGCACTCTCTCGTCGGCCGTGCCGAGGAACGGCTTTCCTTCGACGTGCAGCCCGAATTGGCGCGCCTCATGGGTTTTGCGGACCCCGACCCGCGGCGTGCCGTCGAACGGTTCATGCACGGGTATTTTCTTGTGACCAAGGACGTGGGCGATCTCACGCGTATTTTCTGCGCCGCGCTAGAAGAGCAGAACAGGAAGAGACGGCCTTCGCTTTCCAGCCTTCTACCGGGATTCCTGAAGCCTCTCACGGGCGACGAGGATTTGTATGTGGAGAACGGCCGTCTCAACGCGCGGCCGAATGCGTTTGCGCACGATCCCGTCAATCTCATCCGCATTTTTCATCTGGCGGATGCAAAACGGGTTGATGTGCATCCCCATGCCCTGCGCACGATCACCCGTTCCCTCGACCTCATCACGGACGATCTGCGCAACGATGCCGTCGCCAACAGGTTGTTTCTCGAAATCCTGACCTCGCCGCGCGATCCCGAACGGACGCTGCGCCGGCTCAACGAAGCCGGCGTGCTGGCGCGCTTCATTCCCGCCTTCGCGCATGCGGTCGCCCTGATGCAATTCAACATGTATCACCACTACACGGTCGACGAGCATTTGATCCGCGCGGTGGGAATCGTCGCCGCCATCGAACGCGGCGAGCTGAAGGCCGAACATCCTCTGGCGAGCGAAATCGTCAAGCGCATCAAATCGCGCGAGGCGCTTTATTGTGCGATTTTCCTGCACGACATCGCCAAGGGCCTTCCCGGCAATCATTCGCTGATCGGCGCCGCGCTGGCCGAGAGCCTGTGTCCCCGGCTGGGTCTTTCGCCGGAAGACACGGCGTCCGTGTCATGGTTGGTGAAAAATCATCTCGTCATGAGCGACACGGCGCAGCGGCGCGACATTGCCGATCCCAAGACCGTGCATGATTTTGTAGGCATCGTGCAGACGCCGGAAATGCTGCGCCTGCTGCTCGTGCTGACGGTTGCGGATATAAGGGCGGTGGGTCCCGGGGTATGGAACGGCTGGAAGGGGCAACTCTTGCGCGAGCTCTACTTCGAAGCAGAAGCGCTGATCGCCGGAGGCGGCACGACGTCCGCCCGCGCCACGCGCGTCGAGCAGGCGAAGTTTGGACTGGCGGCGCGCATTGCCGATTTGCCCGCGGCTTCGCGCGAACGGGCGCTTGGACGCCACCATGACGGCTACTGGCTTGCTTTCGACGAAGCGGCACACGAGCGCCATGCCCGAATGACAGCAGATGCGGATGCAAGAGGCGAACTGCTGGCGTTCCACGGTGAAGATCGCGCCGAGCGCTCGGTGACGGAAATCGTGATTCACACCTCCGACCAACCGGGACTTTTCTCGCGGCTTGCCGGTGCCATCGCGGTTTCGGGCGGCTCCATCGTCGATGCCAAGGCATTTACGACCGCAGACGGTTTTGCGCTCGATGTTTTTTCGGTGCAGGACGCGATCGGGGACTCATTCGGGGATCCGGCGCGCGTCGAACGGCTGCGCCGGACCATCGCAAATACGCTCTCCGGCGAAATCGAGCCGCGTGCCGTCATGGCGCGGCGCCAACCCAAAAGACGGCAGGAATCCTTTCGCGTTCGCGGCCGAGTGCATGTCGACAATGAGGCTTCGGCCACGGCGACCGTTCTGGAAATCGACGGTGCCGACCGGGCCGGCCTGCTCTACGATCTTGCCCAGGCAATCTTCGAAGCGGGACTTTCCATCTCGTCGGCCATGGTGGCGACCTATGGAGAACGCGCCGTGGATGTTTTTTATGTTCGCGACGGCTATGGCCACAAGATTACGCATCCCGAGCGGCTCGCCTCCGTGCGCGAGCGTCTGCTGCGAGCGCTGACAGGCGAATAGCGCGATGGCGTCGGCCGCAGGTGCCGCAAAAAGGCTCGTGCGCATGGGCCGCGATGCCCCTTGAAGCATGCTCACGGCTCGGCGATAAGGCGCGCTCGTTTCTTTCCCGTCTTCCGGCAGGTTTCACCATGAGCACCCACTCTCCCCTTGTCTTTTCGGGCATGCAGCCGACCGGCGGCCTGCATCTGGGCAATTATCTGGGTGCGCTGCGAAATTGGGTCCGCCTGCAGGACGAGATGCCGTGCCTGTACTGTGTCGTAGACCTGCATGCGCTCACCGTCTGGGTCGATCCGGCGGAGCTGGCGCGCGCGACGCGGGAGGTCGCTGCCGCCTACATCGCCTGCGGCGTGGATCCGTCGCGCTCCATCCTCTTCAACCAGAGCCAGGTACATGAGCACGCGGAACTGGCCTGGATTTTCAGTTGTGTGGCACGGATGGGATGGCTCAACCGCATGACGCAGTACAAGGAGAAAGCGGGCAAGAACCGCGAGAATTCCAGCGTTGGGCTGTTCATCTATCCCAACCTGATGGCCGCCGACATTCTCGCCTACAAGGCAACGCATGTCCCCGTCGGCGAGGATCAGAAGCAGCATCTCGAGCTTGCCCGCGATATCGCGCAGAAATTCAACAATGATTTCGGCGCGCCGGATTTCTTTCCGCTGCCCGAACCCGTGATTACCGGCCCCGCAACGCGTGTGATGTCGCTTCGCGACGGCACAAAAAAAATGTCGAAAAGCGATGAATCGGATTACTCGCGTATCGCCCTGACGGACGATGCGGATGCGATCGCACAGAAGATCCGCAAGGCAAAAACCGATGCCGAACCGCTGCCCGACACGGAGAAGGGATTCGAAGGGCGTCCCGAAGCCGACAATCTCGTCAACATCTACGCCGCTTTGAGCGACGACCTATCGCGCGAGCAGACCATTGCGCGCTTTGCAGGCCGGCAATTCTCCGGTTTCAAGAACGAACTGGCCGAACTCGCCGTTTCAAGGCTCGTGCCCATCGCGGCGGAAATGCGACGGCTCCTTTCGGACCCCGCCGAGATCGACCGGATTCTAAGGCGCGGCGCCGAGGCGGCCTCCGAAAAGGCCGCGCCGGTGTTGAAGGAGGTGAAGCGCCTGGCGGGGTTGATAGGCTGACAAAGACGGGACGCGCCAAATCCTTTAGGCTTTCCCGATGAGCCGTCTTTCCAAAACCGTTCTCGTAACCGGCGCCGCAAAGCGGCTCGGCCGCGCCATTGCGCTCGATCTGGCGGGCGCGGGATACGACGTGGCGCTGCACTACAGCACCTCGGAGATCGAGGCCGGGGAAACGGCCGACGCCATTCGCAGTCTCAACCGACGTGTTGTGCTGTTGCGCGCCGATCTTGCACAGGAAGACGAGGCGGCCGGGCTGGTGGCGCGCGCGGTTGCCGCAATCGGGCCGCTCGGAGCGCTCGTCAACAGCGCATCGCTGTTCGAAAACGACGACTGGGCCGACGCCACGCGGCAATCCTGGGACCGGCACATGGCGGTGAACCTGCGCGCGCCGTTCTTGCTGTCGCAGCATTTCGCGCGCCAATTGCCGCAGGAGGCAAATGGCGCGATCGTCAATATTGTCGATCAGCGCGTCCTGAAGCCGACGCCGCAATTCCTCTCATACAGTCTCAGCAAAGCGGGACTGTTCTGGCTGACCATCACGCTGGCGCAGGCGCTCGCGCCGCGCATCCGGGTCAATGCGGTGGCGCCCGGCCCCACCGTCATCAATGCGCGGCAGAGCGAATCGGATTTCCGCCGCCAGCGCGAGGCGACCCTGCTCGGGAACGGCGCCGAGCCCGGCGACGTGTGCGCCGCAGTGCGTTACCTTCTGGAGGCGAGGGCGGTGACCGGCGAGATGCTCGCGGTGGACGGCGGCCAGCATCTCATCTGGAAGACGGCCGACGTGGACGCGACGGAGTGACATGAGCAAGCCGCCTTTGCCCATCGCCGATGCAAAGCGCGCCATCCGCCATGTGTTCGTGCGCAATCTCGAATTGCCGGCGCATATCGGCGTCTATGGGCATGAGCACGGCAAGCCGCAGCCGATCCGCATCAATCTCGATCTGGCGGTGAAGGAATCCGCCGAAATGCGCGATCGCCTTGAGACAGTGGTGGATTACGGTGTGATCGTCGAAAAAATTCACGCCATCGTGGCCAGCGGTCATATCAATCTTGCGGAGACGCTTGCCGAACGGATCGCTTGCGCCTGCTTCGCAGACGACCGCGTGGTGAGCGCGCGGGTGCGCGTCGAGAAGCTCCATGCCGTTCCGGGCGCCGAATCCGCCGGCGTCGAGATCGAAAGGCTGGCGCCGGAAAAATAACCAAGTTGCGTTGCCGTCAGGTTTTCAGCGAGCGCGACGCCGGGGTTCACAGCACCTATATTCCCCTCCATGAACGACAGTGCCGCAGCACAGGAAACGCCGCTCAAGGGCCCCGAACGTATCCAGGCCTATGTGAAGACCCTTCCGGATTCGCCGGGCGTCTATCGCATGCTCGATGCAAAGGGCGACGTGCTCTATGTCGGCAAGGCCAAAAGCCTCAAGAAGCGCGTCGCGTCCTATATAAAAACAGGCGCCCTCACCGACCGCATCGCGCGGGTCGTGGCGGATACGGCCGAAATGCTGTTCGTCACCACGGCATCGGAAACCGAGGCGTTGCTGCTCGAATCCAACCTCATCAAGCGGCTTAAACCGCGTTACAACGTCTCCTATCGCGACGACAAGTCCTTTCCCAACATCCTGCTGCGCGAGGATCATGCATTTCCGCAGCTGTTGAAGCACCGCGGCGCGAAATCCACCAGGGGGGTCTATTTCGGTCCGTTTGCCTCCGCCGGTGCCGTCAACCGGACGCTCAACGCGCTGCAGCGTGCGTTTCTTCTGCGGTCGTGTTCCGACTCGGTGTTTGAATCGCGCACCCGGCCCTGTCTGCTGTTTCAGATCAAACGGTGCAGCGCACCCTGCGTCGGCCGCGTCGAGCAGGGAGATTACGCCACACTGGTGGCGGAAGCCGAAGCCTTCCTCGCCGGCAAGAGCCGCGCCGTCCAGGCGGAACTTGTTTCCGAGATGAACGCCGCGTCCCAGGCGCTGGATTTCGAGCGCGCGGCACGATTTCGCGATCGCCTCAAGGCCATGAGTCACGTGCAATCGCACCAGGGCATCAACCCTTCCACGTTCAACGAAGCCGATGTGTTTGCCGCCCATTGCCAGGGCGGCGCGGTTTGCATTCAGGTATTCTTTTTCCGCGCCGGACAGAATTGGGGAAACCGGCCCTATTTTCCGCGCGCCACCGGCGATCTCTCCCCGGCAGAGGTTCTGGAGGCGTTCATCGGCCAGTTTTACGACGAACGCACGGCACCTGCCCTGGTGCTGACATCGGAGCTTCTGGCGGGCAGGGAGCTGCTGGCGGAAGCATTGTCGCTGCGCGCCGAACGCAGGGTGGAAATCGCGGTGCCGCAGCGCGGCGAGAAGCGCGAGATCATGGCCATGGCGCTGCAAAACGCGCGCGAGCAACTCGGCCGGCGCCTGGCAGAGAACAGCGCCCAGCGCGAGCTGCTCGAAGGCGTGGCAGTAAAGTTCGGGCTCGAATCGCCGCCCCGGCGAATCGAGGTCTACGATAATTCCCATATCATGGGGACCAACGCCGTCGGCGCGATGATCGTGGCCGGAGCGGACGGTTTCGAAAAAGGCGAATACCGCAAATACAACATCAAATCGCCCGATCTTTCGCCCGGCGACGATTACGGCATGATGCGCGAAGTGCTGACACGGCGCTTTTCGCGCCTGATCAGGGAGGACGAGGTGGATGAAGTCAAAGCCAAATGGCCCGATCTCGTGCTGATCGATGGCGGACCGGGCCAGCTCGCGGTGGCACAGAGCGTGCTCGAAGATCTGGGCGTGGAAGATGTGACCCTGGTGGGTGTGGCCAAAGGACCCGACCGCGACGCGGGGCGCGAGCATTTTCACATGAACGCCCGCGAACCCTTCCGGCTCGACCTGAAGAGTCCCGTTCTCTACTATCTGCAAAGGCTGCGCGACGAAGCGCACCGCTTTGCGATCGGCAGCCACAGAAAGAAGCGCGCCAAATCCATCGGCGCCAATCCGCTCGACGAAATCGCCGGCGTCGGCGCCGCCCGCAAGCGCGCATTGCTACAGCATTTCGGATCGGCGCGCGCGGTGGCCGCCGCAAGCCTGAACGATCTGGAATCCATCGACGGTGTCAGTGCGGCGCTGGCGCGGAAAATATTCGATTTCTTTCACCCCGGCGGTTAGCAGCCGGTGCTAGGGTCATCCGATGTTTCGCCTCCCCAACACATTGACCATCCTGCGCATTCTCCTGGTACCGGTATTTGCCATTGCTTTCGCGCTTCCCGGCACGACCGCGCGGCTGGTTGCCTTCGGCATATTTTGTCTCGCAGGCCTCAGCGACGCGCTCGACGGGTTCGCCGCCCGAAAGCTCAAGGCGAGCTCGGATTTCGGCCGGATGCTGGATCCGATCGCCGACAAGGTGCTGGTCGCGGTCGCCCTGATGATGCTGGTGGCCGAAGGCAATATCCGCCAGTTCAACCTGGCGCACGGCCTGCGCAGCCTTCTGTTGCTGGTGCCGGCGCTGGTCATTCTGACGCGCGAGATCCTGGTTTCCGGCTTGCGGGAATTTTTGGCCGGCGCGGCCGTCAGCGTTCCCGTCACGCGCATCGCCAAGGCCAAGACGACCATCCAGATGGTTGCGATCGGCGCCATGATTCTCGAGCCACTTGCGCGGCGCCTGCTAGCCGGGCCGCTGGGTCTTACCTACAGCATGATCGCCTATGTCGGCCTGTGGGTAGCCGCGGGACTGACGGTCTATACGGGCTATGTCTATTTTCGCGCCGGTGTGGTGCATGTGCGGCCCAATCGCGCGACCGAAACGTCGACCGGGAGTGGCGCGTGAAACTGCTCTACTTTGCCTGGGTGCGGCAGAAGATCGGACGCGGCGACGAAGAGATGAAACGCGCCCCCGGCGTGACAACGATTGCCGGGCTGATGTCGAGCTTGCGCGAACGCGGCGGCGGTTATGCGGAAGCCTTTGCCGAACCGGCGAGATTGCGCGCCGCGCGCAACCGCGAACACGTGCCGTTCGATACGCCGGTTTGCGATGACGACGAGATCGCATTCTTTCCTCCGGTGACGGGAGGATGAATCTGCGCATCCAGATCGAAGATTTCGACATCGGCACCGAATGTGACGCCCTGGCGGGATCGGGTGGCCATGTCGGCGCGATCGCCACATTCGTCGGCCTCGTGCGCGGCGACGACGCGCTGATCGCGCTCAGCCTGGAGCATTATCCCGGAATGACCGAACGCGAAATCGGCCGTCACGTCCAGGAAGCGCAGATGCGTTGGCCGCTGCTCGGCGTCACGATTATTCATCGCATCGGGCGGCTGTTGCCCGGCGCCAGGATCGTCTTTGTTGGAGTTGCCGCATCGCACCGCGGCGCCGCTTTCGAGGCTTGCGAATTCCTCATGGATTATCTCAAAACCCGCGCTCCGTTCTGGAAACAGGAAGAGCGCCCGCAGGGAATCGCATGGGTGGAGGCACGTGTTTCCGACGACAATGCAGCGCAGCGCTGGCGACAGTGAGGAAATGGATCAACGCGACTACAGCGTCACCGCCGAAACCGGCCGGCGCACGTCCTGGGCGTAATCGTTCATCATCGCTTCGCTGATTTGTCCCGGCGTGAATCGATGCGCCCCGATCTCGCCCACCGGCGTCACTTCGGCGGCGGAGCCGGTCAGGAAGCATTCGCTGAATTCTTCCAGCTCTTTCGGCTCGATGTGGCGCTCTACAACGGGAATCTGCCGCGCCCGCGCCAGCGCCATGACGGATCGGCGCGTAATGCCGTCGAGAAAACAATCCGGAATCGGCGTGTGCAACTGGTTGTCCTTCACGAAAAAGATATTGGCACCGGTCGCCTCGGCGACGAAGCCGCGGTAATCATACATCAGGGCGTCGGCGTAGCCCTCGTCTTCGGCGGCGTGCTTGGAAAGCGTGGCAATCATATAGAGGCCCGCCGCCTTGGCTTTGGTCGGCGCGGTATCGGGCGCGGGACGGCGCCATGGCGCCACCGTCATGCGGATGCCCGTCTTCTTCAGTGCCGGATCGAAATAGGACGGCCATGGCCATACGGCGATGGCGATATGGGTTTTGGTGCCCTGGGCCGCGACCGACATTTTTTCGCTGCCGCGGAAGACCACGGGACGGACATAGCCATCCTGCAATCCCTGAACCCGCGCGGCTTCCATGCAGGCCTCACTGATCTCGTCTTCGCTGTAGGGAATCTTCATGCCCATGATGCGGGCGGATTCGAACAGCCGCGCCGTATGATCCTTCAGCCGGTAAATGCGGCCCGAATAGAGGCGCTCGCCTTCGAAGACGGAAGAGGCGTAGTGCAGCCCATGCGTGAGTACGTGCGTCTTCGCATCGCGCCAGGGCACGAGTCCGCCATCGTACCAGATCGAGCCGTCGCGGTCGTCGAAGGGAATGATATTCATCGGGAGTCCTTGTTTTCGGGGCTTGCCATGCGCGCGTTCGCCGGACAGGCTGGAGCGCATGGCCGACATTCATCATGCCGGTATCCGGCCTGGACGCTCTCCCTTATATCTTCGCGGCGAAGAGGTGAAGGAGGCCGCCGGCCTTTTGTTTTTTGGCCGGTCCCGCGGTCCAATCCGGTTCGCATGGGAAAACCGGCCCGGGACGCCTGAAAAAAACCCATGAATACACCCGGCAGCCTCGAAGATGGGCACCTTCTCGTCGTCGACGATGACGACCGCCTGCGCGCGCTGCTGCAGAAATATCTGTCTTCCAACGGCTTTCGCGTCAGTGCGGCGGCGAACGCGGCGGAAGCCCGCGCGCTGGTGAAAAGCATCGCCTTCGATCTTCTCATTGTCGATGTGATGATGCCCGGCGAATCCGGGCTGGAACTGACGCGGTTCCTGCGTGCGCAATCGCAGATTCCGGTCCTGATCCTGACGGCGCGCGGCGAGGCGGAAGACCGCATTGCGGGCCTTGAGCACGGCGCCGACGACTACCTCGCCAAGCCCTTCGAGCCGCGCGAACTGCTGCTGCGCTGCGGCGCCCTTCTGCGCCGTGCAACACCGCCGCAGCGCTCGCCGCACCGCGCCGTGAAAATGGGCGCAGCGGTGTTCGATCCCGAGCGCGGCGAGTTGCGGCGTAAAGGCAGACCTGTCCGGCTGACCGGCTCCGAAGCCGCGCTGCTGCGGCTGTTCGCGGCCAATGCCGGACGGCCGTTTTCGCGGCTCGATCTGTGCGCGCGGCTCGGGGTTTCGCTCGAGCGCTCGATCGACGTGCAGGTGACGCGGCTGCGCCGCAAAATCGAGGAAGACCCCAAGCTGCCGCTCTACATCCAGACCGTGCGCGGCATCGGCTACGTTCTCGTGCCCGATCGGGTCACGTGAGGATCTTCCGGCCATTGCGACTGCTGAAAGCGCTGCTGCCGCGCGGGCTTTTCGGCCGTTCGCTGATCATCATCGTGGCGCCGATGGTGATGTTGCAGGGCATCGTCACCTATGCGTTTTTCGAACGCCATTACGACATCGTCACGCGGCATATGGCGCAGGGCGTGGCCGCCGATGTGGCCTATCTCATCGCCCTCAAGGAAGAGCGGCCTGCCGACAGCAAACACGCGGCCATGCTCGCCATGGCGGCGCGGACCTTCGGCTACCGGCTCGCCTTTTCGCCGGGTGGAAAGCTGACCGGGCCCTCTGTCCGTTTCACGTCGGTTTTCAACAGTGCGATCAACGCCGTCTTTGCCCACCAGTTCGACGAAACCTACCGCTTCACCTCGCAGCATATCGACCGCTATGTCGATCTCAAGGTGCAATTGCGGGACGGCGTGCTGCGGATCGCGATTCCGCACGACCGGCTGATCGCCTCGAATGCCGACATTTTCATTCTGTGGATGGTGGGCTCCTCGCTGGTGCTGATCGCCGTCGCCATTCTGTTTCTGCGCAATCAGGTCAAGCCGATCGAACGGCTCGCCTACGCCGCGGAAGCCTTCGGCAAGGGACAATCCGTGCCCGGCTTCAAACCCTACGGCGCCACCGAAGTGCGCCGCGCCGCGCAGGCGTTTCTCACCATGCGCGAACGCATCGAACGCTATCTGCAACAGCGTACGGAAATGCTGGCCGGCGTCAGTCACGATCTGAAGACGCCGCTGACGCGGCTGAAGCTGCAGCTTGCGATGCCGTTCGACGGCACGGACACGGCGGCGCTGCGCGAGGATCTGGCCGAGATGGAGCACATGCTCGACGAATATCTCGAATTCGCGCGCGGCGAAGGCGGCGAGGAAGCACAGGCCGCCGATGTGTCCGAGATCGTGAAAGATGCAGCCGCCGCAGCGATTCGCGGCCGCGCAGGGCGCGAGGGGCGGCTGAGCGTCGCCGTGCCGGACGGCGTCATCCTGTCGATCAAGCGCAACGCGCTCAAACGCTGCGCCACCAATCTGATCGACAACGCGCTCAAGCACGGCGCCCATGTGAGCGTCACCCTGGAGCGCAACAGCCACTTTGTCGAAATCCGCGTCGATGATGACGGCCCGGGCATTGCTCCGGAGCGCCGCGAGGAAGCGTTCCGGCCGTTTCACCGTCTCGATCAGGGCCGCAATCTGCAGACGGGCGGCGTCGGTCTCGGACTTGCGATCGCCCGCGACATTGCCCGCGCACATGGCGGCGACCTCACCCTCGACACCAGCGCGATGGGCGGCCTGCGCGCCACCATCCATTTGCCGGTATGACAATCGCTGCTATCAGCGATTCTTTCAGCGATGTTGGCGCGCGCGTCTGCGATTACACCCGTTTTTTTTCAATTCCGACAGACACTTGGCCGGTTTGTCCGCCCCGCGGGCAGCGAATCGAGCAGCGAAGAAGCGCGCAAACCGCAGCGCCGCGCCGCCGGCGTTGCTTCCTCGCATCGAGCCGCATTATTTTTTTTCCGGCAAGATCAGTCCGGCATTCCTCGACTGCGTGGTGAGCGCGCATGACATGGGCGAGTTCCCTCGCCTCCGTTTTATGGATCGCGATGATCGGCGCGTTCCTGTTCGCAGCCGCCGGCTACCGCATCCTTCCCGGGGTGTGGTGAGGCGCAGCACGCAAAAGGCGCGCGCCGGACAAAGCGCGGATCTTATGCGGAAGCTGATGTCTCGAAACGTTTGACCTTCAACTTGCCCGCACGCCGGCGCGCATTCCAGAGGTCGTAGCTCATCTGCATTCGTAGCCAGTGGTCGGCCGTGCTCCAGCCT
This sequence comes from Rhizomicrobium sp., assembly GCA_036511745.1. Lineage (GTDB taxonomy): Bacteria > Pseudomonadota > Alphaproteobacteria > Micropepsales > Micropepsaceae > Rhizomicrobium. The sequence continues at coordinate 22,444 of DATCBQ010000128.1, forward strand.
GCCTTTTCCAGCCGGATCGCCATTTCCGGCGAAACACCGCTATGCCCATTCAACAATTCCGAAAACGCCTTGCGGGTGACGCCCAGACCGGCCGCCGCTTCGGTAACCGAGAGCTCAAGCGGATCGAGGCAAAGGCCGCGGATCACTTCGCCGGGGTGTGGTGGATTGTGCATCTCCATTTCTTCTCCTTTTCGACGGTCAGTGATAATCAACCAAATCGAGGTTGGTCGCACTTTCGCCGTCGAACTCAAAAACAAGCCGCCAGTGGCCTGACACGCAGACCGCCCACTGCCCTTTCCGCTTGCCCTTCAGGGGATGAAGCCGCGCACCGGGCAGATTCATTTCTTCCGGGCGTCTTGCGTCATTAAGAGCGCCCAGCAGCAACCGCAATTTTGGCGCGAACTGCGGATTGATCCCGCGCGTATCACCGTCACGAAAAAATCGCTCCAGCCCTTTATGGTGAAATCTCGCAATCATAATAACCTGTCACGTATCAGGTGTCAATTATCAACTAACATAAGTGTACAATCTCTTTTCCGTCTCGGCTTTTTCGTCGCCCGGCCGACGTTTCGCGGACAGCAGGTCGTGAGCACCGGACGCGCGCCATTACAGGATTCACAATGTCAAAGAGCGCG
>DATCBQ010000129.1:0-4434 GCA_036511745.1 Rhizomicrobium sp.
GAGCCGCAATCGCTTCATCCCGAGAATCCGACGCTTACACTTCCCGCCAGGATCAAGATGGTGTGCCTCTTTTAAGACACAACGGCCCCGACGAAAGAAGGGCTTCTCTGGGACGACAAGATTGTGTCGAATTTGCATGAGCAGATGCGCGGGCGGGGCCTCTGGGAATCAACAGCACCCGCCAGTATGTTGCGCGGCATTTCAACCCTGCCGCGTCCTGTTGATTGCGTCCGCGTCCATTGCTGCTCAAGGTGAATACCATGTCCGATCATGTCGTTCCGCACTTCCACAACGATGCCGGGGTTTCGGTAATCGAGATCGGTTCACAGGAATTCATGTGCGTGGGCGCCAACCCGCCTTTCGATCATCCGCATGTATTCCTCGATCTCGGCAACGACAACGAGATCATCTGCCCCTATTGCTCGACGCTGTACCGTTACGCCGCCGACCTCGGCCCCGGCGAGGCCAGGCCGCCCGAATGCGTGCTGAAGGACAAGGTCGCCTGATCGGCCGGTGGCCGCTTCACGCACGATCTTCGTCGCCGGCGCCGGGATCGGAGGGTTGACGGCATCGCTGGCGCTGGCCGCACGAGGCTTTCGCGTTGTCATTCTGGAGAAGACCGAACGCCTCGAGGAAGCCGGCGCCGGCCTGCAGCTCTCGCCCAATGCCAGCCGGGTGCTGATCGAACTCGGCCTGCAAGCGCGGCTCGCCGCCCGGGCGGTCACGCCCGACGCCATCAGCCTGATGAGCGCGCGCAGCGGCGGTGAAGTCGTCCGCCTGCCGCTCGGCGAAGCCGCCAGCTATCGCGCCGGCGCGCCTTATTGGGTAGTGCATCGCGCCGATCTGCAGGCGGCGCTGCAGGCCCACGTCAACGACAATCCCGATATCGAATTGCGGCTCGGCTGTCAGTTCGAGGACGTCGTCAGCCATGCCAAGGGACTGACCGTGGTCCAGCGCAGCGGCATGGCGCGCCAGCAGGAGCTGGCGCTGGCGCTGATCGGCGCCGACGGAATCTGGTCCACGGTGCGGCATCATTTGTTTCCGGATGTGCAGCCGCAATTTTCCGGGCTGATCGCCTGGCGCGGAACGCTCGAGGCCACCCAACTGCCACGCGAATATACCTCGCGCCGGGTCCAGCTCTGGATGGGGCCGAACGCGCATCTGGTGGCCTACCCGATCTCCGGCGCGCGCCAGATCAACGTCGTCGCGGTGGTGCCGGGGACGTGGAATCGTCCGGGCTGGAGCGCGCCCGGCGATGTCAGCGAAATCAAGAACGCGTTCGCCTCGTCGCGGTGGCCGGGCACGGCGCGGATGATGATCGGCGCCGTCGACGAATGGCGGAAATGGGCGCTGTTCACGGTTCCCGACGGCGGCGAATGGACCGATGGCCCGATCGCCTTGTTGGGAGACGCCGCCCACGCCATGCTGCCGTTCGCCGCGCAGGGCGCGGCCATGGCGATCGAGGATGCGGCGGTACTGGCCAAATGCCTTGGCGAATCCCAAACCGATGGCGGCCCCACTTTGTCAGCCGCGATGCAACGCTATGCGCGGCTGCGCCGCTCGCGCGTGGCGCGGGTTCAGCGCGCCGCGCGGTCCGCGGGGCGCATCTATCATCTCACCGGTCCGGCGGCCTTCGCACGCGACCTTGTGATCAGGGCAATGGGCGCGAGGCGCATGCTGGCGCGACAGGACTGGCTTTACGACTGGCGGGCATGAGACGGCCGGCCCTTACGCGATCGCCGCGACACTTGACGGTTGAAGCTCAATAAACCGCGTCGCCGGAGCGCAGACGCGGATGCTTGCCGTTGGCATTCGCTGAAGGCGCGGGCGCTGCCGCAGGTGTCGCGCCCGGCGCAGGCGGCGGCGATTCATGGCACTTGTTGCGTCGCCAGCCTTCGTCGGCCAGCCTGGCCTGGCCGCGGACCGCGATATATTCGTTGCGATAGGCGAGTTCCGCCACCAGAGGACCGGCGACCCCGGTATCGGCCTTCGCCATCAGGCCCTGCAATTCCGCAGCGCGGCTGGCGAGGTTCTTGCGCTCGGTCTCCAATTGCTTGCAGTCGTATAATTCATACTTGGCGGGATCGGCGAAGGCGGCGGTCATGCTGTCGCTCATATCGGCGCAGCCCGCCAGCCCGAAGCCCGGCGCGAGCAACGCCACCGCCACCGCGGCGCGCACCAACGACTGGGAAAAGGCAATACGAACGGTCATGCGGCCTTCATAAACGGACAATCTTGCGGTTGCGTAAAGCAGGCGCAGATGTCGGCATTGAGGCTGTGCTTTTGCCTGACCCTCTGCGCCAAAATATCGAAATAACACATGCTCTTATCACCAAACTGCTCACGCTTTGGTGGATCATGCGCTATGCAAGGGACGCGCCTTTCCAATTCCACTTCACCAGGAAACGCGCTAAGCCTCTGATCTGGCGACCAAAGCGGACGTGGCGGAACTGGTAGACGCAAGGGACTTAAAATCCCTCGATGGCAACGTCGTGTGGGTTCGAGTCCCACCGCCCGCACCACATTTGCAGTGCGATCAGGGCCGCTGCCTTGTCGAGCATCAGGGCGCCCATCGCGATGGCGCTCAGTTGGAGCGCATTCTGACCTGTCGGCAGTGGCGGCCGGCGCCGCTGAGCTCTTTGCGGTGCGGTGACTCGGGAGCTGGCAGCTTCCGCTTCGATCACGACGCCTTGGCCATTTCGGAAACTCGCTCCCAGGTGGTGGCCTGCAGGCTGGGGCGCGCTTCCATCCGCGCCAGCCACGCCACCAGGTTGGCGTGCGGCGCGCCCAGCACCGACCACTCCGGCGTCTGGGTGAGGAAGCCGATCTGCGGCGCGATCAGAAAGTCCGCTAGCGATACGGCGTCGCCGGCGAAGTAGTGTTGTTCGCCCAATAGTCGCACCAGTTCTCCGAACACGGCGCGCGCCTGCGGCATCGCGGCTTCAACGGCCGCTTCGTCGGGCGTCAGGCCCATCAATCGTGGCCCCACCACGCGATGAAAACCGATGACGTTGCCGACGCCCTGGAACAGGTACCAATCATTCACGTTCATCGCCTGATCCATTCGCGCGGCGCGCTTCGAATCGACCGGGGTGAGCGCGGGATTCGGCAACATCCGGTCGAGATAGCGCAGAATGGCCTGGCTCTCGTAGAGGCTGAAATCATCATGCTCAAGCACCGGCACCCGGCCGAAGGGATGACGGGCGAGGTGCGGAGGCGAGCGGAACGTACCCGGCGCCACCGGCGAAAGGCGATAGCGCGCGCCCTTCTCTTCCAGCGTCGCCAGCACGGCCCTTCCAAACGGACTACCGGGGATGGAATGGACGATGAATTCCGACATAACGATCTCCCTACTCGTGGTTGTTTGCTGCGCGGTTGCCGCCAGGCGGCAGAGGGAGGCGTAAGTGGCAGACGGGTCTAAATCATCGTTGTACCGTGCCATTTCGTTCGGCTTCCAGCGCATAGCGTTCGATAAGGCGGGGCCAGCCACCATCGACATCCTTTCGCATCGAAGCGCCCGCCGTCGCGCCCATCGTCTCAAATTTGTGGTGCAGGAGTTCGACCAGCGTGGCGTCCGGCCCGTCGGCGGCAAAGCGCACGTCGACCTCGGATTTCATCGCAGCGTCCGGTTTCCATTGGGCGTCGATCTGCCACACCATCACCAGCCGATGCGGCGGCTCCCAGTGTGTAATCGTAGCAACGCTGGTCTCGGTGCCGTCTTTCGATATCTCAAGCCAGCGTCCGCCCAGCCGCGGCTCCATCAAAACCTTCTGAATGGGCTTCTTGCCGACGCCGTGATCGTGCGGCCACCAGCGCGCAACACCGCTGGTGAATACCTCGAACGCATGTGCAATGGGTGCCTTCACACGAACGGTTTTGCGCACGGGTGCGATGACGGCCACGTCATTCATTCATTTGCTCCTTGAAGGTTTGTGGGATTTTTCCGCTTCCACCTTGAAAGCTTCCAGCGCATCGCCCCAGAAACTGTCCAGCCACATCCGCAATTCCACCAGGCCTTCGCGCCGCAGCGAGTAAATCCGGCGCGCGCCCTCGCTGCGTTCTTCGACAAGGCCTGCATCCTTCAGAACCTTGAGGTGCTGCGAGACCGCCGGTCGCGAGACCGGCAACCCTGAAGCAAGGACATTCACAGGATGCGGCCCGGCGCGCAGGCGCTCGAACACCTTCCGCCGTGTCGGGTCAGCCAGCACGGTCAAAGCATTACCGTAAGTCATGACTAACGGTAAGCCATATCTTACCGCTATGTCAAGCTGCGTCTCGGCCATCGAACCAGCGCGGCAGGGGAATCGGGTGAAGGAACGAACGGGGAATCTAATCTGCTTTCTTTACCGTTCTACAGAAGTTTGGACTCGCATAACGCGAACTCTGGTCGGATGCACAATCAGTGAGGAGTTCAATTGGCATCTCAGGTCTCCA
>DATCBQ010000130.1:0-13500 GCA_036511745.1 Rhizomicrobium sp.
GGCCCGCCCGCGCGGGCCATGACAGGAAATTGTACGCGTAAAGCGTGACGCCCTATTCGAACTCGGGGACCGCCGGATAGAGGTCCAGCACGTCGCCCAATGCTTCCTTCACCGGGCCCAGCCACGGCTCGTAATGCTGCCAGGTCTCGACGCCTTTCGTCGAGATCGGCTTGCGCACCTGTTCCGAGCTGGAGGTTCGCACGCCGCGGTCGGTTTCGTAGAAGCGCAGACATTTCTCTTCGAACGGCAAGCCGCAATAATCGAGCAGACGGCGGATCTCGTTTTCGGTGTTGCGGACCACGTCCTCGTAGAATACGCGATGCACCCGCCCGGGCAGCACCTTGTCGAAATGCGCCATCAATTCCACATAGTCGCGATAATATTGCCCCAGTTCGGAAAGATCGTATGCATGAGCGACCGACGTGGCAGGGAAAACCTGTTTGAAGGCGGAAAAGCCGTTACCGAGCGGATGACGTCGCGCATCGACGATTTTGGCGTTGGGCAAAATCAGCTGGATGAGACCGATGTGAATGAAATTCCCGCCGGCCTTGTCGGTGAAATACGGCCGGCCCAGCTTTCGCTGGCTTCGCGTCATTTCGAGATATTGCTCGCCGAGGGCTTTCATGGCGGGCCCGTCCAGTTTGGAGAGAATGCCCGGATAATGCGCCCTTCCGTGGCGCGTTCCCAGTTCCGTTACGATGTCGACAAGGTCGGGCAATTCCATCGTCCCTTCGACCAGAGAGTGGCTCGAAAGAATCTGCTCGATCAGGGTTGAGCCCGCGCGCACCATGCCGACGATGAAAATCGGATCCGCCGCCAAACAGCCCTGGCCTGCCCGTTCCTGAAAGAAATCGGGCGTGAAAAAACTCTTCGCTCTTCCCACGAGCTTGGTGTTTTCGGCTGCATCGTGGTGAACGTAACGCCGCAGCACGGCATTTGCCTCGCGATAATGCTCGAAGGATTCGGCGTAAGCCTTCTGATCTTCAAGCGCGTGGCCGAGGGCAAATCCGAGTTGGGCGCGTTGCCCGTCATTGCGATCGTCGCGTTGGAGCTGAACCCGCATCCTTTCGATTTCGGCGGCGGAGAAGCGGTAGGTCTTGAGATTGGCAAAGGCGTACCATGCCGCTCCAAATCCGGGGTCCAGTTCGAGACACTTCCGATACGCGTCGATCGCCTCGTCGCCGCGCCCCACGGTTCGCAGCGTATGACCGTAGTTTATCCAGAATGACGGATCGTTGGACCGGTGCGGTTTCGCCATGTCGAACAGCGCGAACGCCTGTTCGTAGTCGCCAAGCATCACGAGATTGGTCGCCTTGAGCGACTCGAAGAAACCGCGGCGCGGATCGACGCCCATCAGGATATCGTATTGTTCGTTCGCCTCGCGCCATTGCATGCCGATACTGAGCGCCGCCGCGTAGTCTTCCCGCGCCGCCTGAAATTCCGGCGCCAGCTCGAGCGCGCGGACAAGCCGTATTCGGGCCTCGTAAGACCGGCTCAGCCGGACGTACACGGTGGCAAGCATGCGCAGCATCGAGACGTCGGTCGGATTGATGTCCAGGCTTTGCCGAAGCATGTTTTCGGTCTTGATCAGTTCGTCGTTTCCGGCTGCCAGCGCATCCTCCAGCAGCTTGAGCTCCTTGAGGGACCGCTTGGCGTGTTCGGCATAGGCTTCGCCGGCAGCGACCGTATCTCCGCCAAGGGCGCGCTGATTGCCCAGGGCGCGCCATGCCGCGGGATGATTGGGTTCGAGCTCGACGACGCGCAAAAGGCGCTCTGTCGCCTCCTTGCGTAATCCGAGCCTGCCCAGCAGCAGGCCCAGCTCGTAATGCACCGCGGCCAAATTCGGATGTTGCTCCGCCATCCACTCGAGTACTTCGCGCGCGGCGGCTCCCTTGCCCAGAAGGCGGAGCCCGCTCACCAGCAGCAGCAATGCCTGCTGCTGTCCAGGGACCGCATCGAGGATTTCGCTTGCCCGGGTCGCTGCCCCGGTCGCATCGGTGCCGAGCATGTCGGCGGCGCCGGTCAGCGCAGCCGACAGCGTCTCGCCGGATTGTCTTTCGTTCAATGGTTCCATCTCACCAGCTCATGCAATATCCGTTTGGGTTCAGTCGCATTGTGCGCCGATGCAAGGCTCCTCCCCCACGAAGCGAAGCGCAGTGGGGGAGGAGCCTGTGTGGCTTGCAAATCCGTGAATGCCGTAGCCCCCGGAGGGCGAGGGAATATCTCGTGCTGCAACACGGTTACACCACTGCGCGTCCCGTGCGATCAACGCGCCAGGTCTTTTCATGCCGAACTCGGCATCGATTCCACGCACTAGAGCTTCCCGGGTATGGCGGGATACAGGTCAAGGACCGGGCCGAGCGCGGTTTTCAGAGGACCGAGCCAGCGATCGTAATGCCGCCATTGTTCGAGCGAGTCTGTGTAGACCGGCAACCTCACCTGTTCCGAACTGGCCGTGAAAATGCTGCGATCGGTCTCGTGGAAATGCAGGCACGCTTCTTCGTATGGCAACGCGCAATATTCGAGCAGGCGGCGGATTTCGCCTTCCGGATCGCGGACCACATCCTCGTAGAACACGCGATGAATCCGTCCGGGCAACACTTCGTCGAAATGCGCCATCAGCTCCACATAGTCGCGATAATACCGTCCGATGTCGGCGAGGTCGTAGGAGGGGCCCCTTCCGGAAGGAAAAATCTGCTTGAAATTCGAGAAACAGCAGGCCAGCGGATGCCGCCGGACATCGATGATTTTCGCGTGCGGAAGAATCGCGCAGATCAGGCCCAGATGATGAAAATTATGGGGCATCTTGTCGGTAAAAAAGGGACGCGCCAGCTTTCGCGCGGACTGCACGCGCTCGAGGTATCTCTCCCCCAGCAACTTCAGATCCTGTGATTCGAGTGCGCGTAATGATTCGGTTCGTTCCGACGCTTCGCCGGCGCGATCCATTGCTTCGAGCCGCGCCGCTATCGCGTTGATCGCAGGCAGCTCTCCTCCACCTTCGACGGACGAGTGGCTCGAAAGAATCTGCTCGATCAAGGTCGAGCCCGCGCGCGGCAATCCGACGATGAAGATCGGGGCAGGGGATGGGCAACCGAGTCCGGCGCGCGAAAGAAAAAAATCCCGCGTGAACTGCGCTTTCACGCGCTGGACGTTCTTTCCCATCTCGTCGGCATCATAAGGATATTGTGCCCTCTCCAGCGCGTTGCCAAGACGGTATTGCTCGAACGATTCGTCATAAGTTTCTGTGTCTTCAAGCGCCTTGCCGAGTGCGAAATGCAAATGACAGCGATCGTCCTTTTCCAAATCGTCGCGCGCAAGCTGCGACCGCATGGTTTCGATGTCGGTGGGTGAGAAGCGAAAGGTCTTGAGGTTGGCAAGCCCCCACCACGACTCTCCCAGGCCGGGTTCGAGAGCGACGCTCTTGCGGAAGGCAGCGACGCAGTCTTCATGGCGAGCGACAGTCCTCAGCGCATAGGCGTAGGCCATCCAAAATCTGGCCTGCTTCGGATCGTCGCCCAGAATGGCCTCGCAGTAAGCAACGGATTCCGGAAGCTTGCCGCCGCGGGCGAGACTGACCGCCTTGAGATAGCGGTAGCCGGCGTGCGCCGGCTCCAGTTCCAGCAAAATATCGAGTTGGCGCGTTTCCTCGTCCCACTTCATCTGGTGGCGCAGTGCCGACAAAATGTCCAGCCGAGCGGCAGTGAATCCGGGCGCAAGTTCGAGCGCACGCGAGAACATTTTTTCCGCCGCGTCGAACTGATTGCCCCGCGCATACACCTGACCCAGCATATGGATCGCGGTGACGTCCGTCGGATGGATGTTCAGGAACTCGCGCACCATGGTTCCCGCGATCTCGATCTTGTCCAGTTCCAGCGCCATCATGTTTTCAAGCATTTTGAGATCCATGACCGAGGACTCAAACTGCTTTGCATAGGCTTTCGCGGCGCCTTCGGCATCGCCCGACTCCGCCAGCTCGTCGCCCAATGCGCGCCACGCAGTGGGATGTTTGGGTTCCAGTTCGACCACGCGGGAAAGGGCCCGGATCGCCGCGTCGCGCTCGCCAAGCTCTCCCAGCAACAGCCCGAGCTCGTAATGCACCGCGGCCAAATCCGGCTGTTCGAGAGACAGCGATTCCAGCATCGCGCGTGCGCCGTCTGTGTCTCCTTTGGCCCGCAGTGCGCTGACAAGCAGCATCAGGCTGTGTTGCTGACCCGGGATATTCTTCAGGACCTGGCGGACCTGCTGCTCCGTCTGTCCGGGGTCGAGATCGAGAACTTCAGCGGCACCGGATATAGTGCTCCACACATATCCTCGCGCCTGAAAATCGTTTGCCTGATCCATCGAACCGATCACCATTTACGCGCGAGCTCCGTGGAACCCGCAATCTCCTGGAGCCCGTGGCCCTTACGTTCTCATCGACTGGCCGGGCGAACGCAGGTGTGGTAGCCGATCAGGTCTCGCGATGTCCAGCCAAGGTTCGCGCCTCACAAACATGTACGTGTGCCGATGCCCGGATTGCAGTAGCACGGAGATCCCGGATCGTCTAAAACCGCCTTGACCGTGCCCTTATTGGCGAAACCTAAATCTGCAATATCGATCCGATGAAAAACAACCGGAGCTACTTACGATGAAACGAAATGCTGCCGTCGGCTTACTTCTGTTTCTGTCGGGCGCGAGCGCCGTTGCCCAGGTTCACCCTTCCGCGCCGCCCGCAAGCGAACCACGAGTGGGGAGCGGGGACATCTGCGTCAGCGAACTTAAGGAATACTGCAGCGGCGTGGAACCCGGCATGGGACGAAAGCTCGCCTGCCTGCACGACCACAAGGCTGCACTACGACCCGCCTGCCGTACCAAACTGAACGGGGTCGAAGCAGTGGAAGCCAGTCTGGCAGCCCGAGCCCACGAACCGGTGGCGCAATTCCTCGCCGAAGCGTATGCGCGCAGGGAACACGGCGAGATCTACTCCGTGGGACCGCGCAAGACCACACCGGCCAAGCCCGCGGCTCCGCAGCAGCCGAAACCAAACCCTCAGTAGAAGAGATCGTGGGGTAACGCGGCGCCCGTCGGCGCAGTTTCGGGAACTCTAATCCTTTGCCGCCCGCAGGTCCGTCGCCGTGTCGGCAAGCCGGGTTTCAAGCGGCATGCCCGTCAGCTCGTCGTCCACATGCAGGCGCTGCTCCTGGAAGCCGACAAGTTCGCGGCCCGAAAGAATGCGCCCGCGCGCCACCTTGACCGTGGCGGGATTGACCTGGCTGCCATTGATGCGGATTTCGTAATGCAGGTGCGGACCCGTGGCGAGACCCGTCGCGCCGCTATAGGCGATCACTTCCCCCTGATGCACATGCGCGCCCGGATGCACGCCCGCGGCGAAGCGCGAAAGATGTCCGTAGGCCGTGGCGTAGGTGTTGCCGTGATCGAGCAGGATGAAATTGCCGAAGCCGCCCTCCCAGCCTGCCTTTTTGATCGTGCCGCTGCCCGCGGCCATCACCGGGGTTCCCGTCGGCACCGCGAAATCGATACCTTTGTGCATGCGGCTATAGCCGAGCACGGGATGAAAGCGCATGCCGAAGCCGGAGGAGACGCGCGCGCCGTCCACCGGCGTTTTCATCAGCATGCTTTTGGCGCTTTGGCCCCGTGCGTTGAAATAATCCGCCGTGGTCTCGCCTTTCGGCTGAAAGCGGTAAAGCGTCACCGTGCGGTCCGCCAGATGGATCGAGGCATAGGCCACTTCGCCGGTTTTCGCCGGCTTTCCGTCGGGGGTGTAGTAATAGCTGTAGAGCACTTCGAAGCTGTTGCCGGGGCGAAGATCGCGCTGAAAATCCACCTCGTAGGAGAACATGTGGATCATCTGCACCACGACAGGGGCGGGGATGCCCGCCTGCATCGTGGCAAGATAAAGGCTGGAATCGATTCTGGCGCCGCCGCGGTGAAAATGTTCGGCCAGTTGCTTGACGCTGGATTGCGCGGCGAATCTTCCGTCGGCGCCGCGCGCGATGGTGATGTCCTGCCGAATGGTCGGCGAGAAACGCACCGACAGCAGCCGGCCCGGCTGGACGGCGGCGGATTCGTTCATTGCTTCGTCGCGCGCGGCAGAGTCGGCCGGTGGCGCATAGAAGATCTGGGCAACCGGAGCCGAGCGGTTTTTTTCGGGCGGCCCGAAGGTGAGCGACAGCGATTGTCCGGCCCGCATTGCGCGCGGGCTGTACACTTTGGCGAGCGCCAGAATGGCCGCGCCGGCATCGCCGCGCGAAGCGCCGCCATTCGTCAGGGCGCCGGCAAGAGATTGTCCGGGTTCCAGAACGATCGTGTGGGCATTGCTGGAGGGGACGGCGGTTTCGTCCATGTCCAAACCTTCGGCCGTCAACGCGTCGTCGAGCGAGTCTGCCGGTGCGGGCGTGCTTGCGGGCAGTTTTGCTGAGACGAAGCCCAGCGGCGCCAGCGAGGCGTAGGCGACAGGTTCGCTGTTGCTGGCTGCGGTCAGCCGCTGAAAAAGCGCGTAGGGGATGAGAGAACGCGAAGCCTGCGTGCTGTGCTTCGTCGTCGGCAATGCCGTTCCCATCGCCAGCCACGCCACCGAGCCGGCGATCAGGGCGGTGACGGAGGTGGAAACGAGGGCCCAGCGGCCGTCCGTTGAGGACAGGGTGGAAGCGGCCGAGCGTCCCGAGTCATTGGCAAAAGCTACGAACGTCGTCTCGTTTCGACCCGACACGGCGGCTCCTTTTGAACGCTACACCTGGTTACCGAGAGTTTTGCCACCCCGGCCCCGTTTGGGCGCCCGCCCGAAGCAGAACGCAACCATTAAGCCTCACCGCCATTAGCGCCGTCAACCGTTGCCGGGAGGTTAACGAGGGCCGTTCTGCCCCGGCCGCTGCTTTTGTCGGGTTCTAAGAAGAGCCCCGCAGGGCGTTCTGGAGCAGCAGACCCAAGGGGGCATGGCGCAGCACGCTTATGAGAAAGAACGCATAGGGGAGCATGGCGATTTCCTCACAGCCTGACGAGCAGAAGCTCGGCGATGCGTCCGTGCAGCCAGCCGATGGCCTTGGCCAGATGCAGCACCAGGAAGATGAAAAGCAGCCCGACGAAGATCGCCAGCACCAGGCCCGGCGCGGTGTGAAACAGATGATCGAGCCAGGGGACGTCGCTCATCTGGAAATGCGCGTGGCCGGTGAGAAGGCTGGTCAGCGAACCGCCGATCAGCGCCAAGGGGATCGCGATACCCACCACGGCCAGTGTGAAATAGAGGATGCCCAGCGGCAGCATCGCCAGCAGATAGAGCATCGACGACCAGGTGCGGATGTCGCTCAGCGCGTCCTTGATGCGCGACCACAGCGTCTCGTCGGCGGGCGAGGCGGCGGGGAGCCGGCGCGGCATGCGCACCCCGAGCAGTCCCTCCACGATGCGCCCCTCGACGTGACTGAGCACCCGGATCGATCCGAGGAAGAGCAACATCAGCGGTATGCCGATGATAAAGATGAGGAAAGAAAGCGATATCGAACCGCCAACAACGGTCCAGCAAAAGTAAAAGATACCGGTAACAAGCGACAACAGCATGTACATCAGCGCGCCATAGGCCTTGGGGTCGCCGACCACGCCGAAAAAGCCGCGCGTGCGGGCGGGGGCTTGCGCCGACTTCGGAAACGGCCCGGAAATGCTGGCTTCCATGGATTTGTACTCCTCTGCGATTTCGTCCGGCGTGCCGTAGGTCTGCACCACAGACGCCAGCACTTGCGCCTCGGATTGATGGGGTTTTGCTGCAATTTCGCTTCGCAGATGTTCCTCGGCGTCGGCCAGCGCATCGCTGATCAGCCCCGGCGAACAGCCCTTCAGGGCCCGCTGCAGCGCGTCGAGATAGGCGCGAACCGTCTCAGGCGGACGGGCGGTGTTCATCGGCGGCTCCTCCGGCCTTCAGGGCGTCGTCCACGAATCCGCGCATGTCGAACCAGGCGCCCTGCCATTCGGAGAGGGCGAGGCGACCTTCGTCGGTGATCGCGTAATAGCGCCGCGGCGGGCCGAACGCCGAGGCTTCCACCCGGCTGTCCAGCAATCCCAGGGTGTTGAGCGAGCGCAGGACGGGATAAATCGCCCCCTGCTTGAAGATCAGCCCGCCTTCGCCTTCGGCCTTCACGGCCTTGGCGATCTCGTAGCCATACATCTCCCGGCCCGCGCGGGCGAGCACGGCCAGGAGGACGAGCGAGGACAGCCCGGCCATCAGTTCCTTACGGAATTTGCGCGTATAGGAAGTTTCGTCGACCATACGCTGCGTTCCGCCTCCCAATCTATTGCGAACACCGATATAGCACGAACTTCGTACTATGCAAGAGTGCCCTATACAGGGGACCTGAAAATATTTGCAGATGCCCACAACCGCCGCGCGGGCCCGGAATGTGTGCGGACTCTGCCAGAACCATGCCGGATCCATGGGAGAGAGAGGCCGGTTTTTGCCGGAGTTTGCCGGAGTTTGCCGGAGTTTGCCGGACTTTGCGATTTATGCCGGACAGAAACCGATCGCGGGCGTCTTCCCGTCTCCACCGCGAATGATCCGACGTGTCGTCTGAAAAAAAACCTGTCATGGCCCGCGGCTGCGGGCCACCCAGGTTATGCAACCCCAGGCGCGCACGATTTTGCGAAAACCGTCGGGGCAGCACTTTCAAACATCGCGAGCGACAAGCTGGGTGGCCTGCAGCCGCAGGACATGACAGACAGGTGAAGGGATGGAACGCGAGATCGCGCTGCCTGATGATCCCGGATCCCCTTGACCTCGTGCGAGCGCGGGCGCGCTCGCACCGGCCGGGGATGACAGGCCTCACGTTATCGCGGGCAGGATCAGGAACGAGATTCCGTCGGCGATGAAATGCGCGACCATGTTGCAGGAAAGATCGCGCCGCCACAGATAGAGCGCGGTCAGAACGATGCCGCCGAAACCCGCGACGAGAAGCTGCGCCCAGCCCCAATAGCCAAGATGCGCATAAGTGAAGGCGGCACACGAAACGACCGCCGCGAGCACGCGGCTTCCCGTCAGTTCGTCAAGCCGTTCGATCGGATAACCGCGATAGAGAATCTCCTCCGCCACGGCCGCGCGCGCCACCAGCGCCAGGCGATACAGCAACGGCGTCTGGATCAGCCCGGCGGCCGCCTTCTGATTGAGGTGCAGTCCGAGCGCGGGAAACACGATCGTGAAAATGACTCCGGCGCCGGCGAAAAGCACAAGCCCCGCGGCAACGCCCCACACCACGCTCTTCCAGGTCGGTTTCGTCAGGCCGATGGAGGAAAGCGGCCTGCGCTCCACGAACAGAATGTAAAGCAGCATCGCCGCGACCAGCAGCCACCAGGGCAGCTCGCGTCCCACCAGCGTGCCGAACAGCTTCTGCGCATAAGGCGTCAGCCCGAGTTCGGCGACGACGAACGCCAGGAAAAGCCCGACCAGAATCTGGATGCGTCGTTTTGTGGACATCGGTAGCATCGTCAGGGACTATGGAATCTATCCGGCTTGCCTTCTTCCGCGCTTGGATGCGCCCTGCAAGGCCTCCTCCTCAAATTCTATCACATCCAGTGGAAGTTGCGCGACGAGATCCGTCTCCGGTTCGGCGCGCTGAATCGAACCCGCTCGCGATTGGGTTTGCCGGTTCAACGCGGCGTCAATCGACACGGCAAACAGGCATTCGCGCAAATTCGACCGCGCTGTCTTGAACATTGAGGAATCGTGCTGCCATCATGAGGATTGCGATTCGCCGTCGGGGGCGTGCCGTGTTCGATATTGCCTTGATAAGGGGTCGTGCGTCCGGCTCAGGGAACATCATCGGCGCCGTGCGGGCCTTCGCGTTTGCGTTATGCGCCCTGACCGGTTTGCTGCTTCCCGAGGCTCCTTCGCTGGCCGCGAGCGCGCCAGCGGCGATCACCCCCGGGCAGTTCAACGTCACGGGCACGGGTGCGTTCACCTACAGCATCCCCATCGCCGTACCACCCGGAACCGCCGGCATGGTGCCGGCCCTGTCGCTCGACTATTCCAGCCAGAACGCCAGCGACGGACTTGAAGGCTGGGGGTGGGCCCTGTCGGGCCTGCCATCGATCACGCGCTGTCCGCGCACCTACGCGCAGTAATATACACACTATGCATGATTGGATTCTAAAATCAGTTTTATTTGAATGGAAATTAGCGCGCGTCATCTTTATTTTTGATAATCTACAAGCCATAGAAGCTAAACTTATTGCAGCAGATGTTGTCGATCTTCATATAACGCAGCGAAAGGAATGGGGTCCAAGTGTCAGCGTAAACAATCTCATTGGACCATCCGATTTGGAAGGCGGGGTACGAAAACTGATAATAGAGATGCAGTCGGGGGATGTCATAACGATTATCGCAAGCGCCTTCGATATCCCGGCAAAGTGAAAAATTCGTCACCTTCGACCTGCGAGGGAATCCGGTGACACGGAATCCGTAAGCGCTAAGCCGGGTCGGGCCGTTGGAATTCGGTGACGGCAACTTTTCTCGCTCCGGATTGCAAGGCGGGTAAACGCAGAGTGTGGTGACGTGAAAGGCATTTTCGAAACGCCCGGATGACTTCATGCCGATAGTGAGGGCTGAACCCGTTCCAACGCGCTTGCCGCATCTCGCGCCCTGCGCGAACGACAACCGTTTCTCCGTCATCGTGTCCGCCGATAAACGGCACACCAACCGCGCCGCGGAGATGCATGCGGAGCGGTTTGTCACCGGCTCGGCCGTCACGACGGATTATTTCGTGGACGACCATCTGGGCTCGCCGGCGGTCATCGTGCGGATGGTCAACAATGTCGCCACGGTAGAGGAACGCGACTCCGGAGCCTGTGCTCCGGCCCGGCAACGCCGGGACCGGGGCGACGCCTGGGGCAAGATGCGCGATCCCTCCAGCTGGGCTTACGATTCGTCCTGCGCCCTGCCGCCGGCTTCGGCCACCACGCGGCATTTCACGGGCCACGAGAGCCTGGCGAATGCCTGCCTGATCAATGCCAATGCGCGGCTTTACGACCCCCAGATCGGCAGATTCCTCTCCGCCGATCCGACCGTGGACGCGCTCTATAATCCGCAGGACCTCAACCGCTACTCCTACGTCCTCGACAACCCGCTCTCGCTGACAGACCCCACCGGCTATGGCGGGCTGTTCAAGAATCCGCTGGTCGGCGCGGTCGCGGGCCTCGCCGCCGCGGCGCTGTTTCAATACGAGCTGTTGCCCTTCATTGAAGGCACGACATTCGCAGCGCTGCTCGCGGCCACCACACCGGCCGCGATCGCCGCTTCGCCCGCGGCCGCCTCAGGCGCGGCGGCCTTGCTGGCCGTCAATGCCGGCGTCGCCGGCGGGGTATCGGGGGCGATCACCACCGGCAGCCTGAAGGGCGCCGTCCTGGGCGGGCTGGAAGCGGAGGCCTTCTACCAGGTCGGCAGCGCGCTGCAGAGTGCAACCGGCTCGATGAGCTACGGCGCGCAGACCGCAACCACCATGGTGGCGCACGGCATGGTGGGCGGATTGTTCAGCATCGGGCAGAAAGGCGGCTTCGGCTCGGGCTTCCTCGCGGCCGGAATCGGCGCCGCCGCCGATACGCCGGAACTGGAAACCGGCCCCGTCGGCGACATCGTCATCCAGGCCACGGCCGGCGGCGTCGGCTCCATCCTCGGCGGCGGCAAGTTCGCAAACGGCGCCGTGACCGGCGCGTTCGGATATCTGTTTATGTCCCGCGCATCGTCCGAAGATGACAGTGACAGTGTCAATCAATCTGATAACGGCCAACCGGAATCGGATCAACCTCCTGGGTGGGCAAAAGACCCCGGCATTTGGAGCGCTATGAAACAAGCGTGGATTGACTCAAACCCCGACGCCCCGTCTGTGCCTGCTGACCAGCCTGGTTCGCTCAAACATGAACAAGGCGGGTGGGTCATCAAATGGACTTGGGATGGCTACGACGCGATAAGAGTCGCTCCCGGCACGCGCGATAGCTTGGGTACCATTAATGGAACGAGGCCGAATTGCATCTTCACATGTTCCGTCGTCGGTTGGTTCCATACGCATCCGAATTGGAACAGCGAGGGCTATGGCTATAAGGCAAGCCCAGGAGATATCGGCTTCACGCAAACGGAGGCGCAGGTTCCGGGCGTGATTTTGACGCATCACGGGCTTGTCACCATTCCATATCCGTGATTCTCCAGAATGGCGCGCGAGATGAGAAACACTGTGATGAATCGCAACGCCTTACTCGCAAAATTGTCACGATCTGCGATCATGCTCGGCCTTATCGGCTGTTCACCCAACTCGTCGAGCGCACAATCTTCGGCCACTCAGATGTACGCTCAGAACGAAGCTGAACTAGGGAAAATTGTCGTCGAGTATGTCCAGAAAACGCGAGGCTGGTCGAATGATAGCTATTCCGTGCAACTTAACGGTCGAGACGGAGAGATGTTGGTGTTTTGGGTGATCTTCAAAGGGGATGACATCCGCATTCCGGGCGGTGGCGGCAAATCCTTTGAAGCGCTAGTTGACCCTAAGACCAGACACGTCGAGAAAGAATTGCGATTCCAGTAGCACCGTGACGACGCGCTCTGCCGTTCGCAACCGCGTTCTTCGATCACAACATTGTTGCGTGCCCGGCGCCCCCGAGCAGAACATGCATATTCCTCTCAAACCAAATGGATAAAGGGCGGGTGAATGAAATACGATTTTAATGTCTTGGAGACATCCGCCAGAAAGTTGAAAGAACGAGGCCGATTCCGGGATGCGCTGAAGATTTATTATTTTATGAGCGATGGCGACCCGTCGTTAGACGCTGGGTATCTTGGAGAGCGAATAGGCGAATGTTATGAGGCTCTCGGTGAACTGCAAGCAGCTAAGTATTGGTATGGGCGCGCGATAGAGGAAAATCCTGTTGTCAGGACTGCATCGGCAGAGGCGATAAAGAGATTGCGTGATCTTACGCTTGACCCGCTATTGCAATTTGAAGCAAAGCCTCCAGAAGAGAAATAAATGAAGCGGAATTCTTGCGTGATCACCCGGTTTGAAACGCAATTGCTCACGCTGCTGCGATGACAATGCGGAACAGGTTGCAGCCGGCGGCGGCGCGAACCAACGGCACTACATCGAAACCGACGGCAATGCGTGGCGGAGCACCTCGCGAGGGCACCGTCGGGTCAATCCATCAGGGCAAATCGCGTGGTTCGGGGCAGGATACCTTGTCAATGCATTCGCAGAATTTCATTCCCATAGCGAGACGCGGAACTCCGTCGCCGCGTCCAATGCTCTTGTCGCGTTTCGCGCACTGCGCGAACGATAATTGCTTCTCGATCATTATGTGCGCTGAAGTAGGGCAACCCGATGGTGACGCGGAGATGCAGGCGGAGCGGTTTGTCACCGGCTCGGCCGTCACGACGGATTATTTCGTGGACGACCATCTGGGCTCACCGGCGGTCATTGTGCGGATGATCAACAACGTCGCCACGGTGGAGGAACGCGATTCCTATGATGCCTGGGGCAAGATGCG
>DATCBQ010000131.1:0-89205 GCA_036511745.1 Rhizomicrobium sp.
TGAAAACTCGAATGCATCAGTTAATTCAGCAACATCCGAACAGTCGCCGCTTATTCCACGAATCTTCGTTGCGGCCAAACAATCAGTTACGATACAGCGTTGCGAGCGGAGCGAACTTCCGAGAGTTTTCACACACCCTGGAAAGCGGGAACCCAGCCGCCGCGCGTCCGCGTGGCGAACAGAGCGCATTTGAGGAGTTCGCTGGGTTGACCGCGGTTCTTGTCAGTCTGCCGGTTGCCTGGGCGCAGGTGTGGACTACTCCGCTTGCGGAGCTCGCACCCGCTTTCACACTCTTCGTCCACGAGCGTGACAACTACGACCCGAAATCCATCAACTATGTGCTCAGCTTTCGTCCACCCACAGGGCTTTTGAAGTCGCTTCCCAATCTGAAGGTTGCATTCTCATTGGGGGCGGGCGTCGACGGATTTCTCGCCGACGGGGATTATCCCCGACAGGTGCCGCTGGTGCGACTGGTCGATCACGGACTTTCCCGCGACATGACGCACTACATCGTCATGCACACGCTCATCTTCCATCGCGACCAGCGCGCCTATGACGCCCATCAACGCGAAGGACAATGGCGCCAGGCCCTGCCCGCCCGGCGCACGGAAGATACGCGGGTGGGAATCCTGGGCCTGGGGGAAATCGGCACCCTGGCGGCGACACGGCTGCGCGATCTGGATTTTGCCGTGGCGGGCTGGAGCCGCAACCGAAAAGAAGTACCGGGAATCCAAAGCTTCGCCGGCAACGCCGAGCTGGACGCGTTTCTGAACCGCAGCGACATTCTGGTTTGCGTGCTGCCGCTGACGCCGGAAACGCGCGGCATTCTCAACCGCGAGACCTTCGCCAAACTGCCGCACGGCGCTTTCGTCATCAATGTCGCGCGCGGCGGTCACCTGATCGAAGACGATCTTATTGCAGCGATCGACGAAGGCCGGCTCGCGGGCGCAGTACTCGACGTTTTCCAGCACGAGCCGCTGGCGCAATCCAGTCCGCTATGGACGCATCCCCGCATCACGATAACTCCGCATATCGCGGCGCTGTCCGATCCGCGCGCCGTCGCCCGCGCCGCGATCGAAGGAATCGCGCGGCACGAACGCGGCGAGGCGCTCGAGAATCGCGTCGACCTCAGCCGCGGCTATTGACGCGTCTTTCCGCGGCGGGACAGTGCTCGTTGCGCAGGGTAACGCCCGGCGAGCAGCGCGTACAGCGCGCGCGCCGCGTTGGCCTCGGCGCCGCGGCGGCGTCCCGGGCGCGGACGGTCGGTCCAGGCCGGAATGTCGAGATGGAGCCAGCTTTTCGTTTGGGTCACGAAACGATTGAGAAAAAGCGCGGCGGTAATGGCGCCCCCCAGATTGTAATCCGGACTGTTGTTCAAATCCGCGATCGGGCTCGACAGCGTCGGCTCGTAGCCGCGCCACAGCGGCAGCCGCCACAGCGGATCGTGAACCTCCGAGGCATGACGCATGAGGTCGGCGGCCAGCGCTTCGTCGTCGGTGAAGAATGGCGGCAGCTCCAGCCCGGTCGCGGCGCGTGCCGCGCCCGTCAGTGTCGCGACATCGATCAGCAGTTCCGGCCGCTCGCCGTCGGCTTCGGCAAGCGCATCGGCGAGCACGAGGCGGCCTTCGGCGTCGGTGTTGCCGATCTCGACCGACAGGCCCTTGCGGCTCGTAAGAACGTCGCCGGGCCGATAGGCGTTTCCCGAGACGGAATTTTCAACCGCGGGAATCAGCACCCGCAACCGGAGCGCGAGGCCGGCGCCCATCGCCATCTGTGCCACCGCGAGCACGACGGCGGCGCCGCCCATATCCTTTTTCATGCCGAGCATGCCGGCCGCCGATTTGAGATCGAGGCCGCCGGAATCGAAGCACACGCCTTTGCCGACCAGCGTGACTTTCGGCGCGTCGGGTGGACCCCAATGCATGTCAATGAGCCGGGGCGGGCGTTGCGAAGCGCGACCCACGGCGTGGACGAGCGGATAATTTTGCGCGAGCAAATCTTCGGCGGCGGTGATGGCAATCTTGGCGCCAAACCGCTTCGCCACAGCATGCGCCGCCGCAGCCAGTTCTTCGGGGCCCATATCGTTGGACGGCGTGTTGACAAGATCGCGCGCGAGAAACACGGCTTCGGCAATCCGCGTCGCTTCTTCGCCGTCCACGGCCTCGGGAACGACCAGCACCGGCCTGGCGCGCTTCTCCTTGCGGTAGCGGGCGAATTTATAGGTGCCGAGCAGCCATGCCAGCACGGCGTTCCTGCCGCCGACCGTTTCGGGAATTTCCCCGAGACGCCAAACGCCTGCGGGAAGCGTTTCGGAGAACGCAGCCAGTACCAGCGGATCGCCGCCCTTTCCCAGGCCCAGCACGGCGCAGGCAACCTCGCCACTGGCTTTCGGAACAAGCGCAATTTCGCCTTCCCTGGCGGCGAATCCCGCGTTGGCGAGCCAGAGCGATTCGCGCTTCGGCCGCGTTGCGAGCCAGCGCTTCAGGTCTTCGCTCCTCACGGCGTGCAGGGCGGTGGCGGCGCCTGCGCTTTTGACAAGGCTCGGATGCATGAATGACCTTTGACCCCGACTGCCGCACAATCCTAGAAATCGCGCGCTGCAATCGCAATGGAGACCGGCATGGCGAAATATACGCTGATCCTGGGAACGAAGAACTGGTCGAGCTGGAGCCTGAGGCCCTGGCTCGCGCTATGCGCCACCGGGCATCCATTCGAAGAAGTCGTGATCGGCTTGAACCAGCCGCAGACGCACGCCGAAATCCTGAAACATTCGCCTTCGGGCAAAGTGCCGGCATTGCGGATCGAGCAAGACGGCCGCGCCGCCACCGTCTTCGACAGCCTCGCGATTTGCGAAACGCTTGCCGAACGCCACCCGGAAGCACGGCTCTGGCCGTCGGATCCCACGGCGCGGGCGCAGGCGCGCTCCGTCAGCGCGGTGATGCATTCCGGCTTTGCGGAGCTTCGCACGACACTTTCGATGGATTTTGCCCGCAAACTTTCCACCCCGCCCCTGACAGAGACCGTTAAGGGTCAGATCGCCGAAATCATTGCCTATTGGCAGGCCGCGCTGGAGCGTTATGGCCGCGATGGCTTCCTGTTCGGCGAGTTTTCCGTCGCCGATTGCATGTATGCGCCCGTCGTGTCGCGATTCAGAACCTACGCCATCGCCTTGCCGCCGGCATTGGACGCTTATTCGGCGCGGATGTTTCAACTGCCGGCCATGCGCCAATGGGAAGCGGCTTCGCGGGCGGAAATCGCTGCCGGCGTTGCCGGACCGCGGTCAGCCTGACTCCCTTAAGGGATTATTGACCGAAATACCCGCATGCTTGGCCCGGAATGACAAAGCGGGAAGCTGCAGCCATGAACCGTGCCTCCGCGTGGAATGCGACAAGCGTGCTTTGCGCGCTTTGGCTGGGAGCATGCGCAAGCACCCCCGATGGATCGGCCAAACCCGGCGCCACGACTTTTGCTGCGGCAAAGCTCGCCGCCACAGCGCCGGCGAATGCAGCGCCCACCGATGCCGGGCTGCTGGCCGGCGCGGATCTTGAGACCATCAAGAACGATCTTCCCGCCACTCTGGAAGGCGAAATCAAGCGCGCCCAGTTGCTGCGCAGCCATGGCGATCTTGACGATGCACTTCGCGCGCTGGCGCAGTTGATGCTGGTAGCGCCCGACGACGCACGCGTGATCGGCGAATATGGCAAGGTACTGGCACAGCAGGGCCATGCGCAGGCGGCGCTGCCTTTCCTGCAAAGGGCGGCCGAGCTGCAGCCGAAAGACTGGACCTTGTATTCCGCGCTGGGTGTCGCCTACGACCAGACCGACGACCACCCGCACGCAAAGCTCGCTTACGAGCACGCCCTGGCGCTGTCGCCAGGCCAACCGGCGGTTTTGAACAACCTGGCCGTGTCGCGCATGCTCGCGGGCGATCTTGCGGGCGCGCAACGCCTGCTCGGCCAGGCATCCGCGGCAGGCTCAACCAATCCCAAGATTGCAAACAATTCCGAAAAGCTGGACAGCCTGCGCGGGGCAGCGGCTCCGTCGTCGGGTCACGTGGTTTCCACAACCACGCTGAACATTTCATCCGCGGCCGCACACAGCCGCGCCGCCGTGGCTGCGCCGCAGCCCATCGCCCCCGTTTTTAATTCGGCCGTCGTCATGCAGACCGTGCCCGCCGATCCGCTCGCCGGTCCCGTGAAGCCCAAAGCGGTCGTTCATGCGAAATTGGCGAATTCGGCAAAGCCGAAACCGCCGGCTCCCCTCTCGCCGCCGCCGGCGCTGCGCACTGCCGCAGAGACAAATTGATCCGACAAATTGATCTGACGAACCCGCCACCGGGATTGCCTGTCGCGGATGGCCGCAGGCTTCAGCGACAGACAACTCAAACCATTTGTCGCGCGGATGATGACCGGGCGGCGGAGCGAGACCACGCCAACTTATGCGTCGGACGCCGGCCTCCCGGAGCCTGCTTCAGTGATGAAACGTCTGCATGACGCGGATGACGGCCGGCCCCAGAATGACGACAAACAGACACGGCAGAAAGAACACGATCATCGGCACGGTCAGTTTGGCGGGAAGCGCGGCCGCTTTCTTCTCCGCCGCCGCCATGCGCATCTCGCGGTTCTCCTGCGCGGTGACGCGCAGCGCCTGACCCACGGGCGTACCGTATTTTTCCGCCTGGTTGAGCGCGGCTGCAATCGCCTTTACGCCGGAATGGCCGCAGCGGATGGCCAGATTTTCGAACGCGATGCGCCGCTCGGGCAGATAGGACAGCTCGGCCGTCGTCAGGCCAAACTCCTCGGCCAATTCCACGGATTGCGGACCGATCTCGGCAGCGACGCGGGTGAAGGCCGATTCGATCGACATCCCCGACTCCACGCAGATCAGCAACAGGTCGAGCGCATCGGGGAAAACACGCATGATCGAGGTCTGCCGCTTCTGGATCATGTTCGAAACGAAGACGTCGGGCAGATAAAAGCCGATGAGACCCGCAGCGACGGCCACCGCCAGCTTTATCCAGGTTGCCCAGTTGAAGTGGACGACGACGAACAGGTAAAAAAGCGCCGCGACGAAGACAATGAACGGCATGACAAAGCGGAAAAATATGAAGGCGACAAAGGCCGCCTGACCCCGGCGTCCGGCGCGCGCGAGCTTCAGGCGCGTGTCCTCCGATTCCAGGATATTGGACAGCTTCAGTCTGTCGACGGTCTTTTTCATGAAGCTGATGGGCTCCGAACGCAGCGAGCCGCGTTGCCTGAGCTCGGCGTGATGTTTCTGTCGCAGCTCTTCGCGCCGTTCGGACACCGCTTTCATTCGCGCGCCAAGCGCATTGCGGTCGAGGAGCGGCATTCCCAGCGTGACGATGGTAGCGAATGCCAACGTCGCTGCGAGGACAGCCATGTCAAAGTTCAGGTCGAAAATGATATTCAGGAAGCCAATGTTCATCGCGATCTCAGTGTTTGAACGAAATCATCTTCTTCATCACGAAAATACCGCTCGCCATCCACAATACGCACCCCACCAGCATCAGATTGCCGATGCGTTCGATGAACAGCGTCTTGATGTAATCCGGAGAGCTCATGTAGACCAGGCCCATCACCGCTGGCGGCAACGAACCGATGATCATCGCGGACGCCTTCGCTTCCGCCGACATGGCCTTGATCTTGCCCTGCAGGCGTTTTCTCTCTCGCAGAATGCCCGCAAGGTTGCCAAGCGCCTCGGAAAGATTACCGCCCGATTTCTGCTGGATCGTCATGACGATGGCAAAGAAACTGACCTCTGCGGTGGGCATGCTCTCGTGCATGCGTTTCAAACCCTGTTCGAGCGATATGCCCACCTTCAGGCCTTCGACCAGCTTGCTGAATTCGCCGGCGACAGGCTCCGCGATTTCCCGGGAAACGATCTTGAGCGCTTCGTTGGTGGGAAGGCCGGTCTTCACGCTGCGCACGATCACGTCGAGCGCGCTGGCGAACTCGGCCGTGAACTTCTTGAGCCGGCGTCCTTTGAGGAAGTGCAAGACCCAGCGCGGCAACCCCAGTCCGAAGGCGAAGGCCGCCATTGCGGCAACGAGGAAAGATTGGCGAAAGACAAGACAGCCCGACACCGCGACAAGGCCTGCGGTGGCCGAGAGCATCCAGAAGGCCCGCGGGCTGGTCCGCAACCCGGCCTGCTCGATACGGCGGCGCAGGGTCGGTCTCTTTTTTCGTTCGACCTGTTTGTTCTCCAAATCCTTAAGGAGCGCCGTCACGACTTTGCGGCGCTGCTGGGTGGCATCGGCGCCGCTGCGGGACGCGTCGGCGTCGCCGGGTCGCAGACGCGTTGCCGCGGCCATTCGTTTTTTGGACATTCCGCCGGGGCCCGAGAAGGCGAAGATCGCTCCGCACAATCCCATGGCTGCCAGGATGGCGGTCAGCGTGGCGAAAAAGGTCATGCCCATGGTCGACCGCCGCTACTGCTGAAGGGCATCGAGCGATTCCGAAAGCTCGCGCTCCAGGCCGAAATAGCGTGCGCGCTCCCAAAAGCTCGGACGCACGATTCCGGTGCCGGCATGCTTGCCGCGAATGCGGCCCGCCTCGTCTTCCCCCTGGACTTCATAGGTGAGCAGGTCCTGCGTGATAACCACGTCGCCTTCGGAGCCAACCACTTCGGTGATCTTGGTAATGCGCCGCGAACCGTCGCGCATGCGCTCTGCCTGGATGATGACGTCGATCGAGCCCACAATCATTTCGCGAATGGTCTTCATCGGCAGCTGAAAGCCGCCCATCGTGATCATCGATTCGAGGCGCGACATCGCTTCGCGCGGCGAGTTGGCGTGCAGGGTACCCATGGAGCCGTCGTGGCCGGTGTTCATGGCCTGAAGCAGATCGAACGCCTCGGGACCGCGTACTTCGCCCACGATGATGCGCTCCGGGCGCATGCGCAGACAGTTGCGCACAAGATCGCGCATGGTGATCTGGCCCTGCCCTTCCAGGTTGGGAGGCCGGGTTTCCAGACGCACGACATGGGGCTGCTGCAACTGCAACTCGGCCGCGTCCTCGCAGGTGATGATGCGTTCCTCGGAATCGATATAGGCGGTCATGCAATTGAGCAGCGTGGTCTTGCCGGAACCGGTGCCGCCGGAGATGAGCACGTTGCATCGTGCCCGCCCGATGACGCCAAGCACGCGCGCGCCGGGTGGGTTGATGGAACCGAAGCGCACCAGATCCTCAAGCGTCAGCTTGTCCTTGCGGAATTTGCGGATGGTGAGCGTGGGACCGTCGAGGGACAGCGGCGACGAGATGACGTTGACGCGGCTTCCGTCAAGCAGACGGGCATCGCAGATGGGGGAGCTTTCGTCGACGCGACGTCCGACCTGGCTGACGATCCGCTGGCAGATGTTCATGAGCTGGGCGTTGTCACGGAAACGAATCGGCGTGAGCTGCACCTTTCCCGCGACTTCTATGAAAACGCGGGTGGCGCCGTTGACCATGATGTCCGAGATGTCGTCGCGCGCCAGCAGGGGCTCGAGCGGACCATAGCCCAGAACGTCGTTGCAGATGTCCTGGAGCAGGTGTTCCTGCTCGACGATGGACATCACAACGGATTTTATCGAGATGATTTCGTTGACGATGTCGCGGATTTCTTCGCGCGCCGAATCGGCATCGAGCTGCGCCAGCTGCGCCAGGTCGATCGTATCGATCAGGGCAGCGAAGATGGTCGTCTTGATCTGATAGTAATCGTCGGATTTCTGCTCGGCCATGGCCACCGGGATCGAGGGCGCCGGAATCGATTGCAGGCGCGGCGTCTGAATGCCGCCATCGCGCGCTTCGGGCGGACCCGCCTGACTCACGCGCAATGGCGCAGGCTCGCTGCGCGGCGCGGGCGCGGATGTTTCCGAGGTTGCGCTTCGTTTTCCGAACATGGGTTATGCCTGCTTGCGCCGCTTCATGAAGGCCATGAAGGGCAGCACCGATTTTTGCGTGTCGGGCTGGGTTCTGCGGCCGGTGAGAACTTCCGCCAGCTGGCAAATTCCCTCGGCCACGGCGGATTTGGGAGCTGCCTGTACCAGCATTTGCGCATTGTTGGCTGCCGAGCCGAACAAAGCCGGTTCGAACGGCATGATCAACGAGGGCTCGGTGCCAAGCGTATCCGCAAAATCCTTGACCGGAATTTCGGGATGCTTGGGAATACCCACCTGATTGAGCACGAGCCTGGGGGGCGCATCGTTGGGACGGTTCTGTCGCAGAAGGTCGAAGAGCGCCCTGCCGGTGCGCAGGCTCGCCAGATTGGGCGTGGCGACCACGACAATCTCGTCCGCCGAAAGCAGCGTCTGGCGCACCCAGGGTGTCCAGCTATGCGGCACATCGACGACGATGCACGGCGTGATGCGCCTGACCGCATCCAGTACCGCTTCATAGGCGCCCGGATCCGCATCGTAACCGCGTTCGAGCAGCGCCGGCGCCGCGAGAATCGACAAATGCTCGCCGGTCTTCAGCAGCAGCCGGTCCAACAGCACGTCGTCGAGCCGTTCCGGCGCGGAAAGCGCGTCGAGAACGCCCTGCGCGGGCTCCTCGTTGAAATCGAGACCCGCGGTTCCGAACGGCAGATCGAGATCGACGATCGTGGTGTTGACATGCAGCCGTTCGGCGATGCACCAGCCGACATTATGGGCGAGCGTAGACGAGCCCGCACCGCCGCGCGCTCCCACGAATGCCACAACGCGGCCTATGGGCGGGGCATCCGGATGCAGATAAAGACCCGAAACGATCTCGATGAGATGCAGGGGATTGAGAGGCGCAACAAGATATTCGCTCACGCCGCGGCGAACCAGTTCGCGATAAAGCTCGACGTCGTTGACGCGTCCGACGACAACGACTTTTGTGGCCGGATCGCAAACCTCGGCGAGGCGTTCGACCTCTTCGATTGCCGCTTTCCCCTGCAATTTGATCTCGACGATCAGCAGATTCGGCGTTACCTGGCCGGTGTAGGAATCGATCGCCGCCTGCAGGCCGCCCAATTGCACGTCGACCTTTGCCTTTGAAAGGCGCCGGTCGGCGGCCGCGCGCTGCAGCGCCGCGCCCGTGTCGGGAAATTCGCAGAATGCGTGAATCGAAATCCGCGGAACGGGGCGTTCGTGCGGCGCGGCGCCGAACGGCTCTTTGTCTGCCGGGCTGGTAGCGGACATGGAATTGGCCATGGGTATCTCCAGATTATGGACTGCCGCCGCCAATTTGCGAAACAGCGCCGGATTGTTCCTGTGTCTTCTGCGATGCAGTTGTTTGACCGGTTTCGTATTGCTTGGTCAGGATTGCGCGCCGCGATGCATCGGAAGGTCCCAGAGCGCGGGGAGAGACGAGGTCGCGGGGGTCGGCAACCATGGCGGCGATGTTGTGTTGCACGGCGCAGCCGAAATCGGGCATCGGCAGGTTGTTTTCCGTGTCGTCCGCGTCCTGCGACCAGTTCCCGCATGGCGACGTGCGGGCGACATAGGAGACATATCCCAGCTCGATGCGCTGATCGTCGCCGGCAACGTCACGCGTGCCCACCAGCAGGCTCGATCGCGGCACCCCCATCGCGATAAGCTTTTCGCCGATATGGCGAATGGCTTGCGTCGATCCCGGCTCTCGGGGCACCGACACGCTCAGGGCGCCATTGCCGCCGGCCAGGTAAGCCGAAACGAAACCGGCGAGATGCGCATTGTCGTCCGCCGAAAGTCCATCGGCACGGTCGGAGAGCGCAACTTTCAGGGAGCGATAGCCCGGCTCGACCGACACGGGATGGTTGGCGGCTCCGTCGGCAAACACGGCCGGGTCCACCACCTCGGTTGTCGGCGCGGCACAGCTTCCAGCAAGCATGGCGGCTGCAAGCGATACGACACGCAACGAATTTGTCGTCCTCATGATCATCTCCTACTCGACGATAAAGCCGGTTTTGGTGTCGCCGGCCGACTTCAGGCCGTGAGGGTCGTTCCTGTAGACGCTGTTCAGCCGGCCCTGCAGAACAGTGTCCGCATCCGATGCCGGAACAAATCCGTCTGTCGGCGCCGCAAGCTGGTTTTCATGCGTCGGATCGACGATGTACGCGCTGACAATGACGACCAGCTCCGTCTCGTTGTTCTGAAAGTCGCGGCTGCGGAACAGGGCGCCCAGAACCGGCATGTCTTTCAGTCCCGGGAACGCATCGATCGTCTGCTTGGTGGTATTCTGCAGCAGCCCGGCGATCGCGAAGCTGCCGCCGGACGGTAGCTCCACAGTCGTTTCGGCGCGCCTCACCGCGAGCGCCGGAATAGACAGTCCGGAGGACGTCGAGGGACCGGTTGGCGATGTGGGACCGGTTGGCGACGAGGGACCGGTTGGCGATGAGGGCTGGGTAACCGAGTCGAGGAGCGCGCCTTCGTTGGTCAGTTCGCTCACTTCGGTCGAGATCTGCAGGGAAATGCGGTTTTCGCTTTCCACCACCGGCGTGAAGGAGAGTCCGACGCCAAATTGTTTGAAGGCTACCGTGACGTTTCCGTACTGATCGTGGGAAACGGGAACCGGGAACTCGCCGCCGGCCAGAAACTTCGCCGTTTCACCGGACACGGCCGTGAGATTCGGCTCTGCCAGGGTGTGTGCCAGGCCCACGTCGTCCAGCGCATTCAGAGCGCCGGTGATGCTGTACTGACCGATCGATCCCGGGCCGACCTGCACACCCGATCCCCCCGAAAGCGCGGCGCCGATAAGTCCATACGGATTGGCGGTTTGAAAGAGCAACGGTGTGCCGTTCGCCAGCACGTGGCTCGCCGCCACTGCGAGATTGACGCCGAGCTGCTTGGAGATGCTATGCGCCATTTCGGAGACACGCACCTTCAGCATCACCTGCTCGCGACCTTTTATCGTGAGCATGTTCTCGACCTTGGTAGGATCGACCGCCTGTGAGGCATCGACCGCATAGCGCAGCGCGAGCTCATAGACGCGCGTGGCTTCGACGGAGTTCGCAACCATACCGCTCAGCACGAGGTCGTCGTTGAGAGGGGTGATTTTCACGTCGGCATCGGGCATCGTGGCGCGAATGACCCTTGCCAGTTCCGAAACGTCGCGCTCCACCCTGACATCGAGGGTGAGAATCTGTCGCCCCGCGCCGTCGAAGAAATAGGCGCTCGCCTGCCCGGTTTCCGTGCCCAGCAGAAAGATCCGCCGCGGTGTCTTGATCACGGCGTCCAAAACCTTTGGATCGGAAACGAGCACATCGCGGGCATCGGAATCGAGCTGGATGACGGCTGCCTTGTGACGTCCGAGCGTCAGGTGCTGGACCACCGCAGCGCCGCCATGCGCCGAAACCGTTATGAGGCGGGAGCCGGAGCTGTCGACGTTGCCCTGCAGCGTTTGCGAGGCGGTCGAAGGAAGTTGAAGCGCCAGCAACGTCGTCAGCGCAATCGCGATGGTGCCGCGTCGCATGAGGCTACTCCTTCTGGCCATAGGTGGCGGACCGTGCAATGCCGTAGCGGATCACGGTCACTTCGCCTTCTTCGGCGTGAGCTGTTTCTTTTGTCGCCGCTTCAAGAGCATTGGCGGCGGCGTCGCCGTCTGCGAGGGCGCGCAACGAAAGCGCCACGGTTCCGCTGGCCTGGGCGCCGGCGAGCAGCTCGGTCTGTTGCGGCGAGAGCTCGAGCGTAGCGGTTCTTGCCAGCACGGATTTCTCGTCCTTGCCCTCATAGGTCTGATCGACGGCAAGCACGCGGACGTTGCTGAGGACGGTGCGCGCGCGAAAGCGGCGCGGCGTGTCGGAAATCTGGCGCGTGATGAGCACATCCACGCGGTCATTGGGCAGAATGAAGCCGCCGGCGCCGGTTTCGGTCGTGATCGGGATCGAAATCGCGCGCATGCCGGGTGTCACCACAGCCGCCATGAAGCCGGCGCCCTGGGCATGTTCGACGACCTTCGACGTGCTGAGCGGCTCGCCTGCGACCAGGGGGGCGCGCACGATGGCGCCGGTGACGACCTTGTCGAGGTCGGGATTGGCGTCCTGGGTGATGAAACCGGGTTGGACGCTTGTCCTGGGCCATTCCTGCCAGCGCACGGCCGAGGATGTCAGCTGCGTGCCGGGCGAAAGGTCGGCCGCCGCCACGAGAATTTCACTGGTTGCGATTCGCACGGGCGGCGCCGCTTTCACAACCGGGGTGCCCCCGCCCAGCAAGTGGCTGACGAGAAATGCCACCACGATGGCAGCGACGAATGCACCTGCCAGAACAAGAATGCGCTGAATATTCATGGAGCCGGCTCCTTTGAGCCGATAGAAACATAAAACTCTTTAGAAATAGCTTAACGGCGCGCTACAAAATGGCGGAGCTAGGCGCCAAGGCCGGAACGGAAAACATCGGTGTAAGGAAGGATCGCGAAACTGCCGGCAGCCAGCGCCACTCCGTAGGGAATGCCTCCGCCTTCTTCGTGCAGGCGCATGAGCCACGCTTGCCGTGCAAGCAATCCCGGCAGCGGCAGTTTGCGGAAGAAAAGCAGCCCGAGCGTCAGGGCGCCCCCGAATATCGAGGCCGTCAGCGTATAGAAAAGCAGATCCGACAATCCGAACCAAAGCGCGATACAGGCGAACAGTTTGGCATCGCCGCCGCCAATGACCCCGAACGCAAACAGCGCGAACCCGGCCACGAGACCGACGGAGCCGGCTGCGAAATGGCTGGCGAGGAGTACGGCCGGCATGCCGCTCATGACCACGAAAAGGAGAAAGCTCGCCAGAAGCGCGATCTGGATGGGATTGGGAATTGTGTAGGTGGCGAGGTCCCACCCGGCGGCCGCGAGCAGACACCCGGCGAGCACTGTGGAAAGCAGGAGGAACTCAAGGGTCACAAATCGCCGGGCCTGTTGCCTTCAAAAAAAGGCGCGGCGGCCACTCTGGCCGCCGCGTCCGTATTCGAACGTCCACTCGCGCAAAAATCAGGGCGCGGGGCCGACCGCACTGGCGACGGTGCTGAACGTTTTGGTCAAGTTCGATCCGACAAGCTGCACGGCCGCGATGATGACAACAGCAATGCCCGCCGCAATCAGGCCGTATTCGATAGCGGTCGCGCCCGAATCATCGCGCACGAAACGAGAGAAAAGATTCTGCATAAAAGCCTCCGTTGATTGACACCCTAGGAAGTCCAGCCCGCGCCGATCTTCGAAAGCGGCCCATTGCCTGGACACGAGGGGAGCATAGGAGACGTCGATTAATGCGGACTTAAGCGCTCACACTTTCCAGAACCGCAAAATGTGCCGCTTCGGCACGAAATCTCCTTCAGCCGCATAATTCGACGAACAGTGTTGGCAGCTTGTTTACCAGGCGAAGAAAACTTGGCATCACGCTCCTGACGCAGTCGGATGGATGCCGACAGTCATCGAGGAAAAGGCGTTCCGCGACGCGTTAACGGCGCATCAAACGCAGATCTCCAGGACTATGCGAGCATGTCGAATGAAATGCGATGGCGTTTTTTTTCGGTACCGGATCTGGTCCGGCGATGGCTGTGGATATTCGCGGCGCCGCAACGTCAGTTCCTGTTCTTCGCCTCCATCGGCAGCATTGTCCTGTTGGCCTTGATACCGCCTCTTGCCGGTGGCAATGAGACGTATAATTTCCAACGCGTAGCGAGCATCGCGGCCCTTCACCCGCTAATAGAGCCCGCTTCGGTTCCCAGTGGCGTTGTACGGCTGCTGGACCAGGCCAGGCGGCAGTTTCCGGAAGGCGCAAGACCGCCCTTCCGATATTCGTCGTCCCAATTCCGCTCCCTGGCCGCCATTCCTCTTGCCGGCAATGTTCGCGCTATTCTGGAGCCCAACGCGATCGCCGTGCTCAATCCCGTCGCTTATATTCCGCAAGCGGCGGCTTACTGGTTGGGTGAAGCCTCGGGGCTTTCGCCGCTCGTCTTATTCTATCTGGGCCGAATCGCCGGCGCCGCAGCGGGCATCGGCCTTACGTTTCTTGCCATTCGCCGTATGCCGTTCAATGGCTATGGCCTCAGCGCCGTGGCGATGCTTCCGACAATAGCCTTTTCGCGAAGCACGCTCGACGCCGATCAGTTCACCAATGGGCTTGCATTCTTCTTTGCCGCCAACGTGCTTGCGATAATAGTTCGGCCGGGACAAATTTCCGCGCGATCCTTCGCGGCCATCGCGGTCTCCGCCTTTCTGATAGCGCAATGCAAGAGCGCTTATCTCGTGCTGCCGCCATTCGCGTTCGCCATTCCCCCGGAACGCTACGGTTCGTGGCGTCGTTGGCTGCTCGCATCCGCCGTGATTGTATTGCCCGGAATATTGATGAGCGTCGGCTGGATGGTTGTGGTGAAGCACACATTCTTCGCCGGCATCCACTATCGCACCTGGGCCGGAAACGTATATCCCGACGGGCAAATGGCGCGCATTCTCGCGGACCCGTTGGCTTACGCCGCAGTGCTTTTGCGAACAATATTCGGGACAAACCTGGTTCCGATGACATTGCTCGGCTTCATCGGCGTCTTCGGGCCGCCGGTCGAAATGCCGCCGATTTTCTACGTTCTGCTTTTGGCATGTCTCATTTTTGTCCTGTCCGGGGAAGGAGATCGGGAGCTACAGCGCCCACCGCCTGCCGCACGATGCCTCGCGCTCGGCGCTTTGGTCGCCGGTTTCGTCCTCATACTGACGCTGCTTTATGTTCAATGGAACGGCGTCGGCGCAACGGTCGTCGAAGGATTCCAGGGACGCTATTTGTATCCGCTGGCGGCGCCTTTGCTGATTTTTCTGCCACGCCGAAAGCCGACGACATATTTCGGTCTCGCGGGGCCGCAATGGTCCAATGTCCTGGGGTTTGTCGCGTTGTTTGGCACGATCCTCGTGACCTGGACCACCTATTGGAGTTGAGGGTCGATATTCTCCCGGATTTTCCGACCCCAAGACGAAACCGTCATTTGTTGCCCGTTCCCATTGATACGGCGGTCGCCACAGGGAATTCAGGCCGGCGCGCGCCGCGACAGTGTCGATTTTTCATTGAACAGCCAGACAAGCATCGGATATTGGCCGGTGCCATGTTTGTCACCACCCAACCGCCGGCAACATTAGCGCCGCCGTTGAAACCGCACCCTCCCCCCCGATTAAATTTTCCTTTACGCACAGCCGCTATGTTTGTCCTTGAAGCATCTTCAGGAACAACCCCATGCGTCACACCCTGTGCGTAGCCCTTCTTGCCTCCGCGATGATTTCATCGAGCGCAGCCGCGGCGCCGGCGAAACACGGGCGCCACCCGCACAAACTTCATCCTCCGGCCGGGATCGGAGTGGTGGTCGATCAGGCGAAAATGATATCGCTGGCACGGCCCGCCAAGACAATCTATGTCGGCAATCCGACGATCGCCGACATCACGATCATCGACGGACGCCACGCCTTTGTGCTTGGAAAGACATTCGGCGTCACCAACCTGATCGCGATGGATGCGGATGGTCAACAAATCTCGAATCAGCAAATTACGGTGGTGAACAGCTACGCCGCGCTCACGTTTAACGACGGAGCAAATCAGTCGAGCTACTCGTGCACCCGCGCCCGTTGCGAAACGATGCCCAGGCCCGGCGATCAGGCTGCCTTCGTTTCAGCCACGGAATCCGCTGTCACGACCCACCTGGACACCAGCTTGAAAAATGCCACGGGCGCCGGAGCCGGGCAAATGGCCCAGCAATAGCTTCGGATCTTCAGCGGTTGGAGATTTGCCGACGTTCGGTCTCAAAGTGCGTGGCCCTCACGCGGACCAGCTGGAATATTGCGGCATCGCGTTCAGGATTCGCGGTGCAGGAATGCCGACGCCAAGCACGCGCCTTGTTGCGATTGCCGCCACCGCGATGCTTGCAAAAAATGCGGTCGGAACGGGAATCCACAAAAAGGCAAAAATGCATGGCGCGGTGGCGGCAAGGAGCCAAAGCTCGGCGCGGTCGAAGCTGCGATGTTTGAACAGAAAGGCGCAGGCGACGGCCAGCATCGGCAGGTCGTAGACAAACACGTATGGCGTAACCAATGGAATGGCGCAGGCCAGCACCGCCGCCTTGAGGGCATACGGTGCCTCGCCACGCCAGTATGCGACGACCGCGGCCGCTGCCGAGGCGCTGAACAGCGCCTGCCCCGCCCACGCAATCGCGCCCGGTGCGCCGATGCTGCGCAGCAGGCCATAGACACTCTGCAGTTTGTTCCACCCGATGCCTGCATGGGCAAGATGATTTTGCGTGGCGCCCGACAGGGCATGCAGAAACGCACCCAACGTCGCGAACCCGAAGACCGACCCTGCGAGAACATTCAACGCGAGCGTGCTTGCAGCCGCCCATGCGAATGTTCGCCAATATCCGGCAAAAGCCAGCACAAGCGGAAAAAGAATGCCGAATTGCGGCTTGTAGCTGAGAAGGCCCAGGAAAACGCCGGCAAGCGCCGGACGTTCTTCAAGACATAACAATGCAGCGCCAACAAGCGCCGCGGTCAGAAAACCGTTTTGGCCAGGCATCAGCGCCGTGATCACCCAGGGGGCAGCGCAGGCGACCAGAAACGCGACGCGCCGTCCCACTATTGCGGCAACGACATATGCATACGCCGCTAATGTCGTTGCTCCCCACAGCAGGAACGCGGTCGTGTATGGGAGGCTCGCTAGCAGGACTGCGACAAACAGGAACATGGGCGGATACGACCATCCCAGCATGCTCGCAAAAGGATGGCCAACCGTTGCGACCTCGGCCGCATGCTCCAGCCGCGCATCATAAGCCGCGACGGCCGCGCCCCGCAGCGCCTGATGACCCGCGCTCCAGAATGCCGCGAAGTCTTCCACGACCGGACGACCGTGCAGGTCCAAAATCCAGATATGCGAAATGAAGGTGCTGGCGAGCGCCCCCGCATAACCGAGCGCAAGCCCAAGCGCCACTATGGGCACCAGCTTGCCGGCTTCGAGCGAACGCAGGTTCGGCAGTGCGTCAGGTCGCATCGCGCAGACACTAGCCGCGCTTCCTTGACGCGTTGTTAATTGCCGCTCTGTGCCTTCGGCTCGCGGAGCCGCATGAGACCCTCCTGCGCCACGGAAGCGACGAGCCTGCCATCCTGGGTGAAAACAAGCCCGCGATTGAAGCCGCGCGCGTCGGAAGCGCTGGGGCTGTCCTGGACGTAAAGCAGCCACGCGTCGGCGCGAAAGGGGCGGTGGAACCACATCGCATGATCGATGCTCGCCATCTGCAGGCGGTTATCGAACCAGCCGATGCCGTGCGGCAGCAGCGCGGTATCGAGCAACGTCATGTCGGAGGCGTAGGCGAGCACGCATTGCTGGAGCGCGATGTCGTCGGGCAACGCGCCGGTTGCGCGCACCCACACGGCCTGCTGCGGCGCCCGCTTGTCGGGCCGGAATATGTCTGCGCGGTCGACGGGCCTGAGCTCGATCGGACGCGGGCGCAGGAAATGTTCGCGATATTCCGGCGGAATCCTGTCGGCCATTTCGCGGCGGAAGTCGTCTTCGCTGGGCAGTGCATCGGGTGGAGGAACGCTGGGAGCGGATATCTGATGTTCCAGTCCGGGCTCTGCAACATGGAACGAGACCGACATGTGGAAAATCTGCCGGCCGTGCTGAATCGCCACCACGCGCCGCGAACTGAAACTCATGCCGTCGCGGCTGCGGTCGACTTCGTAGAGGATCGGTACCTTCGGGTCGCCCGGCAGAAGAAAATACGCGTGCAGCGAATGGCAGACGCGGCCTTCAACCGTGCGGGAGGCTGCAACCAGCGCCTGCCCCAGCACCTGGCCGCCGAACACGCGCTGCGATCTGTCCTTGGGGCTTGTGCCGCGGAAAATGTTGACTTCGACCGGCTCAAGATCGAGCAGGGCGATCAGTTCCTCAACGGGCGAGCCTGAAGTCGGGACGGGTGCGGCCATATTCCCCAATAGGCGAGGAAAGAGACCGGACGCAACCTTTCGGCTACTGACGAAGCGTCTCTTCGCCTTCGCCGAGGCTCTTCACCAGGTCGAGGACCCGTTTGCGGATCTTCGAATCCTTTATTTTCATGAACGCCTGACCGAGTTTCAGTCCGTCCCCGCTGGAAAGAAATTCGATGCCGGGGGGCTGAGAGACTCCATTCGAGCCCACCGCATGATTTGGGAATGGCTCGCTTATGCCTTCGTAGAAATAGCCGACCGGAACGCCCAATATATGCGCCACCTGGAACAGCCTGCCGGCACCGATGCGATTGACGCCTTTTTCGTATTTCTGCACTTGCTGAAAGGTCAGGCCAAGCAGTTCGCCCAGTTTTTCCTGGCTCATGCCGATCAGCATACGGCGCAGCCTCACGCGGTTGCCGACCGTTCCATCGACCGGATTTGCCTGTTTCTTGGGCAAGAGTTTCAACCAGAATTGTCGTTTTCGTTTAAGACCCTAGACAAATTTTCTTCCCCAAAAAAATGCATACGTTAAGTTGCACGGCAGATCCGTTTGCTCTCGTGATTGTGATCGTCGGCGAAACGCAAGTAACACGCAGAATGCCACGATGAGAGCAAAACCCAAATCGCCGAATCGCGCATAGGCCGTCATCTGAAGCGCGCGGGGCAATGGCGAATCCACGACTCCTGCTCTGCCGAGGCCGAGACTCGATACGACGCGGCCGAAGGGATCGATAACGGCGGAAATTCCCGTGTTGGCCGCACGCGCCACAGGCAACCCTTCCTCGATCGCCCGTACGCGCGCCGTCAGCAAATGTTGATAAGGCCCCGTGGATGGCCCAAACCAGGAATCGTCGGTGACGTTCACGAGCCAGCCCGGTCGCGTCGTTGCGACCACCTCGCCGGGAAATAGGATTTCGTAGCAGATAAGCGGGCCGACCGGCGGCGCGTTGGGCACCGTGTAGGTATGGGGACCGTCGCCGGGTGTGAACCCGCCCGGACTGTCGACCAGTTTCGAGATGCCGAGCGTGGTCAGCAAGCCGGCCAACGGCAGATACTCGCCGAAGGGAACGAGGTGAAACTTGTCATAGACATCGAGCAACTTCCCGCCATGTCCGAAGATGTAGACACTGTTGAAATAGCGGAAACCGCCGTCGGGGGCGGCCAGCACACGAACCGCTCCCGTTATCAAAACGCGCTGCCGGGCGGTGAGCGCGGCGATTTCGTCCAGCGCTTCCGGAACGCGCGTCAGCAGAAAGGGCGGCGCCGCTTCCGGCCAGACGATATCGGTGGGAGCAATTCGCGCCGGGGCCGTCGTCAGCGCAACAAGCTCCTGCCAGTTGCGGGCGCGGTATTCCGTCAGATATTTGTCTTGCTGGCGTACATTGGGCTGAACCAGTCGCAGCTCGACCCCCGGCACATTCGGGCTTGAGACTGTCGACAGGCGAAGGGCGCCGCCTGCCCAAAGCAGCACGAACAACCCCGTCATGAATGCCGGCAACCACCGCCTGCGTGCATCGCCCAATAATTCCGCCAGCGAGGCACCGAAAAGTATCGTCAGCAGCGACAGGCCGTAGGCGCCGATGACCGCCGCACTTTGCAGCACGGGCAACGCCGCGCCCCAGGCATAAGCGGACAGGTTCCACGGAAACCCGGTAAGCATATGGCCGCGCAACCATTCGCAGGCCCCGTAGCTCGCGGCGAAGACAAAAATGCGCGCGGCGCCTTCCCGCCACCGGCAGGCGGCCAATGCACAGGCGGCGGCCGGAAACAACGCCAGGCCGCCGGGCAGGAGCATTTCCACGAACGGAATCTGCCACGCATGCTGGGAGGGATCGACCGTGAATGCGTAACCGACCCAGTAGAGACCGCCCAGAAACTGCCCGAAGCCGAAAAACCACCCGACA
Source organism: Rhizomicrobium sp. (assembly GCA_036511745.1). Lineage (GTDB taxonomy): Bacteria > Pseudomonadota > Alphaproteobacteria > Micropepsales > Micropepsaceae > Rhizomicrobium. The sequence goes on from DATCBQ010000131.1 coordinate 19,772, forward strand.
AGCGCAGCATTCATGACCGGGCGTTTTTGCATCTGCGTTGCGTCGATCAGAAGCACCACGACCGCGAACGCCAGCAGCAGGCATGGAAAGATGCCGAATGGCGCAAACGCGAGTGCCGAACACAGGCCGCACCCAAACGCGAGTCCTCGTCCGCGCCAGGGAGAAAGCCGGCGAACGAAGGCGCCTGCCGCAGCCGTGCGGCGCCACAATCCGGCTTCCGACGCGGGGCACAGAACAATGGTCGCCATCAGCTCATTGCCGCTGCACGGGATCCCGGGATGCAGTGGCAGGCTTGCCGGCGTCCGACGGCGAGCGCAAACGCAGAAGCTTGATGCGGCGCGGATCGGCCTGGAGAATTTCGAATTCGTAGCCCGAAGGATGCGGGATGATTTCGCCGCGTTCCGGGACGCGGCCGACAAGCGAAACCACCAATCCTCCAAGGGTGTCGATATCTTCCTCCGATTCCGCGAGCGCAAGGTCGATCCCGGATCGGGTTTTGAAATCCTCGAGGTCGAGGCGGGCATCCGCCTCGAAGCCGCCCTCACCGAGATCGCGCAACTGCGGTGCTTCCTCGATATCGTGTTCGTCATCGATATCGCCCACGATTTCCTCGACCAGATCCTCGATCGAGACAAGTCCGTCCGTGCCGCCATATTCGTCGATCACGAGCGCAAGATGGATATGCGTCGTCTGCATCTTTACGAGCAGATCGCGTGCCGGCATGGAGGGCGGCACGAAAATGATATCCCGCTTGATTTGCGCAATAGGAACATCCAGCAGGCGCATCGATCCGTCCGCGCCGGGCTCGAGCAGCGAAAGCACATCCTTGATGTGGACGAGTCCCACCGGATCGTCGAGAGTCTCGCGATAGACCGGCAGGCGCGAGTGCTGCGCTTCCCTGAAACACACGACCAGCGCCTTGAGCGGCGTATTCTCTTCGACGCCAACGATATCGCCGCGCGGCACCATCACATCGCCGACGCGCAGCTCGCCGAACTTGAGCAGATTGGCGAGCATGATCCGTTCCTGCGGAGAAAGCGCGGGACTCTGGCGCTCGCTTTCTTCGATCACTTCCTCAAGGCTTTCGCGGATCGACTGGGCGCTTTGGCCCCGGCGCAGAATTTTCGCCAGGCGCTGCAATATGGACAGCGTGTTGCCGCTGGGGGCGCCGTCAGGGTGGCCATCTTGAGATATGCGGGGCATCTTATTCGGCAGTTATCGGGCCGGCATAGGGATTGCCGACTCCCACCTGTTCCAGAATGGCAACTTCCAGACCTTCCATCGTGTGTGCTTCGCCAGCGGATTCGTGATCATACCCCAGAAGATGAAGCACGCCATGCACCACAAGATGGGCCGCGTGATCCGTCAACGGCTTCATCGCCGAAGCGGCTTCCCGCTGGGTCGCGCCAAACGCGATGGCAATGTCGCCCAGGTAGCCCTGATCCCCCGTCAATGCGGGGAAGGACAGGACATTCGTTGGTTTAGCTGTTCCCCGAAATTGCCGGTTCAGCCCCTGCAGGCGTTCGTCATTGGCGAGTAGAACGGTCAACCCTCCCGCGCGATGGCAGCTGGCGAGAGTATGCCGCGCCGCGCGGCGCAAAATCGTCAAATTGGCCGCGCGCCATTGTGGCTCCTCGACCTGAAATCCAATGTGCGCTGCTTTTGCTGTCGAAGCCGTGCGGTCCAGGAAATTCATGACCGCCCCTTTTTACATTTCCCGCGCATAAGCGCGCACGATTCTGGCAACGAGCGGATGACGCACGACATCCTTCTCGGTGAAATGGGCAACCGCCACGCCTTCGACGTCGGAAAGATAGCGCAACGCTTCGTTGAGACCTTCCGCGCGACCGGCGGGCAAATCGCTTTGGGAAGGATCGCCCGTCACCACCATGCGGGCGTCCTCGCCAAGACGCGTCAGGAACATTTTGATCTGTGCCGCGGAGCAGTTCTGCGCCTCGTCCAGAACCACAAAAGCCCTCGCGAGCGTGCGCCCGCGCATGAACGCAAGCGGTGCCACTTCGATCACGCCGCTTTCCATCAGCTTCGTGCATTGCTCGCCCAGTGTGTCGAACAGGGCGTCGTAGAGCGGACGCAAATAGGGATCGATCTTCTCCTTGAGATCGCCGGGCAGGAATCCCAATCGTTCGCCGGCTTCGAGTGCGGGCCGCGAAAGAATGAGACGCTCCACCCGACGCTCATGGAGAAGATGGGCGCCAAATGCGGCCGCCAGGTAGGTTTTTCCGGTTCCTGCCGGTCCGACGCCGAAAACAAGCGGATGCGTGCGCATCAGATCGAGATAGGCGCCCTGTGCGGGCGACCGCGCCCGGGTAACGCGGCCGGCGGCGGTTTTGATCGAGGGCACACCGTATTCGCCGGCAATCGGCAGTGCCGCTTCGTGCAGCGCAAAGCGAATTTCCGCATCGACTTCGGGCAGGCCGGCCGCCTCGCCGCCGGCAATTCGCGCGTAAAGCGCGCGCAGAACCGATGCCGCCTGCTCGCGTGCATTTGGCGCCCCCTCCACGGAAACAAGATTGCCGCGCGTTGCGACGCGCACGCCCAGTTTCTGCTCCACCCGGATCAGATTCTTCTGATGCGCTCCGCCCAATGCCGCAAGCACCGCGTTGTCGGGAAATTCGAGCGTTACATGCTCCCGCGCAGCAGTTATTTCGGCGGCGGGAGGCCGGCTCAATTCAAGATCTTTCTTGCTTCTGCGTCATCGTTGCAGAGAACGCCGCGCAGGCTGTTGGAAAGAACCTGATCGATCCGGACGTCGCATATGCTACCCAGGAGGTGCATCGCATCTTCGACATGAACCGGCTGCAGATATGGGCTGCGTCCGACCGCCTGGCGCGGTTTCCGGCCTGCCTTTTCGAACAGAACCGGCATGACCAGGCCGGCACACGCATCGTTGAAGCGGCCCTGCTGCGCGGTCAGCAAATCCTGCAGCGCCGAAAGCCGCGCCGATTTCAACTCTTCCGGAATTTGGTTGGGGCATGAAGCTGCCGGCGTTCCAGGGCGGGCACTGTATTTGAACGAAAAGGCCTGCGCGTACCCAACGGCGCGCACCAACGCAAGCGTCGCCTCGAAATCCGCATCCGTCTCACCCGGAAATCCCACGATGAAATCGGACGACAGCGCAATCTCGGGTCTGGCTGCGCGCAGGCGCTCGACAGTGCGCAGATATTCCGACGCCGAATGCTGCCGGTTCATCGCGGCGAGCACGCGATCGGAACCGGATTGCACCGGAAGGTGCAGCCACGGCATGAGCTTTTCCATGTCGCGATGAGCGGCGATCAGATTCTCGCTCATGTCGCGGGGATGACTGGTGGTGTAACGAAGGCGCTCAAGGCCTTCGATTGCCCCCAAATGTCGCAACAAATCGGCAAGACACCACATGTCGCCATTCGGACCTTCACCGCGATAGGCATTCACATTCTGTCCAAGCAGCGTGACTTCGCGGGCGCCATGCGCGACCAGTTGTCGGGCTTCCTCTTCCACTTGCCGAACCGGCCGTGAGAATTCTGCCCCGCGCGTGTAGGGCACAACGCAGAAAGTGCAGAACTTGTCGCAACCTTCCTGAATGGTCAGAAAAGCGCTGGGCCCGGCGGGGGCGCGCTGTTCGCAGAGCGAATCGAACTTGTCTTCGGCGGGAAATTCCGTTTCCAGGGCGTGTCCGGTCCCGCGCGCAATGCGGGCGACCATTTCCGGGAGGCGATGATAGGATTGCGGACCCACAACGATATCGACCGCGCTCTGTCGGGCGAAAATTTCCGCGCCCTCGGCCTGTGCGACGCAACCGGCCACCGCAATGAGCATCGGGCGACCAAGATTTCTGCTTTGCTCCTTAAGTCGCTTGAGGCGGCCGAGCTCCGAATACACTTTCTCGGTAGCCTTGTCGCGAATGTGACAGGTGTTCAGAATCACCATATCTGCGCCATCGGCCGCTGGCGTTGGTTCATAGCCAATGCCGGCCAAAAGCTCCGCCATGCGTGCCGAGTCGTACACGTTCATCTGACAGCCAAAAGTCTTGATGAAGAGCTTTTTCATGGGGGCGCGGGAACCGTCATGCGGCGGCTTCCGTAATTTCCGCATTTGCCGCGCCCAATGGAATTAGAGCGTGGGCGGACCGGGGGGTTCCGACGCCCGCCAACGCGCGCGCCTGTCCGGCCCGCACGATGGCTTCCGCAACAGCGGCAAGCGCCTTTCTTCCGCCGGCGGAATCCGCGCTCAGCGGTTGATGAAATTCCACCACCACATCGAGCGGACCTGTTTTCACCGCTTCCCACAAATGCGGCACCAGATCCATGTCGCCATACCAGGCAAAAAGCGGCCTGTACTCCCTCCCCATCGGGATGCCGTAAAGACCGACATAGGTTACCGAGACGGGCTGAACGGGAACGGCCCCCGAACCTCCGCCGCCGGTATCGATCTCCAGCTCGGCAGCACCCATCAGCGCGCTTTTGAACGCAAGTACGCGGTTGCCGTCGTCCGATGTTCCTTCCGGAAACAGCACCAGGGCATCGCCATCCTGCAGCCGCCGGCGAATGAGATCCCTCGCTGCTCCGGCCTGGCTCCGGCGTTCGCGATCGATGAAAACGGTTCCCTGCAACTTGGCCAGCAATCCGAAGAACGGCCAGTTCGCAACCTGGCTCTTGGCGACGAAAGAGACATTCGCCGCCGCGGAAAGCGCAAGAATATCGAAATAGGACGTGTGGTTGGAGACCATCAGGACGCCGCGATCCTGCACCGGCTTGCCCACAATCGTAAGACGGATACCGAACAAACGGCACAGAAAGCGATGATATCGATGCGGAAACGTCTTGCGCCGCTTCAGCCGGAACCACTGAGCGGAATACTGCCAGGGCATACCGGCGACCGTTATCAGGAAGAATACGGTGAGAAGCGTTGCCGCGCGTAAAGACTGCACGTCAGACACCGCCATTTTTCTTGGGAACGGCATAGAGCTCCAGACGATGATCGATAAGCTCAAACCCCAGTTCTTCGGCCACTCTGCGCTGCAGGCGCTCGATTTCCTCGTTGCGAAACTCGATCACGCGACCCGACTGAACATCGATGAGATGGTCATGGTGCGTGTCGGGCGCTTCCTCGTAGCGCGAACGACCGTCACGAAAATCATGGCGCTCCAGTATCCCTGCATCCTCGAAAAGCTTCACCGTTCTATATACGGTGGCGATGGAAATGTGCGGGTCGATTCCCGACGCTCGGCGATAAAGTTCCTCGGCATCCGGATGATCGGAGGCATCCGAAAGGACGCGTGCAATGACACGCCGTTGATCGGTCATGCGCAGACCCTTTTCCGCACATAGCTGTTCTATACGGCTCACGCATCGACCTTTTTTGACCTTCCGCTGCCATCTTAGTCGAGTTCCGGCTCTTTTCCCAAACCGCCGAGCGGCAGATCCGCCCGCATGGTCAGACCGTCCGCCAATCCGTTCCGGTAGTAGCCCCGGCGGCGGCCAGCCTCGCGAAATCCCAACTTCCGATAAAGCGTCAGGGGCACCGTGTTTTCCGCTCCCACCTCCAGGAACAGCTTCGCGGCGCCGCCTGCGGCAGCGTGACGGGCGGCAACCGCCAGCAGATGTGCCGCAATCCCGCGGCGTCGAGCAAACGCGGAAACGCCCACCGAGAGAATTTCCGCTTCGTCCGCAACAAACCGGGCCAGAACGAACCCGACATCCATATCCTCGCTGCGGGCAAGCAAAGCGAACGTCCCTGGCACCGCAAGCAGGCGATCAAACGCATCCGCCGGCCACGCCTCCTCGAAACAGGCGCCATGCAATGCCGCAAGAATGGCGATGTCGTTCCGATCGGCTTCGATCACTGCGATCACTGCGATCATTGCTGCGCCGGCAGCCTGGCATCGGGCGGTCGAAGGTAAAGGGGGCTGGGAGCACCATCGCGTTCGGGCTCGCGAATGGCAAGACGCGCCACCCAAAGCGCGTCCGGCTGCAGAATGCCGGTTGGATGAGCCATTCCGCCAAGAGCGCGGAATGCAGCCGCGGCCTTCTCGCCCGCGGTCCCACCGACGGCAAGCGGCCCTTTGCCTACCGTTTCCCAGACAAGAGCCACCGCGGCTTCGAACCGCAAGAGGCAAACCGGCACGACCAGCCGGGCGTTCAGGCTAGCAGCGCAATAGACTTCGTCGCGCCGGGCATCGTGCAGTATGGCAGCGGCTTCCAGGCCGGAGTCCTGCAGAGTTCCGGCAAGCATGGCTTCGAGCGTGGTGATCCCGATGAGCGGGCGCTTCAATGCGATCCGCAAGCCCCGCATGAATGCAAGCCCGACGCGTTGGCCGGTGAAAGTGCCGGGGCCCGTCGTCACGCCCAACCGATCGATGGCCCCAAAACCGATGCCGGCAGTTTCCATGACTTCGCGCACCATCGGCGCAACACGCTCGGCATGCCCGCGGTCCATGCGTTCCAGTCGATGACCAAGAATGTTTTGGCCGTCCAAAACAGCCGCCGAGCAGGCGCCGAGTGCCGTGTCGACGGCCAGGATCTTCATGCGCGCCCGCTACAAAATCTTGCAGGCTTCGTCGAACGACAATCGCGGATTGCGGGGGAAAAGGCCCGCGGAATCGCCATAGCCGAGACTACAGAGAAAATTGGATTTGATGCGCCCGTCGGGAAAGAATTCGCGATCCACGCCCGCGTTGTCGAAGCCCGACATCGGCCCGCAATCCAGCCCCAGGGCCCGGGCGGCCATGATGAAATAAGCACCCTGCAAGGTGCCGTTGCGAAATGCCGCGATCTCCGCTGCCTTCGGATCGGCAAACCAGTTCTTCGCGTCGCGCTGATGGGCAAACAGACGCGGCAAATGATCCGCAAAATCCAGATCGTAGCCGATGACGGCTGTGGCGGCGGACGTCATCACCTTGCTAACATTTCCCGCCGCCAGGTAGGGTTTCAGTCGTTCCTTCGACTCCGGCGAGACCAGAAGCAGAAAACGCGCCGGCGAGACATTCGCGCTGGTAGGACCCCACCGCATGAGATCGTAGACCGCCATCAGAAGAGCGGCACTTACCGGTTTGTCCAGCCACGCGTTGTGGCTGCGCGCCGTGCGCAGAATGGTATCGAGAGCTTCGTCGTTGATGGCGCGCGACATGGGGAGCTCAGAAGCGGAAGCGAAGCATTAGAATCGATTTATCGGACAGGCAACCGCTATGCTCAAACCGCCTCGACGGCGTTCACCTCGGGGATGTAGTGGCGCAGCATGTTCTCGATCCCGTTCTTCAACGTCATCGTCGAAGAGGGACAGCCCGCGCAGGATCCGCGCAGCTGAAGAAAAACGATTCCCGCGCCGCCGTCGAAGCCCTTGAAAACGATATCGCCGCCGTCACCGGCGACGGCGGGCCGCACGCGGGTGTCGAGCAGCTCCCTGATCTGGGAAACAATGTCCTCATCGCCTTCGGCAACGGCGCTCTCTTCCTCGGTTCCGGCGCCGCCATCCGCGATCAATGCGAGCCCGCGCGTGAAATGATCCATGATCGCGCCAAGGATGGGGGCCTTCAGATTGCGCCAGTCGCCGCCCGACTTAGTGACCGAAACGAAATCGCTCCCGAAAAATACCCGCGAAACTCCCGGGATCGCGAACAGTGCCTCCGCCAGGGGCGAGCGAGTCGCGGCTTCTGCGTCCGGAAAATCGGCAACCCCGGCGTCCCCCATGACCGCGCGGCCTGGAACAAACTTCAGCGTCGCGGGATTGGGCGTTGTTTCGGTCTGGATGAACATGCACAGCTCTTTGGAACGGTTCCAGCAAATCCCTACATGGGCCGTGGGAGCACGAAGATCAAGCGTTATCGCGGAGATCGCGAAGCCTAGCATCGACGTCCGGCACGAGTTCCCGAAATTGCGGCGTCCAGCCGGGTGCTTCGTTCGTCCGCGCCATAAAGCGGGCATGATGGCGCATGGTCTCGGGGAGCGCGGTTTCGAACCGCTCGGCCGATCGGGGCTGGCGTGTGTAAACGGGGCCATGAGGAACGTCGCACCCGGACCCTCGACGCGCCGTCCGGGGGGCACGAGGTCGAGCGCGCCGAGGCTCTCCATCAGCCGCGGACGCCAATCGGAGTCGTAATGCTTCCAGGCAGTAGTTGAAATCACTGGCGCGCCCGACAGGATAGAAACGAGAACTGGATTTTGGTGGTGGCGCGCGTCCCCGTAGCTGCCGGCCGAACGGGGCCACAATGGACCATGATAGCCACCTGCCCAAACGAACCCGGGATTTGTCCCATATGCGATTGCCGTAATCGGCAAAGCGGGGATCGCCCGCCAGGGGCGTTCTGGGAACGAGATGCCCGGCTATGGCGTCAGCTTGAACACCGTTCCACAACCTTGCGTGCAACCGGCTCCGCCGATCTCTGCTGTTCCGTAAAGATTTCCCGCCTTGTCGGCAGTCAGCGCGCCATCCGGAACCCCTCCGTCAGTCCCGCCCGTGAACGAGTGGAGAATTGTTTCAGTACCGTCCGGCGCAAGGCTGAAGACGGTGCCGCAGCCAAAACCGCCGCAGCCGGTTCCGCCGCCCCAGTTTGTTGTTCCGTAAAGATTTCCTGAACCGTTGAGAAAACCGACCGCGCCGGGAGACCAGCCATCGCTGCCACCCGCGAAGGAATAGAGCACGGTCTCCACGCCGGCCGGAGTGAGTTTGAAGATCACGCCGTATTGGAAAGCCCCGCCGCCATAGGTTGTGCCATACAGATTTCCGGCGCTGTCCATGGCAACGCGAGCTGCCGGAAGACCGCCGTCGCTTCCGCCTGAGAACGCATAGAGAATCGTCTCGGCGCCATCGGGAGTGAGCTTGAAGACCGTTCCGCAACCCAATGGCGGCTGTCCACCGCACGCAGTTCCGCCCCCGCCATATGCAGTCGTTCCGTAAAAATTGCCCGCTTTGTCCTTGATCAGAGGGGAGGACGGAAAGGCGCCATCGCTTCCGCCCTGGAATTCATACAACGTCGTGTCGGTTCCGTCGGGAGCGACTTTGAAGACGAGGCCACAACCGGCACCGCCAGAACAGTTAGGATTGCCGCCGCTGCCGACGCCGTAAAGATTGCCGGCGCTGTCCTGCGCGAGGCCAATCGGATAGCCGCCGTCCTTGCCGGAGAAACTGTGGAGCACTGTTTCCGTACCGTCTGGCGCCATCATGAAAACCGTGCCCCAGTCGCCGGCACCGCCATATGCAGTCGTTCCGTAAAAACTACCCGCTTTGCTCTGGACCAGACCCCACTCAGGAAAGCGCCCATCAGTTTGGTCAAATGCGCGCAGCACCGTCTCCCTTCCGTCCGGCGCAAGCTTGTAGGCGGTGCCGCATCCATAAATAATGTTGCGCGTGCAACGTCGGCGGCCACCATTTACGGTCGTGCCGTACAGATTGCCCGCATTGTCCAGCACAAGGTGGCCGGTCGGTTCAGCGCCGTCCTTTCCTACGCCCTGAAACGTGTAGAGCACGCTGAAGGTGTATGCTTGGGCGCCGTCGAGCGCCGCAAGAACGAGAAACAGGAACGGCAACAGAAATATTGTCCGAACAACGCGCGCCGAATTCATCGCCGCCTCCATCGAATATGGAGAAGATTAGCAATTTACCGGCAAGAGATACAACTGCCAAATTTATAGCGTAGGTGCGGGTCTAATCCCCCGTGTCAGTAACACGGTGGGTCAGAAATACTTCCGCGCCGCCCAGCCCATTCATTTGTTCGACCAAAGTGGGGCCATTCCTCCGTCCCGACCAACATTCCTGCCAGCGCCGCGCGCAAGCGCGGTCAAGGTTGGCCGAAGGCCATCGCGAAGCGGCGCGTAACTTCGGAATATCGATCCGCACCTCAATGGGTAGCAAAATGGGCAGCGCAGCGGCAGCAGATTTGCCGCTTTGAAATTGCTACCGAATTGTTGAAGGTATGGCGCGCCCGACAGGATGAAAGTGAGAACTGGTATTTGGTCACTCTCCGGACGCGTCGCCCGAAAGCACCTCATTGCCTCTCTGAGGGACCACTATGGCACGATCAGATATGCCGTGCCAACGTTGTACGCGCCGCCTTTGGTCGTCGTGCCATACAGGTAGCCTGTCGTGGTATCTTCGGCGGGGCGCGCTTCGGGATAGGCGCCGTCGCCGCTCGCACCGAAGCTGTGGAGCTGGGCTTCGACCCACGTGTTGCCGTTCTTGGTCAATTGGAAGACCGTGCCCTCACCACTCGTACCGCCATAATAGGTCGTCCCGGACAGCACGCCCGTGGCAGCGTCCAGATGAAGTCCAACGGGACCGACACCGTCCGGTGCGCCTCCGAAGGTGTAGAGCACTCTCTCTTGCCAGTCTTTCTTCGCCGGAGTCAGTTCGAATACAATTCCGTTGCCGGAACTGCCGCCGCCCGCTGCCCCGTAGAGATCGCCGGTTTTGGGGTCCACGTCGAAATCGGTCGGATTTTCTCCGTCGGCTCCGCCCGCAAATGTGTGGATGACGGATTCGCTCCAGACACCCAGCGATTCTTTCAGCCTGTACACGACGCCATAGTTCTGTGCTCCACCAGCACCGGTAACGCCATAGAGCGAGCCCTTCGTCGAACCCGCTCGCACGGGCGTTTGAGGTAAGCAGCCGTCGTTGCCGCCCTTGAATGCATAGAGCACCGTCTCTGTGCCGGATGGCGACAGCTCGAACACGGTCCCGCAACCCCATGAGCCTCCATCGAAGGTCGTGCCGTAGAGCGCCCCCGTCGCCTTGTCGATGGTGAGATCGGCGTCGGGATGGGCTCCATCGGCGCCGCCGCCAAAGCTGTGAAGCACAGTGTGGGTCCACGACGTTCCGTTGAAGGTCAATTCGAACGCGGTGCCAACGTCGGTGTTGCCGCCATACACGGTCGTTCCGTAAAGGTCGCCCGTCGCATCTTCGCTCAAACCACCGTAGGAATCCGCGCCATCGCTGCCACCGCCAAACTTGTAAAGCAGATGGTGCTTCCACACCTCGTGTTTATCGCTCAGGCTGAATACCGTGCCGTACCCGACGCCTCCGTGGACTGTCGTGCCGTACAGGCTGCCGGTCGTGGAATCGCGCGCGAGACGCGCGTACGGAGATGAGTTGTACGGAAAGCTCCACAACACGGTTTCGGTCTGCGCGATTGCCGTCGTGGAAAGCGCGACACCCGCCGCTGTCGTCACGGCTGCCAAAAAGAAAGATCGCATATTCGTCCCCCTGGTTCGCTTGTCGTGAAATGAACCGACATTCCGCGGATGAGCCCGGGTTGGTGTCGATCATAGCACTCTCTTGGGGCGCGCTAAAGCCGGGGACGCCATTGCGCCGCGAATTCTGGGAAGCGGGACAGAATACTGGACTGCACCTTCGTGAAGCTGAACCCCTGTCCGGCTGGCGCGAGAACGCAATCGGCAGGAGTCCAGCCGTACACCGAGCATGCCGCGTCATGTCGCGGTTGGCATGGTCCGATCAATTGAGCGTGGCCATGCTCCGGCCCACTCTGCGTACGCAATAGATACGAACTGTCCCGCGCTTCCCCGGATTTCGCTCTAGTGAATCTGACCGATGATCTGACCCGTGTTGTCGATCTGCGTTGAATGGGCCACCAAGCCGCCATTCGGTTTGGCTTTCCCGTCTCCTCCGGCAACGTTGATCGTGCCGGAATTGGCAATGGTTGCGGACTTGATCAGCACTACGCCGCCCGAGCCGTCACCGCCGTTCGGTCCGCGCACCGGGCTCTGATCGCCGCAGGCAGTCTTGGGATAGGTATTGGTGCCGCCGGCGCCGCCGGTTGTCAGCAATTGGCCGGCATTCGTGAAGCCGGTTCGGGCAAAGAACCATTCATCGCCACCCGCGCCGCCGCCGGAGCTGCCGGAGGTCCCTTGAACCACGCCGCCATTGATCCCCCGGGCGTCCATGATACCGGTGCTGGCAATGCTGATCGTGCCCGGAGTTGAGAACACCACTGAGCCGCCGCCATTGCCGCCCGGCGCACCGCCATAGTAATTCCCGCCATAATTTCCGCCGCCTCCAGCGCCGCCGCCGCCGCCGCCCTGCAGCGTCGATGAGACCTCGACCGTACCTCCGGGTCCGGCTGGCAAATGTTGGGGATTGGGGATATCCGCTGCCCAATAGCCTTTGTGGCCCGGCAGACCGACAGAAAAATTCCCGCCGCCGCCGCCGCCGCCGGCGGTGAAAAACCAGCCGAAATTGCAGGCCTGCACCTGACCGCCCTCGCCCTGGCCTCCGAAGCCTCCGCCGACACCCGAGCCCGGTCCCCCATTGACATTCGGGTTGCCGTTGCTCGGAACGCCGCCTGCAATCGTACCGTTCTGGAATTTGAACTGGCCGGCCAGGCTGATGTTTTGTTGCGCCAGGAATACCGCCGACGCGCTGCCATAGACAGTCAGATTGACCGTCGATTCCATGTTCAGGTCGGTGAAGTTGAAGGCGTGGACGCTCTGGCCGTTATAGGTGATGGTCTTGAACGGCAGCGTGACCCAAACGAAGCCGCCGCTGTCGGTGCACCACACTTGCCCGTTGTCGACATTGATCCAGGCCAGGCAGCTGCCGCTACCGATCTGCCCGTCGAAGCTGCCGGAACTGCCGTCGCTGACCGGGGGCGCCTTCGTAAAGGCAGATGCCATCGGCGACCACGCCACGCTGCCAAGAGCAACGAGAAATGCGACCCGCGTCGCGCGATTTGACGTCACGAACTTCATCGAAATTCTCCCCAATCGGAATTGAAAAACTCGCAACACCGCCCCATGGCTGTGAGATCCTCGGGGCCTTTCAAAGCCGACGAGGCTCGCTTAAAATGCCGGATGTCCTGCTCTTTCAACGACAGGCGTTTGCGGGCATCGGCGCGCATTTGCGGGAAAGTCCTCCAAGTCCCAGATCATGCAGAGCGCCGGCGAGCCCCAAACCCCGAATCGCCGCCTCCGCTCCTGGAAGGAGATCGCGGCGTTCTTCGAGTCCGACGAAAGCACCGTGCGGCGGTGGGAGAAGGATCGCGGGCTGCCCGTTCATCGCGGGCCCGGCGGTGCCGGCACGAAGGTCTTCGCCTACGCGGCGGAACTCACGCAATGGCTTGAGCGTCCCCGGGCCGAGACCGAATCCGCCGCCTTCCCCGCCGCGCGCCAGACAAGCGAGCGTTCCGACTGGCTAAGCCGGCACAAGATCAAGTTGCTCGCGGCCGCCGCGGCTTTCTTCGTCGTACTGGTGATGGTTCTGGCCGTGCGCTTTCCGCCTTTTCCGGTCGCGCCCAAGCCGGCCGCTCCCCAAAGCTCGACAGAAATGCGCGGCACCCGGCGGAACGCCGAAGCCACCGCATTCTACCGCGCGGGTCTCTATGAGTGGCAGACCCGCACGCCGGTGGGCCTGACCCACGCCGTCGATGATTTCACGCAGGCCATCGTGCACGACCCCGGCTATGCGGAAGCCTATGCGGGGCTTGCAAACTGCTACAATCTCCTGCGCGAGTTTTCGACGATGCGGCCTCAGGAGGCCTATCCTCGTGCCAGGGCGGCGGCCGAACGCGCCATCGCGCTCAAGCCTGCCCTCGGCGACGCGCATGCGGACCTCGCCTTCGTGGATTTCTATTGGTCGCGCGACATCGCCGGCGCTCGGCGCGAATTCCAGCGCGCGCTGGCACTGGAGCCGCGCAGCGCCATGGCGCATCACTGGTATGCCACCTTCCTGATGACCATCCGCGAGTTTGCGCTCGCACTGCGCGAGATAGACGCCGCCCAGGCGCTCGATTCCGAATCGACCGCCATACTGGCCGACAAGGGCCTCATTCTCTTCAACAACGGAAAAAGCGACGATGCATTGTTGCTTCTGCTGCAACTGGAGCAGGCGGAGCCGGCATTTCCTTCGACCCATGCCTATCTTGCGGGAATCGATCTCGACCGGGGAGACAATGTCGGCTTCCTGCGCGAACTCAGAGCCTATGGCCACGACGACGCCAGCGAGGAGGTCGCCGCCGCGGGAGAAAAAGCTTTGGCCCGAAGCGGCCGCGCCGGCATGCTGAAGGCCATGGTGGAAGCGCAAAAGAAACTCTACGGCGAAGCAAGAATGTCGGCCTATGCCGTTGCATTGACCTATGCCGATCTCGACGATGCCAATGACGCCATTGCATGGCTCAGGCTCAGCCTGTCGCGTCATGAGGCCGACAACATAGCGATGGCCGTCGATGCGCCGCTCGCACGCCTGCGAAAGGATTCGCGCTTTCGCGCGTTGCTGTTGGCCGCGGGCCTGCCGTCAACGTGATGTCCGGCTAACGCCAATGGACGGCTTCGCAATCGGCCCCGAATTGAAACAATTCTGCGGTTATCCAGGCGCGCGCAGAGTTACCGCATCTGAAACCCTACACGCGCAGTCGAGTGGCGCGCCCGACAGGATTCGAACCTGTGACCTCTGCCTTCGGAGGGCAGCACTCTATCCAGCTGAGCTACGGGCGCCTCGCTTGCGTCAGCTATAGCGCGCGCGGGCGCGAAGGCGCAATCGCCGCGCCCCGGTGCGAAACCCCATCGCTCAGGGCAGCAGTTGAATCGTGCCCGAGGAAGAGCGCGGCAGCATGTAGACCGACGAAGTGAGATCGAGCGCGCCCATGTGCAGGAAGTCCATCAGCGGCGTGTAGGCGTAGGCGGTCTCGCCCAGAACCAGCGAGGTGTTCGGCACGTCGAGACTGGCGGGCAGCGCGACCGGCTGGCCTGTCACCCTTGCGATGCCGTGCAGCGAGCGGCTCCAGGTGACGGTGGCGTTGCCGTTGGCGTCGATGCCGATCAGCGACACGGTGACGGCCGCGTTGGCGGACGAATAGGGCGTCAGCACCGTCGTCGAGGCATTGAAGATGTCGGGAAGGTCGGTGCCGGCGCTGATGGTCGCGTATTGGGTGACGATGTTGGCGACCGTGCTCGCCGTCAGCACCACCTGGCGCTTGATGGCGATGGCCTGCGAAACCTCGAAGCTGCCCAGATACAGGAGCAGCATCAGCGGCGCCAGCAGCGCGAATTCGATGGCCGCCAGGCCGCTGCGCTGGCGGGCGAATTCGCCAGGCAGCGCCGAAAGGCCGCGAGGCGGCGCGCGGCGTCCGCGCGCGCCGGTGTCGTTCCTCTCAGTAGGGTTCATTGCGAAACGCCGCCGTGCCGGTGAGCAGAAGCTGGTTGCCGCTGAGGTTTGCAAGATCGAATCCCAGGGGTCCCAGAATCACGGGCCATTGATAGAACGCCTGGGCGACGACGATTTCGCCCGACCCGCCGGGATTGAATTGCAGCGAGCCGGCCTGGATTTTGCCGTTCTGCACCGGGTTGCCCATCGCCACCGAGCCGAACGAAGCGAAAGTGCGCACGTTGACGTAAAGATTGCTGCAATTGAACAATGCCGTGGCGCGGGCGCAGACCTGCTGCTGAAACTGCGTCGCGGTCATGTTCTGGCTTTGCGCCTGCCCTGTCATGATCAGTCGCGCCGCCTGGCTGGTGGCGGTCTGCAGCACCTGCTGGGCGACGAAGACGACGCCGACCTGCAGGATGGCAAGCAGCAGCCCGAGAACCGCCGGCGCGAGGATGGCGAATTCCAGCGCCGTGGCGCCGCGGGTAGCGCCGGCGAAGCGCGCGCCGGTGGCGGCCAGGCGCGGCAGCGCCGCAGGCGACCGCCTCCCTGCGGGGTCCGTTCCGAACTTCGTCCGCATACGCATGAACCGGCCCGACACGCTTGCGCAAACCGGAATTGGCCTGCCGCCCACCGCCGTGGCTGCAACCGCCGTGCCAGCCATTCACCCGTTTCGGGAAAGTCCCTGGGCAACCTTGTTCCGCGACGGGACGATATCCGTCATCGCCCCTCCCGTTTCGGGAAGGTTTCGTTAAGCAAGCGCGATGCGGGGAGGGGTGATGCTGCAACACCCGTAGCCTTCGTCATCACCCCTCCCCGAAAAATTCTGCGAATTTTTCGACCCTCCCTCAAGGGCGAGGGTGGGTTTATTCGAGGCTTTGCTGCAGAAAATTGCCGATCGCATCGGCGACGGTTTGCGGATTCTTCAGCACATCGACATTGACAAACCTTGCGACGCGGTAGCCGCGGGAGGCGAGCCATTCGGTTCGCGCCTCATCGTACGAAACATTTTTCTCTTCTCCATGCTGGCTGCCATCCAGCTCAATGACGAGCTGTGCTTGCGGACAAAAGAAATCCACGATGTAGGGGCCGATCGGCTGCTGCCGCCTGAAGCGGAATCCGCCCAGCTGTCTGTTTCGCAGCAGACGCCAGAGCTTGCGCTCGGCATCCGTCGCATTGTTGCGAAGATCGCGGGCAAAATCGTATCGCATCGAAATGCGAACCTACCCTCCACTTGAGGGAGGGTCGAAATCTTTCTTGAGCGTCGGCGAAAGGAAGATTTCGGGGAGGGGTGATGTTGCAACACCCGTAGCCTTCGAGATCACCCCTCCCCGAAAAATTCTGCGAATTTTTCGACCCTCCCTCAAGTGGAGGGTAGGTCCGCGTTTATTTCGACAGGTACGACGTCGTCACGGCTTTCTGGAACAGATCGGCCAGGGCGGCAGTGATGTCGCCGTCGGTCGTGACTTCGTAATAGAGCCCGGGCGAGGCGCAGCTTTCCAGCGTCGGCCCGACATCGGCCTGGAACGGCGCGATATAGGTGTTGTACCAGGTGTTGGTGGGAAGCGGCAGATACTCGGTGTAAAGCACGGCGATGCGGATGCCGCGGGCCTTCACCGTGCTGCACCAGCCATTGTTCATCAGCGATTGCTGACGGGCGCCGTTGACGGTCTCGTCTTCCACCCCGTCGGTGACGAAAAACAGCACTTCCTGCGGCGTGTCGCCTTTCGTGTTGGTGCCGTTTCCCGGCGCCGGCATCAGTGTGTTGAGCGTGCTCATGGCGGTGTCGTAATCGGTGTCCTCGTCATTGTTGTTGTTGGTCGGGGTCAGCCAGTTGTTCTTGTAGACTTCGAGCATGGCGATGTTGCCCGCTTCGGATTCCGCCAGCGGCAGATCGGCGGTCAGCGCCGCGATGGTGGTGACGCCGACATCGAAGGTGTCGATCGCCATTTCGTATTTGGCCTTGTTGGTCTGCTCGGTGGTCTGGGCCGTCGTCATCAGGCTCTGGGTGGCGGCGGCGACCAGATCCAAACGCAGCGTCACGCCAAGACTGCGCGCCAGCGCATAATTGTCCTCGCCGCCAGGATTGCCCAGATTGTCGGCGCCGGGATTGGATTCGTGACAGCCGAAAGCGCAGCCGCCCTGCGGCCCCGTATGGGCGACCATGGAATCGATGCCGGCCTGGGTGGCCGCGATCGCCGTCGACGGCGAACTGTCGAGCAGCATGTAGAAATTGATGTTGGGCGCCAGCCCGCCGACGGCCGAGGAGGTGCCCCCCAGAGCGACACTGGCCCTTCCCAGCACATTGGGGAAGGCGTCCTGCGAAGTGGCGGTGTAGGCCACCGTCACCGTGCGCGTCGTCAAGGTGTCGGTCGCGGTGACCGTCAGGCCCGTGCCTGGCTGGTAGAGGACGCCTGAAACCGAACCGGCCTGGGCATTGAAGGCGCCGGTGGCGGACGCGATGGAGGCGGCATCGTCCTGCGCCATCATCGCGGGCGTCACCCCGGCAAGGGCGGCGGCATCGGCGGCGGCGTTGAGCTGATCTTCCCGCCACGTCGCCGAGGTGTAATCGATCCCCATGCCGACCAGAAACACGCAAGGCACCGCGGCAAGCCCGACGGTCATGGCGACATTGGCGCGATTGCTGCGCAGGAAACGACGAAGCGAATCGGCCAAGGATTTGGCGAAGGATTTGGCGAACATGGCCCCACTGCCCTGAATTTGCCGAATAATGCGCAACGCCTGTTAGCGCCGCGTTAAAGAACCCCGGAGCTGTTCGTTAACGTGCGGCGGCGTGTAAGACGAGCGACGTGCAAACGGCATCGGCAAACGCCGTGATGCAAACGCCATGCCTGAATGACCTTCAACCCTCCCCTTGAGGGGGTCGAAAAGTTCGCAGAACTTTTCGGGGAGGGTGATGGCGAAGCTTACGGATGCTGCAACATCACCCCTCCCCGAAATTCGTCTTCACGCTATCGCGCGAAGCCAAATGTCGACCCTCCCTCAAGGGGGAGGGTTGGTGCTCTCCGCGTCTCTTGCTCTCCGCGTGAATCAATCGGCAGGACAAACGCAAACCTGAGGAGGGAACCCATGCCCCGCACAACGGCGCCGGCTCTCACGCAAGTCGCGATTGACAGTATCAACGACCGAGCGCAAAATTTCGGCAAATTCAGGGGAGTGGGGGAACGCCATGCGAGAGTCAGGATCGATGTTTCGACGCCGCTTCACCGCGCTTGCGTGTGCGGGCTTTTGTCTTTTTTCTCTGCCGGCGTGGGCCGGACAAAGTGCAACCGAAAAGACCAACGACTTCGCCGTCACCTATCAGATCAATCCCGCCCATTCGGGCAGCATCAGGCTGAAGGGCTTCACCACGCCGCTGACAAAGCTCTGGAGCGTCAATCTCGGCTCGGCGCTCGGCTATGCCGTCATCGCCGACCGGCTGGTGTTCGTGAACGCGTCCAACAACGTCACCTATGCGCTCGATCTCGGCACCGGCACGACGCACTGGAGCAAGACCAGCGGCGGCGGCCTTGTCGGCGCCGCCTATGACAACGGCTCGCTTTTCCTGGTGACGGGCGGCGGGCTGATGTCGGCGGTTGCAGCGAAGACCGGCGCCCAGCAATGGTCGGTCCAGTTGCCGAACCAATATTCGTTTTCGTCGCCGCCCATGGCGATCAACGGCCAGGTGTTCACCGGCGGCGCCGGCTCCGGCGGCACGTTGTATGCGGTCAACGAATCGAGCGGCGCGGTGCAGTGGATGCAATCGGTGGCCAATGGCGACGATAGCTCGCCCGCCTATGGCGACAGCGGCATCTATGTTTCCTATCCGTGTCAATATTACAAATTCAATCCGGCATCGGGAAATTTGGACTGGAACTATAATGGCGGTTGTGACGGCGGCGGCGGCAACACGCCGGCCTATTTCAACGGCAACGTCTACATCCAGGACTGGACCAGCGGCAATTACGTCCTCGATGCCGCCACCGGCGCGGTGGTCGGCAGCTTCGGCGCCAACAACGGACTGACGCCCGCGTTCCTCCAGGACGGCAAAAAGGGATATGGCTTCAGCCTCGACCAGGGGACCTTGTATGGCTGGAAGACGTCAACCGGCACCAACCTCTGGAGCTTCACCGGCGACGGCCAGCTCTCGACGCCCGCCATCGTCGTCAACGCCATGGTGGTGGAAGGCTCGCAGTCAGGCGAAGTCTATGTCCTCGATGCGCTGAGCGGCCGGCAGCTGTGGTCCGACAACACGGGCGCCGGCGTCACCAGCCTTGCCGCGGGGCAAGGCACGCTGATCGTCGTCAGCGGCAGCGTGGTAACGGCCTACAAGCCCTGAGGGCGGACTGTTGGAGGAACGTGCGGATGCGGCGTTCGTGTCGCGCGGCGCTGTCGCGACCAAGCGGCAACATTGCGGATGTTGTTTCCTCGAAAGATGCTCGCGCGGAGACAAGGAGAACGCGGAGCAGATGCCGGGCCGCCCAATGCGCCAGACAGGATTTCCGGCGCGATCGTGGATGCGATCTTCAACCCTCGCTCAAGTGGACCTTGCACAGTAACATCCGCTTCCGCCCATTTTGCACAAAAACCCAAACTCCGCGCACAAGAACTCATCGGTAGTGGCTTTCCCGGCATCCGCTTTCCATCCGGGGGGATAGCCGGGGCGTGAGTCGGCGTGGCTGATATAGAGGTGGAATTTTGCCGCGCTCTGAACGCGGCGGTCATGCTACAATCCAGGCGATCGATCGGGAGGCCTGCAATGTCAAAGCCGCCACCGGACAAAGCGATGCGAGAACGGATGCCACGAAAGGGGTTGCCATCGAGTTCGCGATTCTCGCTTTGCGTTGCCGCATTTTCCCTGGGACTTGCTTCGGCAACGCATGCGGACGCAACGATGGTGAGGATCGATGTTCCCGGGTCCGCACAAACGTCTGCCCAAAGCATCAATGATGCGGGGCTCGTCGCAGGGTTTTACCAAGATGGTGCTGGGTGGCACGGCTATGTTCGGGCGCCCGGCGGAATCTTCACGTCGTTCGATGTTTCGGGATCATTGGGAACCTATGCCACCAGTATCAATGCCACGGGCTCTGTTGCGGGCTGGTATTGGGATGGCACGCTGACACACGGTTTTGTACGCAGTCCCAACGGAGCCACGAGCACCTTCGACCCGCCAGGCTCAGGTGACACGGAGCCTTTAAGCATCAACAACGCGGGCTCGATTACGGGATATTATTATCTAGAGAACACAAATACCCCCCACGGCTTTGTTCGGACTCCCGACGGAACCATTACTTCGTTCGATCCTTCCGGATCAACTTATACATTGGCTGTCGGCATCAACGCCACAGGCGCGATTGCCGGTTTGTATCAAGATAGTGCTCACTTCGCGCATGGTTTTCTGCGCACGCCCGATGGAGCCATCACATCGTTCGACCCACCGGGATCAAACGATACCCAACCTGCCAGCATCAATCGGGCCGGGGCGATCGTGGGCTTTTATAGCTCTGGGGACTTCCTGCGAGCCCCGGACGGAACCTTCACCACATTCGATGCCGGCTTTCCTGCCGCCATCAATTCCAAGGGCTATGTCACCGGTCGCTACATCGACAGGCGAAGGCAGTTCGGTTTTGTGCGAGCCCCCGATGGAACGGTCACGACCTTCCGGGCTTCGGGAGCAATATGGACCGTCCCAACGAGCATCAACGCGAAAGGCTCAATCGCCGGTATCCTGAGAGATGACGCCAATGCCAGTCATGGCTTTCTGCGAACGCCCTGATTCCGCACCGTTTAGCTCTATGGCTGGAAGACGCGACCGCCTTACGCGCGCTGGCGGTCGCGTGCATCCCGAATACAGGGGATTATCAGAGAGCTATAAGGATAACAGGAACATTTTCTCCTGTTATCGGCGCGCACGTTTTAAACCAAGCCGTTGATTTCGCTTTAAGAACGCCTTCGAGCAGGCACCCACGGAATTTCCCCCCTGTATTTCGCCTGTTAAACAGGAAATTCACGCCAGCGCCGCGACCGCGCCGGCCACGGCGCGCTCGGCGTGGGCGAAGACGCGGGCCTTCCATTCCGCGGTGTCGGGATAGAAGGCGTTGCGGATTTCCGTCTTGATCGGGCCGGCCAAAACGTGATCGAGCCGGCCATGGGCGTGCAGCCAATTGTCCCGCTGCAGCGCCTGGAACACCTGGCGCAAGGGCGCGGTGCCCACTTCGAGAGCGGCGAAGGTGAGCTCCTTGCCTTTCATCCAGGCGGCCATCGCCGAATCGATGGTGCCCGAAAGCGGCGGCGACAGGGATTCGCCCCCCTCGCTCGAACGCACCGCGGCGCCCCACATCTGCTTCGCCCGCGCATAGGCGGGGGTGGCGGGAAGATGCTCGGTGATCATTTCGGCGGCGCCGGATTGGCCCAGCCCGGTATGGAAATCGATCACGGTGAGCCGTTCGACGCCGGAAAGCTCGTGGCGGAAAACGTCCTGCAGCATGGCGGCCGACCAGCTTTCGCGCGCCCCGCCGTAATAGATGCCGTCGGCATGGCGGTATTGCCCGCGGCTGATCGCTTCCTGCAGCGCGAACGGGCCGTGGGCGTTGGCGTATTCGCGAAGCGTTGCGTTGGCGCGCTTCATGGTTTCGGGCGAGATTTCGCGCGGCGAAATGACATCGGCCAGCGCATCGTAAACCGGATTCTCGGGCGGGTTGCCGTGATCGACGAAATTGCGGTTGATGTCGGCGTTGTCTTCGTTGACCCGCCGGTTCCAGGCAAACCCGAACGGATTGAGCGCATGCAGAAACACGATCCTGGCGCCCTTCAGCACGCGTCTGGCGAGACCCCTGCGCAGCAATCCGGTCTGCGCGCCGGAACCGAAATAGCCCTCCACGCCATGGGTGCCGGAGATCAGCAGCAGCGCGGACGCGGCGTTGCGCGGCCCGATGCCGGCGGTGTCCATGTACAAGGGCTTGCCGTCGCCGCCGGCGGCGCCCGGATGCACGCGGCTGGTGACGCCCAGCCCCGCTTCGTCGCAGGCGCGCAGGAACGCCTCGCGGCCGTCGCGGTAACCGGTCGGGAAATGAGCGTCGGAATTTTGGGACATCGGGAATTCGCGCCGCCGGACTTTCGAAGCGACCATACCAGAACGCGCAACGCTTGGCGCGGGTTTCTGCGATGACGGTTTTCGGTGCGCTCGACGGCTGGCGCCAACGGCCGATTCCGGATCAGACCGAATTGCGGGGCCGCCGCGTGGGTTGTCGGGCACTGCCCATCGACCGCACCGGCGCGCATTTCGCCGAGACGCTGGTGGAAATCCGCGCGCTGGGGATTGCCGGCGAAAATTACTACTGCTCCACGCGCAATCCGCCCTATTGGCAGCGCATCGATGGCTCCATTCCAGAGCTCTGGCTCAGGCGCTCGGTGGCAGCCATGCTCGCGGCCGTGAACGAAACGCTGGCGGTCGCGGACCTGGAGCTGTTTGTCTTTGACGCCTGGCGGCCGCGCGCGGTGCAGAGCTATTTCCACGATGTCTGGATGCCGCGGCAACTGAAGATGTCTCGCCCGGAGCTGGCCGGCGAAGCCCTCACGCGCGAAATCGAGCGCTATTGGGCAGCACCTTCGAGAGGAGAAGATTCGCCGGCGCCGCATGCGACCGGCGCGGCCGTCGATCTTTCGATCCGCTGGCAGGGCGGCGATCTGCTGTGGATGGGCTCGCTGTTCGACGACGTGACGGGAATCGCGCACCGCGACCATTTCGAGACGATTGCGTCCGGGATGGGATTTTCCGACGCGGAAGCCCGCGCCAACCGGCGCCTGCTGCATTGGGCGATGGAGGCCCAGGGCTTCGCGGGCCACGCGGAAGAATGGTGGCACTTCTCGTGGGGCGACCAGATGTGGGCGGCCGCCACCGGCCAGCCCGCTGCACGTTACGGACTTGCGAAGCCCAAGGGAGCGCATGACGAATAGTGAAAGCTGCGCGCCGCTTACCGCGCGCACGCGCTTTACATCACGGGTTGCCGAAACGCGCCGTCCCAATCCGGCCCTGGAGGGTTGGCTTCATACCAGGCGATGCGCGCGAGATGCAGGTCGTACATTTTCTGGCTGGCGCCCGAAAGTTTGCGGCACTGTGCGACGAGTTCGCGTGTGCGTTCCCACTGCTGTGTGCGCAAGGCATGGAAAATGTGATCGTGAAACGTCGCCAGCGCGCGAAACTTCGGACTGGCGCGCACCAGCGGGTTGCCGAGCACGGCATAGAGTTTTACCGGCTGTTCCCCCGGGGCCGGCGCCAGAAAATCGACTTCCAGAAAGGCATAGGCGCCGCTCGCCGCTTCGCGCGTTGCTTCGCTGACGACCACGGCCGGGCCATATTGCGCCGACAACGCGCGGATGCGCCGCGCCAGACCGGTGCATTCTCCCGTCACCGAATAGCTCGCGCCGCCGCGTGCGGTCAGACCGCCCGTGATGGCAGGCCCGGTGGCGATGCCGATGCCCATTTCGAGCGCCTCGAAAGCCGCGCCGTCCGCGCGCCGTTCGTGCGAAAGCCGTTCGTTGACATTGGCCAGAATCGTCGTGATCCGGGTGGCGGTCTCGCAGGCGTGAACGGCGTGTTCGGGATCGTCGAGCGGCGCGTTCCAGTAGGCAGTGAAAAACTCTGCATCGAACGGGCCGATCATCGCGCCAAGACGGACCGCCTCTTCGATCAGCGGCGCCATCGTCCGGTCGATCAGGCGCGTGAAGCCCGAAGGATCCTGCGCGAAGGATTCCGCAAGCGCCGCGCCGCCGCGAATGCCGCACGCCATGCAGGTGACCACGCGCCGTTCGCCGTCAAGCTTCAGTAGCCCGGGCGAATGGACGATCTCGTTGATCGCCCCAACGGGAACGCGATGGAAGACCGTTCCCTTAAGCGCGGCGCGCATGCGGGCAATCGCGATCGCGCGGGCGGAAAGCCCGCTCAGAAACATCGCCGCCAGCGCCGCATTCGGACTTGCGGCATCGACCAGCACATGGGCGCGGGTAAAGAGCAGCCACGACAAACTTTGCGCGACGACGATGGCGACGATCGCGAACGCAGCCGCCCACAACACGGTCGACCACGCAAAAAGCGCAACCAAGCCCAGGCCGGCCACCGCCAGAAACACCAATTCGAGCGTTGTCGAGAATACCGGTTCGGGCGCTTGCGCCGGACAGCGCGAAGCGCCTTGTGGTGCGACGCGCGCCGCAAGAGCCGAATTTGCGGGAGCGTGCGCCTGAACGCTCTGGTAGATTTCACACTGCATGCCGCGGCTGCCGGATGCCAGATTGCCGAAATCGCTTGCAATCAACGCCAGCGCCGCCGCCAGCACCACAAGCGGCACGATCCAGACTGCGACCGATTTCGCCCGGCTCCGCATGCGACTATCCGAAAATGTTTTGTCCGAAGCTGCATCCTATCGCGCGAAACCCGTGCCAAGGAAAGGCGGGAGCCCAAATTTGGAAAATTCCTATCCCGCCAGCCGCACGGCCAGATAAAGAACCGCTGCGCCGCACAGCGTTGCAACCGTTGTCAGCGTCTTGGGATGGGCGTGAAAGCTTTCGGGCAGGAGATCGCTGGCGCCGATGTAAAGAAAGAAGCCTCCGAACAGCGCCAGCAACAACGCGAGCGCCTGCACGGGCAAATGGACCAGCAGGGTCAACCCGGCGCCCAGCACCGGCGCCATGGCATCCATCAGCAGCCAGCCGAATGCCTGCCCCCGCGTGCCTGCGTTCTTGAGCACAAGGCCGACCGTGTTCATTCCGTCCGAGCAGTCATGGGCGAGAACCGCCACGGCGACGACGATGCCGACATGCGTCGAGGCCTGAAACGCGATGCCGATGGCAATCCCGTCCATCAGACTGTGAGCGGAAAGGCTCGCCGCGCCCGCCCAGCCGCGAACCACATTGGCCTCGCCGTCGCCGCGTCCGTGACGATGGGAGTGCAGCAGGATCAGCCGGTCGAGCACCGTGTAGGCAAAGAAGCCCAGTGCCGCCACGCTCAGCACATCGAAAGCCCGCGCATGGGACAGCGTCACGGCTTCGGGCAGCAGGTCGAAGAAAGCGACCGCCAAAACCGCACCGGCGCTGAAGCCGAGAACCAGATGCAGCTGATCGCGCAGCCGCAGCGCCAGCAAACCTCCGGCCAGGGTGGCGCAGAAGGTGCCGAACGCGATTCCCAAGATCAGAAACGCATGCATGGTTGCGGGTAAGATAAGGAGTGCCGCTGCACCGTTAGATTATTTCGCTGTTTCGCACTATCCGCATTGCCGCACGTGACGCTTGCGTCATTTTGCTTGTCCGCGTCTGGTGGGAGGCGTAGGGTCTTGCGGCAGACAGCGGCGAATGCCGGGAGACGATCATGGAAAACATCACCAAGGATCCGGCCTACAACGCGGTCGATCCCGACGATTTTCCCGCGATGCTGGACGTTCATCGCTATGGCCAGCGCTCGAGCGCCTTCGACAGAATCATTGCCGCCACGCACGATCACTTCTGGGATCCGCTCGATCCAAAATATGTCGACTTCGCTCTGCCGTTCGATACCGCCAACGAATATCTGGTCAATCCGGCCGCCAATGCCGATTTGAAAACCGCCATCGGCGACAGGCTGGACGAAAAGCAGAAGATCATGCTCGTCAATTACGACGTGTGGTGGTCGTTCTCTTCGATCCTGCATGGCGAACAAGGCGCGCTGTCGTTGTCGGCGTCACTGTGCCACATTTTGCGCGATCCCGGCGCCCAGGAATACGCCGCCAACCAGACCCGCGAAGAAGCCCGTCACGTCACCGCGTTCACCCGCTACATCCATGCGCGCTGGGGAAAGCCGATGCCGGTTGGCCCCGCGCTTGGCGATCTCCTGAAGGAGCTCGTCGGCTCGCCGCTGGTGTGGAAGAAACTCGTCGGCATGCAGATGCTGGTCGAAGGACTGGCGATGGGCGCCTTCGCCACCTTCTACAAGGAAGCGCGCGATCCGCTGATGCGCCAGGTCTGCCAGCTGGTGATGACCGACGAAGCCTTCCATCACAAATTCGGAAAGATCTGGGCCGACCGGACCATTCCGCATTTGTCGCAGGCCGAGCACGAGATGATCGAAGATTGGGCCTGGCAGGTGTTTTCGATCCTTCTTTACAATCTCGGAAGCCCCGACCAGAAGGCGTGGATTTACGAAGCCGTGGGGCTCGATCCGGTCTGGTGCCAGGGAGCATTCATGGAAGGCATGACGGATGCGTTCATCCGCGAGGAAATGCGCGAAGGCAGCAACATTTTCCGCGTTCTGATCAAGACGCTGCTCAATGCCGGCATCATCACCGAGCGCACGCGCGGCAAGTATGCGGCCTATATCGACATGGCCGAGCTGCATGCGGAAGGCGACCGCATGGTGGGTGACGACATCGCCGAGGAAGGCATCAAATATCTCGTCAAGCTGAACGGCGGCAAAGCCTTCGTGACGCCGGCCGCGATTGCCGCGGAGTAGCAGCGCTCCGGCACGCGCCGCGCGTTTTTTTCCTGTCATGGCCCACGACCGCGGCTGCCGCGCGCTTTCCAGAAGGACCGTTCATCGATGGCGCGGATATCCGCAAGTGTTCTCATTGCGCTGCTCACCTTGGGGACCGCCGCAGGCGCCGCGGACGAACCGGGCCAGCACTTTTCGATTTCACCGAACCGGTTGCCCGCGCCGCACGCCACGCCGGCGGTGGACAACACCTCGCAAAAAATTGCCCGTCCGGCAGGCGCGTTGCCCAAGGCGCCGCCGGGATTTTCCGTCAGCGTCTTTGCCGCTCATGTCCCCGGCGCG
Source organism: Rhizomicrobium sp. (assembly GCA_036511745.1). GTDB lineage: Bacteria > Pseudomonadota > Alphaproteobacteria > Micropepsales > Micropepsaceae > Rhizomicrobium. The sequence goes on from DATCBQ010000131.1 coordinate 46,653, forward strand.
CGCTTCGTGGCGGTGGCACCCGATGGCGACGTGTTTGTGGCGGAATCCGATGCGGGCAAGGTGGTCGTGCTGCGGCCGTCGCGCGACGGCGGCAGGGCGCAGCGGATCGCGACCTTCGCGCAGGGTTTCGGCCAGCCGCACGGCATCGCCTTTCACGACGGCGCGGTTTACATCGCCGACACGAAATCGATCTGGCGGTTGCCCTACAAGAACGGCGCGCTCGTTGCCTCTGGCAGGCGCCAACACGTTGCCGATACGACCCCCGATGGCCAGGTGGGTCATTTCACACGCGACATCGCTTTCGGTTCCAACGGCGATCTCTTCCTGACGATCGGCAGTCTGGGCAATGTGGCCGAACTGCCGCGCACCTATGCCACCGTGCAGAAGGTAGGTCCGAGCGGCGCGCTTTCCACTTTCGCCGGCGGATTGCGCAACCCCGTCGGCATCGCCTTTTATCCGTTGACGGACGATCTCTACGTGACGGTGAACGAGCGCGACGGATTGGGCGACAATCTGCCGCCGGATTATTTCACCCGCATCCGACAGGGCGATTTCTTCGGCTGGCCCTATGCCTATATCGGCGCCCATCACGATCCGGATTACGGCCGCAAGCGGCCCGATCTCGTTGCGAAGACCAAAACTCCGGATGTCCTGTTTCAGGCGCATTCGGCACCGCTGGGTTTCGTGTTTTACGAAGGCAGTCAATTCCCCGCCGAATACCGGGGCGACGCGTTCGTCGCGCTGCACGGTTCGTGGAATTCGTCGCGCCCCACCGGCTACAAGGTGGTACGGATCAAATTCAAAAATGGCCGGCCGCAAAACGGTTATGAGAATTTTCTCACCGGCTTTTGGGACGGCTCGACATCGCCGGCGCGCGTCTGGGGAAGACCCGTATGGCCGGCCGTCGCAAAAGACGGCAGCCTGCTCGTCTCCGACGACGCCGGCGGCGCCATCTGGCGCGTCGCCTATACGGGCAACCCTCGCCGCGCGGACGCGCGGCGTGCTGGGTCCCCGATCTGCGCCGCGCAAAGCGCGGCTTGTCGGGGATGACACCGAAATTTATTGCGCATGGACCTTGCCGCTAATCGCGCTCGTCATTCTCGCGCAAGCGAGAACCCAGACGGCGCGCGTTTGCGCGCTGAATAGAGAAAGGGTTTCGGACATTGCTTCGCCAGAGCGAAGGCTGGTGGAGCTGAGCGGGATCGAACCGCTGACCTCCTCATTGCGAACGAGGCGCTCTCCCAACTGAGCTACAGCCCCAGAAGGTCCCGCTGGCCGCGGAAGGGGCCGGTATCTAGAGTTCGGGCGCTGTGAGTGTCAAGCAGTCCGCGCAGATCCCGTTTCTGCCGGAATCGCTTGCGGGCGGCCCCTGCCGCTGCCACAAGGTTTCGCGATCGATTTTCCTCTCCAGAGGCGGCACCGTCCATGCTTGCACCGCTCATCAATGTCTTTCTCTTCATTTTCAATACGGTCATCGATCTCTACATTTTTGTGATCATCGCGGCGGTCGTCGTCAGCTGGCTGATCGCGTTCGGCGTTCTCAATACCTACAATCCCCTCGCCCGTTCGCTGGTGCGCATGCTGGATGCCCTCACGGAGCCGGTGTTTCGCCGCGTGCGCCGGATCATCCCGCCGCTTGGCGGCCTCGATCTGTCGCCCCTGATCGTGCTGATCCTGCTGGAAGCGCTTCAGATGCTGGTGAACGATTACGCGGTGATGGCGGTCCCGGCCGCCACCTGAAGGCGAAGCGCGAGGGCACGCAATGACGGCAACGATCATCGACGGCAAGGCGTCCGCGGGCCGGCTGCGCGCGCGCGTCGCGGAACAAGCCGCGCGTCTCAAGGCGCAGCACGGCCTTGTTCCGGGTCTGGCGACGGTGCTGGTGGGAAACGATCCCGCCAGCGAAGTTTATGTCCGCAACAAGGGGAAGACCGCGGAAGCGATCGGCTTTCGTTCGTTTCATGTTTCGTTGCCGGCGGATGCAAACGAAAGCGAAGTGCTGGCGCGCGTCGCCGACCTCAATGCCGACCCGGCGGTACACGGCATTCTCGTGCAGCTGCCGTTGCCGGCCCAAATGCGCGAAGCCGCCGTGCTCGATCTGCTGGATCCGCGCAAGGATGTCGATGCGCTGACCGCGACCAATGCGGGGCTTCTGGTCGGCGGCCGGGCGAGGCTCGTCTCCTGTACGCCGGCCGGGATGATGCTGTTGCTGAAGGAATATGTCGGCGATATCGCGGGGCTGGGCGCGCTGGTGATCGGCCGTTCGCTGCTGTTCGGAAAACCCGCGGCGCAATTGCTGCTGGCCGCCAACGCGACCGTCACCATGGCGCATTCGAAGACGCGCGATCTGGCGGCGCTGGCGCGGCGCGCCGACATTCTCGTCGCCGCCATCGGCAAGCCCCGCTTTGTGCGCGGCGACTGGGTGAAACCCGGCGCCGCGATCATCGATGTCGGCATCAACCGGGTCGACGCGGGAAACGGAAAAACCAGACTCGTCGGCGACGTCGATTACGACGAAGCGGTGAAGGTCGCCGGCGCCATCACGCCGGTGCCGGGTGGCGTCGGCGCCATGACCATCGTCTGCCTGATGCGCAACACCCTCATCGCGGCGGCGATGCAGACGGGATTCCCGGTGCCGGAGCTTTAGCGCGATTTTGGTTTGAGTGGAATCGCTTGCGCGCTCCCAACATTGTCATGGCCCGCGGCTGCGGGCCACCCAGGTGACGCTCTTTGGTGCGAACAGAATGAACATGGATGCCTGTTCGATCTTGGGCGACGGGCACGCTTGGTGAGATAACGTTCAACCGTTCCATCGGCAATCCCGATCCGGAGCGTTCCCGGTATGGCGTGACGGGCATCGTCGGCATCACATTGCGCTGATCGCTTTGCACCCGGGTGCATGTGACGCGATCTGGGGCTTCAACCCCGACGGCTACGGCTTCTCGTTTTGGCGGGTCCAAGGGGCGAGCGCAAACGCACGCCTTCGCCGCACACGTCGTCGGCTGCCAAGAACTCGATACCGGCCTTGTGCATGGCATGTTGCACGGCGGTGATGGTGCTCATGCGCGGATCGACCGAACCCGTTTCGAGACGGGCGATGACCTTGACGGAGACGATGGCCTTGTCGGCCAGTTCCTGTTGGCTCCTTCCCAGAAGGGCGCGTCCGGCTTTGATTTGCCTTGCAGAGATCATTGCGGGAGGCTGCGAGCAGCCCGGCCAAACCGCCGCTAAGAGGGTACGAATCATCCTCTTTAGGGTTTGATTCACCCCTAAGTGACAGGCTGTACCCTCGTCCGGCCGGCGTTCCGGCCTTCCGCGTCGAATCACCGGGGGGTGATCCATGCCGACTGCCGTCAAGGTCTCGCTGGGTGTCATAGTCGTCGCGTTCGTGGCCATGCTGCTCATAGGTAGTCCGGGCAATCGGTCTTCGGCTGGGCAAGCGCCGGCCGATGCGTCCACCGTGAACCCGGGTGCATCGGAGACGCGGAGCTATCCGGCGATGGATCGAGACGACAAGCACGCAATCTTCGACGCCCACACGCTGGTCGAGGCGCAACTGCGCGACCCCGACAGCGCGGTGTTCGACGATCAGCGGAGCTGGCTTGAGCCTCCGAACGTGCTGGTACGCCGGATCGCGGGCACGCCCGTCATCGTGTGCGGCTGGGTCAACGCGAAGAACGGCTATGGCGGCATGACCGGCGACGAGGCGTACATTGTCGATCTACGCAACAGCTCGGCGGTGATCGAGGCGAATGCCGAACAGGTTCGCGCACTCTGTGCATCGTGATCCAGCTGAGCCCGTGGGGACTGCCACGCGAAGTGGAGTCGCACACTGGGGCACCTGAACGGGTTGCATGGCCGGAGCTGCTCTATCGCTTCGGCGAGCACCTGAAATGGGAGCCCGCCCGGAAGGGCCAGAGCGTCGCGGCGTTCTATGCACGGATGCGGGGCCACGAAGTCCCGCTGACGTTCCTGTTCAGCCTTATGCTGGCATGGGCGTCTACCGACACGATCTGTGAGCTGTTGCGGGCTTTCGCCGTCGAGGGCGACGGAATGGAAGATCGCGGGCTCCATCTCTGCCGCCCTTATGACGCGGGCTACACCCAGCCCGATGTGTGTCTGTTGTCGGAAACCGCGCGCGTTTTCGTCGAGCTGAAATGGAGCACGTCCATCAAGCTCGATCAGGTGCAAAAATATCTGGCGCTGCATGCCGATTTTGACGCGCGCTTCGGCCGGCGCAAGCCCTATCTGCTGTTTTTGACGCGGGAGGCGTTCGGGGAATGTTGGCGGCCGCGCAGGGCGGCGAGCGATGCGAGGCCCGCGCCGTCGTTCTTGCGCGAAATCGTCACCGAGGCCGACAGGCCGGCGAAGCTCATGGCGCGGCTGGGCGCGGGATCGCAACGCCATGCCGGCGTAGTGGACGAAATCGGTTACGGCTTCGCGACCTGGCGCGATGTGCGCGATGCGCTCGACCGAATTGTGCGCCGATGGGAGACGGTTCCGCGCGCGGTCGAAGCGGCGATGATCGAAGGCTTCGTAGCCGATTTGGAGCGACGGCTTCGCGGCTGAAACCGATGGGGAGGATGCACAGCCAATTTCTCTCGCTATGCCCGTGAGCGCTTTACACAGGCTTGAGGATCGTGCGCGGGGTGGGATGGTGGTCTGGCAATCGCCATGTCGTTGAGCGTGCGGATTTGGCTCGGTCGTCTCCGGGAACGGGTTAAAATCCGTATACGGATTATGCAACCGGTTGCAGAACATGGACCGCGCGGCGGTCAAACTGGGTGGCCCGCCGTCGCGGGCCATGACATTCACATGTGGGTAAACGCAACCCAAAACCGCTTTAGCGCAGCGCGGCACGATGATCGGTTCGCGCTGTTCGCCTTCGCCAGCGCGAGACTAAAGCCGCGTCCTGAGATCGCTCGCCAGCGCCTTGGCGCCTTCCGTCGCATCGTAGATGGTCGCGAGCTTGCCGTCCGGACCCAGAAGATAAATCGTGCCCGAGTGGTCGACGGAATAGCCACCGCCCGGTGCGGGATGCCGCGCGAAATAGACGCGCCAGGCATGCGCGACGCGGGCGATCGCGGCCTCGTTTCCCGTCAGTCCGACGAAGCGCGGTCCGAATGCGGCGAGATATTTCTTAAGCGCGGCGGGTGTGTCGCGCGCCGGATCGACGGTGATGAACACGGGCACCACGCGCGCGGCATCGGGTCCGAGCATGGCCAGTGCGTCGGCGATGCTCTGCAGGGTCGTCGGACAGACATCGGGACAATAGGTATAGCCGAAATAAAGCAGCACGAAACGGCCCCGGAAATCGCGGTCGCTGCGGCGCTGTCCGTCCTGATCGGTGAGGACAAACGGTCCGCCGATTCCGGCGCCGGCCTGACCGTCCGTCTGCTCCGCCGGCAGTTGCGTCGAGGCATACCAGACGAGCCCCGCCGACAGGACGGCGAAGACCGCGGTGAGCGTTATCAATAAAGTCCGTAGACGGATCATGGGGTGCGATGACACGGTGGCATGCGGTGCGGCGTTGATAAACGACGGCGAAAGGACGACAAAACGGCGAATCAACGCAGAGCTCGAACAAGGCGCGCGACGGATCCATGACCAATGTTCCGCTGGAAAACGGTAAGGAACCCGGCGCCTGGGCGCGGCTGTGGCGGGGCGTGCCGGCCTGGGCCAACCACCCCACCGGCTGGCGGGGCCGGGTGCGGCTGCGCACCCTCAGCAATCTGCGCTGGCTTGCCATCGGCGGGCAGTCGGCCGCGCTGTTCGTGGTGCATTTCGGGCTCAATTATCGCCTGCCGCTCTTGCCCTGCGTCCTGGCGGTTGCACTCAGCGCCGCGCTCAACCTGTTGCTGGCCTGGCGTTATCCCGCCACCCATCGGCTGACCAACCGCGAGGCCACCGCGCAGCTTGCCTATGACGTGCTGCAGCTCGGCGCCCTGCTCTATCTGACGGGCGGCATCGAAAACCCCTTCGCGCTGATGTTTCTGGCGCCGGTGGTGATCGGCGCCGCCACGCTTAATCTCGGCAACACGCTGATCCTGGCGGCCGTGGCGCTGGCGTCGGTTTCGGTCATAGCGGTTTATCACGTGCCATTGCCCTGGGCCGCGAGCGAGGCGTTGCACCTGCCGGAACTCTACCAGGGCGGAATCTGGGCGTCGCTGGTCCTGGGAATCGGTTTCACGTCGATCTACGCCTGGCGGATCGCCAGCGAGGCCTCGCGCATGCAGGCCGGTCTCGCTGCCACTCAGCTTGCCCTTTCGCACGAGCACCGCCTGGCGTCGCTGGGGGCGCTCGCAACGGCCGCCGCGCACGAACTCGGCACGCCGTTGGGAACCATTGCCGTGGTGGCCCGCGAATTGGAGCGGGCCTTGCCGCCCTCGTCGCCGGAAGCGGAAGACATGCGCCTGTTGCGGGCGGAAGCCGAGCGGTGCCGGGGGATCCTGACCCGGCTCGCCCGCCCCGAAGAAAGCCTGCTGGCCGCCGCGGAGCGCCTGCCGCTAGGCGCGCTGCTCAATGAAATCGTCGGCGAATATCGCGGCGGCGATGTGGAAATTCTGATCGAGCTGAAACCCCGCTCCGAGGGCGATGCCGAGCCGAAAGTCTGGCGGGTGCCCGAGCTTCTGCACGGGCTGACCAATCTGGTGGCGAACGCGGCCGACTTTGCCCGCAGCAAAGTGTGGGTGCGGGCGGAATGGAATGCGTCGGAGCTTCGTCTCGCGGTCGAGGATGACGGCTTTGGCTTTGCGCCGGAGATTCTGGAGCGGATCGGCGAGCCTTATGTTACCTCGCGCCCCGGCAGCTACGCGCTCGGGGAAACCGAGCTTTCGCCCAGCGATGCCTTCACCGGCCAGCAGGGCATGGGTCTGGGCTTTTTCATCGCCAAGACCCTGATCGAGCAGGTGGGAGGCACCGTAAAGGCCGGCAATCTCGAAGCCGCAGGCGCCCGCGTTCAGCTTCGCTGGCCGCGCGGCGCCATCGACGGCGAGCGAAGGCCCGGCGGCATGGCGCCCGTCTAGGCCGTCGCTGTCATATCTCCTCCTTGCCCCACTGCCCCGCGCTGCGCTATCGACGCGTCGAAGGACCAAACCCGATGCAATCCCCGCCGCTGCCGGAAGATCGTTCGCTGCTGATCGTCGAAGACGACCGGCCGTTTCGCGAGCGGCTGGCGCGCGCGATGGAAGGGCGCGGCTTCAGCGTCGCCATCGCCGAGAATGTCGCGCAGGGGGTTGCCCGCGCCAGGGAGCTGCCACCCGCCTATGCGGTGGTGGATTTGAAGCTCGACGACGGCAGCGGGCTGGACGTGGTGGAGGCGCTGCACACCATACGCCCGGATGCGCGGGTGGTGGTCTTGACCGGTTTCGGCAACATCGCCACCGCGGTTGCGGCCGTGAAATATGGCGCCATCGACTACATCCCCAAGCCGGCCGACGCCGACGATATTCTGTCGGCGCTGCTGGCGCCCCCGGGCCATAAGCCGAGGCCGCCCGAAAACCCGATGTCGGCGGATCGGGTGCGCTGGGAACATATCCAGCGGGTCTACGAGCTTTGCGGCCACAATGTTTCGGAGACGGCGCGACGGCTCAACATGCATCGCCGCACCCTGCAGCGCATTCTGGCCAAGCGCAGCCCGCGTTAGCGTTTTTTGGCTGTGGTCGCCTTCGCCGGCGCTGTGCCGGCGTTGAGCAGCTTTTTGGGGGCGATCGCGCGCCAGCGTCGTTCCAGCATCGCCCGCAGAACCGCCGGATCCAGCCGCTCCAGGCGCAGGAGCACGGCCGGATAATTCCTGTAATGGGCGGTGATGTGAAACAGCGCGGGATCGCTTTCGAGCAGCATGTCGCGCTCGTCGATCGAGCCCACGATCAGCACGATCGAATTGTCCTCGCCGCGAAGGCGGGTGAAGAATTTCTTCGCCAGCAGAAAGCTCGGCGCGCCGTAGGAGGTACCTTCCTCGACGCCGGGAAACGACAACGCGATGCGTTTCAGTTCTCCCGCGGAGACGCCCGGCCTCGCGGAGGGTTTTTTCGCGGCGGATTTCATTCGGCCATCACCATGCGTGCGGCGCCGGTCGCGAGTTCCAGGGTGAGCGCGAGTCGTTCGGCGGCGACTTTGGCGAAGCGCAAGGTCACCGCCTTGCGCCGGCTGGCGTGAAGCGGTGCGATCGGAGAGGGCCGCAAAATGGCGCCGCCATAGCGGTCGGCGACAATCAGCCCGGTATCCGGCGGCACCAGCTCGTCGGGAAAATCGGGCGGAATTGCGAAATAGAACAGTTCGCAGAAATCAAGATATTCCGGCCATTTCAGATCGCATTTGAGATCCGGAATCGCGACCTTGATCTCCACCCCGGCCACGGTTCCGTCCGCGCCCAGCGCCGCCACATCGAGCCGCCGCCCGTTGGCAAGAGTGAATTCCAGGATGGGGCTGAACCCTTCCTGGATCAGTAGACGCGAGACGCCTCGCGCGACATCGGCCGCCGTGATCATGCGCCCGAGATAAGCACAAACCACGAACGCAGTGCAATGCGCCCGTCAGACGCTGGACCGCCCGGAGACCGGAAATTGCTCACGCGGAGACAAGGAGAACGCGGAGCATTGCCGTGGTCGCACAAAGCGCCAGACGAGATTACCGGCGAGGCTGTGGACATCTGCCTTCTCCCCGTTGCGGCACGTCTGTCCCGGGAATTTCCTCAATCATTGGCGAAAGCCTTTTCGCCAAGAAGGGTTTTGTATGCGGGGCGGGTTCCCGACTCAGGGTTTTACATTTGTCCCGGCAAATGATTCACGCGGAGAGAGGGAGACGCGGAGGGCCTCAACCCTCCCCTTGAGGGGGATATTATGCACTTGACATACCTCTCACAATCGTCTAAGCAAGTCAAGAAATTCAGGAGTTAAGGCCCCTTCCCCTGTGATCTGACGAACCCGATCTTCACGAACGAGGAAGCTGCCCGGAAGCATTTCGAGGCGCTTCGCTGGCCCGACGGTCCTATCTGTCCGTTCTGCGGTGTTGTGGACGACGCCACGGAACTCAAGGGTAAGAGCCATCGTCCGGGACTCTACAAATGCCATAGCTGCCAAAAACCGTTCACGGCCACGCTCGGCACGCTTTACGAGCGCTCGCATATCCCGCTGCACAAATGGCTGCTTGCGACTCATCTTATGGCGGCGAGCAAGAAAGGCATATCCGCGCATCAACTCTGGCGAATGCTTGGCTTCGGCTCGTATCGAACAGCGTGGTTCATGGCACACCGCATCCGAGAAGGTATGGCCGCAATCAAATCTCATTCCGGCCCACTTGGCGGCGAAGGCAAGATCGTCGAAGCCGACACGACGTATGTGGGTGGTAAAGAGAAGAATAAGCACCGCAAGAAGCGTAACAAGAAGAACATCGGCGGCGCTGGCAAACAAATTGTTCATACGCTTGTCGAGCGTGGTGGGAGTGCGCGTTCCGATCATATCGCAAAAGTCAGCGGTAAGACGCTTCGGCCCGTTGTCATGAAGCAAGTCAGTCGCAAGTCTAGCCTTATGACGGACGAAGGCGGTGAGTATTTCCACATCGGCAAGGAGTTTGCCGATCACGGTACCGTCAATCATTCGGCTGGTGAGTACGTCCGGGGCAACGTTCACTCGAACACGGTGGAAAGCTATTTCGCTACGTTCAAGCGCGGCATTACCGGCACCTACCATAACGTGAGTGAAGCACACCTAAAGCGTTATCTGGCAGAATTCGATTTCCGGTACAACGAACGAATGGCGCTCGGCGTCGATGATAAGACGCGGGCTGCGAAAGCGGTAAAGGGTGTTGAAGGGAAGCGGCTTCTTTACCGACAGAGACCTTGTGAGACCGCGAACGCCTAAGCAACATGCGGCGGCGTTTCTGCGATGGCGTAAGAAACGTAAGGCGGTAAAATGAGAATTGATCCCAAGGAAAAATTGAAATGACAACGCCGGTAGAATACCCGCCAACTGAAGAACCACGGTCGGTCCCAGCCGACTACACAAAAAAGATTTACCGCCTTCTCGTTGGCATCGTTATATCGATTGTGCTTTGCAGTGTTGCGGGGGTTGGCGTGTACGCTTTTTGGCAGTATCAGCTCGTCGAGGCCCCCAAACTCGCACAAGAAGCGGAAGATCGGGCGATAGAAGCGCAGGACAAAGCGGACATTTATCGTGCCTCGCAGACAATATACAAAAACGGGCTTAGTACATGGAACGAGTGTATCGCTTACGCTAAGGTGCATGACGGTGAGAGCTGGACCTATGACAATGATCCCCGTGGCGACCGCGTATCTATAGCGGGCTGCGGTATTCGCCCAACTCCGCCGCTGATTGGAGCAGACGGAACCGTTATTTACCCGAAATACGAAGTTACTTTCAAATCGCGAAAATATTTCAGTTCCGAGGCATGGAAGGCCCGCACGCAAATTATCCAAGACGCCATAAACGCGAGTGAGGCAGAAATTGAGGCGGCGGCTGCTGACGGTGACAATCAAGTCGATTGGAATAGCGTTGTAGTGAAGGTCATAAAATGACAGGGCGCTTCGTGGGACGTAACTGGGCGACAGCATGAGTGCCGTATTTTTGAATAGTCTCGGCCTTGTACTCAATCTTGCGGGTGTGCTGCTTCTTTTCAGATATGGGATGCCTTACCGTACGCGGACCGATGGTGCGCAGTCGATCCTTCTGGAGAAGAAGGATGAGAGTGCTATTCGTGTGGAGAGAATGTATGGGGTTTACGGCTGGACCGGGATGGTGCTGATCGTGACGGGCACAATCTTGCAGATCACGGCGAATTGGCTGCCCGCAGTTCGCTGCGATTTTTCCTAAATTGTTAGGCGTAAACTGAAAGAGGACCAAACGCGGCCCTCTTTCAGTAGAAAAATGTATCATTAGATCGCGCTTACTTTCCTGAGCACGACCTCCGCCAACGTACGTTTTTCGGCAGTAATTCCTTCGTACGCCAAAAGATGGCTCTCTAGTTCCTCCGGCGCAACGAACCACGTAGGGATTCCGCGAGAGGTTGGATTGCCTTTTGGATGGGCCTTGTCTCCGTTCCAACGCACTGCCAAGCGCGAAACCCCGTCCCATTGCCCCAGAGCTATCGACCAGCCGTGTTCTTTCTCGTTGCTGCAATACAAGACCGCCAGCAGAGTCCACATGTCCTTGGGCGAGATTACGGTTTGCGGGTCTGTCATATCGCCTCCTAAGTCTGACCGCACTTTCAGGCATATATATGTCCGTAAGTACGCCGTCAAGTAGCCAAGGCGCTTACGAGGATTTAGCCCCGGCGCTTTGCAGTCTTCCTCGCTATTGGGCCGTCGCTTTTGTATTTGGCTTTTTTCGCCGAGTGAGGTTGCGGAGGCATTCGGATGAGCGCCTTCGTGATTTCATCGCGGCGACGAGCGGCTTCCTCGTCGCTGTATTCCTCGTCGGCGTGTTTTGGTTTGCGCATGGCGTATTCTCCAGTAAAGCAAACGTAACTGATCTCGCGCCATGATTCGAGAATGGAACTCGAAGCAGATTACATCAAAGTTCGCGAGCACTATGCCGCCATCGGGCACGTCGCGGCGGCTTGGGCTGCATTTGAGCAAAGACTGCAATGGGAGCTATGGGCACTGGCAGGAATTGAAGGCGTCGTCGGGGCTATTTTGACAGCCAACATTGGAGTTAGCGCACGTTTTCTGGATGCCATCGCGGCCCTCTGCCGCTATCGGGGAGCGGACGAGCCTTCAATGAAGGCGCTGGACAAATTGACTGGAAAATCACTAGGTCTCGCCAAACGTCGAAATCGGGCGGTCCACGATCCATGGGGATTTGCAGAAAACGAAGCGCCCTACCGACTTGAAATCTCGGCTGCGAAAGAACTCAAGATGGGCGCTGTTCCCGTCCCGACTACCGAACTTGCGTCACTGGCAAAAGAGATTTTGGCCCACACGACGACTTTTGAAGATCGTTTGCGTGAGATTAGGCGGAAACTCGCCGCATCGCCCGATAGATTTCCGTGAAGGTCTCGTCCGTCAGAGCGTACACGCCGCCCCCACAATAAGCCCTCTCGGCTGCGTCTCGCGCAGCATCCAGCATTGCCTCCGTAACTTCGGTCTCGGAAGTTGCGAATGATTCAGCGGCTTCACTGTCGAACGTTTTTGGGTATGTCAAGTGCATAATTCCCCCCTTGAGGGGGCGATTATGCCGTACTCGACATAAGAAAGCGATTGGGCTATGCCTCGCCCCGCAGGTCTTGGCATGGTTCTTTTGTTTCGGAATGGTGGGAGCGGCGCAAGGCGCGTCATATGAAGTCGTTTCCGTCGGAATGTTGGGCCACCTGTTTGGTCAATCCGAGCGCGCCTCCAGTGAACAGACAGAACACCGTCCATCTATCTTTTCCAAAGACATCAACATACTCAATCTTTCCCCTGATATAAATGGCTGCATCGCCATTGGCCAACGCTTGTATTTCCTCGGGCGCGAGGGCGCGGGTCAAGCGCGGATAGGTTCTGGAAACAGCGCCCGGAGGGAATGCGCGGGGACGTTTCACAGATGTGTCGATATCCGGGAATGGGTTGGTGCGCGGATTTGGCCCGTAAATAACGTGCATCCAGTGGCACACGCTCTTAGCCGGGGTTTGACCGAAATTTTTCAATTTCACATTCGCGCTTGGAATACTTTCTGGCGTCTCCCATTCGATGTCGGCAGTTTCAACGAACAGATACGCCCTCAGTTGAGCGCGGCTAGTCTGCCCTTGGTCATAAGCAACCCAAGTGAGCAATCCGGTGACAACGAACAGCAGCACTGTTCCGAGGGCAGTTACTCCCGCGCCGTTTTCATCAGCAAAAAAACTTTCACAGTCGATGAAAGTGTTGTCGGTGATAGGCTTATGAGTGAGCTTGCCTGCGTTGCCTTGATATTCGGCGGCTGCGTACTCGGCACCGTGAGCTTTGCAAGTCTGGTACGAGGGTGAAAACGTTGCAATACCTACGAACACCAGCAATACAGCGACAAAGAGGCCAAGAAGCGCCCATAATTTGCGCATTAGCAGCCCCTAATCGCCTCTCCGAAAATATCCTGGTTGAGGCGGTTGTTATATCGGAATTGGAACTCGGCAACATACAGCGGGAGATATTTGCGGCTGACTTTGTGGAACGTGCCCATGACTCCGCGCTTGAAGATGCTCCAGAAGCCTTCAATCGTGTTCGTATGGACCGCACCCACAACATACTGCTTTGCCTGATGGCGCACCGCATGGTGCGGGTAGTCCGGCGACAGACGGCGATACGCGGAATGTTCGTCGGTCGAAAGCAGGCTCACGTCGGTCGAAACGGTTTGGCGGACAAATTCCTCAAAGGTTTCGGTCTTGGTGTTTTCGATCACGCGGGCGACCACGTTTCCCTTGCGCTGCGCAGCACCGATGATGATGGATTTGCCGGAACCTTCGCCGCCGCCGTGGCCGGAACGCTTGTCCCAATGCTTGTTCTTGTCCTTCCCGCCAACGTAGGTTTCGTCCACTTCGACGATCCCCATGAGCTTGCGGAATTCACGGTCCACAAGAGCGGCGCGAACGCGCATGCACATATGCCAAGCGGTACGGTAGGAGCCGAAACCCATCGTCCGATAAATCTGATGCGCGGAGACGCCTTTCTTGCTTGTGAGCATCGTGTGAATGACGCGAAACCACATGCGCAAGCCGACATTGGTGTTCTCAAAGACCGTTCCGACCGTCACAGAGAAGCGGTAGCCCGTCGATCCGCCCGGCGCACATTCCGTGCACTGCCAATGCCAAGGGCGCGAGGGAAGGTCGTAGGGGCTCTCAGCACCACAGCGCGGGCAATGGACGCCCAGCGGCCAGCGATGTTTCGCCAGATATGCGCAGCACGCGTCATCGTCGGGAAATGCCTTTTCCCACTGAGGGACAGTCATTTGGTGAATTCGCTTGGACGTGCCCATTGGCGTTCTCCGTTGTCAAAACCATATATAAGGCCGGAGATTTCCTATGTCAAGTAGTGCACAATCGCCCTTGAGGGAGGGTCGACATTTGGCTTCGCGCGATAGCGTGAAGACGAATTTCGGGGAGGGGTGATGTTGCAGCATCCGTAACTTTCGTCATCACCCCTCCCCGAAAAGTTCTGCGAACTTTTCGACCCTCCCTCAAGTGGAGGGTTGAAGGCCGGCATCCACGATCTCACCGGAATCTCGTCTGGCGCTTTGTGCGGAGTGGCACCTGCTCCGCGTTCTCCTTGTCTCCGCGTGAGCAATTTCTGAGGAACGGCAACCGCAATGGCCGCCGATGGGTCGCGACACCCACGCCGCACACAAAATGCGGCATCTTCCGTTTCCCGGACGGCCCTGCGACAGACGGGCGGGGTTTATTCGGCGGCCAAGCGCGGCGCTTTCGCGTTGCCGTCGAGATTGATCGCCTGGAGATAGCGGATCCCCTCTTCGGCGATATCGTCGCCCACCATGCGCCCGCCTTCGCGCTTCAGTTCGTCCATGTCGACATACAGGCCGTAAAAGGCGCGGGTGCGGTCGGTGATGATGCCGGCGTTGAGCAGGGTCTTGATCAGCACCCGGAAGATGTTGGCCGACTGTTTCATCTGTTCGCGGCGATGCTCGTCGCCGAACGCCGCCAGGATGGCGTCGCGCGCGTCCTGCCAGTCGATGCCGACACTGGCGTAGACGGGCTTCATCTGTTCGGCATTGATCAGATTGAACAGCAAGGTCTGGAAACATTGCGCCGCCCAGTCCTCCACCAGATTATGCTCTTCGGCGCTGAGCTGCGGGATGGTGCGGTCGGCCCAGATCTTGCCGAATTTGTGATGAAACGCCTCGTCGGTCATCACCAGCTGGCACAGCTTCACCAGGGTCGGATCGCTGGATTTCTGGTAGAGTGTTGCGAAGGCGCCCATCGCCAGCCCTTCGACCAGCATCTGCATGCCGACGATCTTCTTGTAGACCTCCGGCGCCAGCACGAGTTCCGTCAGCAGGGTTTGCAGGGTGGGGCCGCAGGGGAGCGGCGTGCCCCAGCGCGCCTTGATATAGGCGCCGAAGGCCGTGACGTGGCGCGCTTCCTCGCGGGTCTGGTTGGCGGCGTATTCCTGCGCCCCGGGATCGCGCAGGATGTGACACAGCGAAGCCGACAGTGCGAGCGCGCCCTGTTCGCCATGCAGGATCGAGGACAGCGACCAGCGCGCCGACTGGTTGGCGAAGCGAATGTGATCGCGCCCGCTGAGCTGCTCGCCGAGCCGGGTCTGGAAGATGGGAAAGAAATCGTCGGGAAGAATCTGCTGCGTCTCGAGATCGAACGGCGTCGAGAAATCGATGTATTTGCCGTCCAGCGGATCCCAGAAATGATCGTGGGTGGCGGAGATGATCCGGTCGAAGGCGGTCGAGCGCCGGCCGTAGCGCTCCACCTCGAGCATCGACGGAAAATCGTCGCGCGCCACTGCGTCGTAGGCAATGTCCTTGGTGATCTGAACCATGAGCGCTCCTCCCATTTTCGGGGCGCCAGTATCGACGGATTTTCCCGAAAGTCAACAAAAATGACGCAAGCGTCAACATCCCTGACGGCGAGCCACACACGGCGGGAAATGCCATTGCTGGGACCGGCCAAGGGCAACGGACCGATACGCCTGCTCTCAGGCCACAACCTCGCCGGTACGTTGAAATAATGGCGATTTCAGATGTAATATCCAAAATAGGGATAACGCGATGGAAGCCAAACGCATCACAGCCAGCGAATTCCAGCAAGCGTTCGGGGCGCTCAGCGACAAGGCGCGGCATGAGCCATTCGTCATCACCAAGCACGGCCGCGACTCGCTCGTCGTGATGGCGGCGGAGGAATGGAAGCGGCTCAAGCAACGCGACCGGCGCGTCGGTCTGACAACCGATCTTCCGAAAGAATGGGTCGAGGCGGTGCGCGACGCCCGCGTGCCCGACGCGCTGGCGCCGCCCGATACGAATTTGAAGTAACGGCGCGTGCCGCGGCCCAAACGAAGCCTTCCGAAGGCATAGAGCCTCGCGTCCGTCACGTCGGGCGCAAGCTTGAATGCGGTGCCGAACCCGAACCCGCGAAAATTCAGCGGTCCCCGGCAACGGAGAAGGTACGCCGGCGGCGTAGGAATTTCTTGCTCCAAGCTACGCCGCAGGCGTAGCATGGCCGCTGTGGGATATGTGTTCGACCCTGCAAAAGACGCGGTCAATCGGGCGAAGCATGGCGTTCCTCTCGCTTTGGCTGAAGTGCTCTTTGCCGGGCCGCATTTGTCGATGACGGATGATCGTTTTGAATACGGCGAGGTTCGCGAGCTCGCTTTCGGATTCATCCGCAATCGTCTTTTTGTGTGCGTCTACGCCGACCGCGAAGGGGAACGGCGGGTGATTTCGCTCCGCAAGGCAAACAAACGGGAGGTGAAGCGCTATGGCCAAAACCTTAAGTGAAGCGGCGCGCAAGGCGCTGGCGCAGACGGACTGGAATCGCGTGGATGCCGCGACGGACGACATTATCGCCCGCCAGATTGCATCCAATCCCGACGCCGCGCCCGATATGGCGCCCGAAATCGATGTGCGCGCCATCCGCCGCGCTGCGGGCATGACACAGGTGCAGTTTGCCGCCGCCTATGAATTCAGCGTGCGAACCGTTCAGGAATGGGAGCGCGGCGCGAAAAGGCCCAGCGGCCCGGCACGGACTTTGCTGCGCGCCATCAAAGGCGATCCCGAAGGCCTGCGCAAAGCGCTTGCTGCGGCATAGACCTGCCCTCGGATGGCGCAAGACTGTGCGGGGAAATTTCCAAATCATCACGAATGACTGTTCGCGAGCAAGGGTTGTGTGAGCGGCATGGCGCTGCTCGCTAAATAAAAATTGTCATTCCCGCGATAGCGGTGCAATGACGCGGGTGCCGGTCCTGCCGATCGCACATAGTCGGCCATAGCGAATCAGGTTCATGTCGTCGGGCGAGCGTCGGATTGCTTCCAATCGGCGTGTCTCACGTAAGCGGGATCGGCGTCCGAAAGCAGTCTGTGCCGGTCTTCAAGACGTTCCGCCAGCCACTGGAACCATTCATACTGTCGGGGATTCGCGGTTTGCTTGCGGTCCCGTTCCGCCCAGGGCTTGATGCGCAACCACAGGATGGCGGTGATGCCTCCAAGGAGTTGGTCGATGGTTTCGATGCCGATGAATCCGCGGAACACCATGTAACCGACAGTTTCGAGCCTGAGCCCATATTCTTCGATCGCCCTGGTGACGTCTGGTCCCTGAGCATCGATTTGGGCGGCAGATGCACCGGAAGGAATGCTGCTCAATATGCTCAGTGTACGCGCCCAGGCTTCGCTTTGAATGGCGTGAATGATCGCCAACGCCGCCTGTTCGGCGCGAACGCGATTGGCGGTGCGCACCTGCAATCCGGTGAACGCCAATGCGCCTATCAGGGCAAATGTGGAAATGATATTGAGAACCGTCGTTAATTCCGCCATGTAACATCCGCTTGGGTACCGGACGGAAGAGGTCCTCTCCCAATCCTCCAGCCTTTCGCCATATCAGATATTTCCCAAAGTTTCGACGTGAAGAGCTGCGCGGGAAGGGATACACAATTCACATGGATTTTCGCCACGAGGGGAAATCCGTATTGCCACACATTCCGTGTGCGGATTACCGCGCAATTTCTCTTGACGGTTTTGATCAAACGGTCTATGATTTTCGGCATGACGGATTGCCGCGCCGGGCGCGGTTGGTCTCGCCGGATTTCCCTCTCCCTCTCCCGCGTTTGCGACCGGGCCGTCGAAGGATGGCGGCGACAGGGCGATTTCTGCCACCCATACGCGCGCTTGCTTCGCTGTCGATCCCTGCACGAATCGCTGGTCGGCACGGGCGCGTTTTGCGCCAACCGCTTGTCGGGCCAGAGAAAAACCCTCGCGCGCCGCGTCGATCGCCACATAATCGCTGAAATTGTCGCTGTTACCAGCGAACAAAGCCCCTACGCATCGCCCAGCGTGCCTTTGGTCGAAGCGACCGCGCCCTCCAGCCTTTCGTCGGGCGCGATGGCCTGGCGCAGCGCCCGCGCCGTGCCCTTGAAGCAGCTTTCCACGATGTGATGGCTGTTCGCGCCATAAAGGTTTTCGATGTGCAGGCAGATTCCGGCGTTCTGCGCAAAGGCCTGAAACCACTCCTTGAACAATTCGGTGTCCATTTCGCCCAGCTTGGCTTTGGGAACCTGCACGCGCCAGACGAGATAGGGGCGGTTCGAAACATCGAGCGCGACCCGCGTGCAGGCTTCGTCCATCGGAATCAGCGCGGCGCCGAAGCGGGCGATGCCGGCGAAATCGCCCAGCGCCTTTTTTACCGCCTGGCCGATGACGATGCCGCTGTCTTCCGTCGTGTGGTGGTAATCGACATGCAGATCGCCCTGCGCGCGCACTTTCAGGTCGATCATGGAATGGCGGGCAAAGCTTTCGAGCATGTGATCGAGAAAGCCGATGCCGGTGTCGATGTCGGCCTCGCCCGCGCCGTCTAGATCGAGCGAAACCGCCACTTCGGTTTCCCGGGTCTTGCGGTCGATGGTGGCGGTGCGCATGGCGCGGCTCCGAGGGTAAATGAATCGACGCTGTCTGCGTTGATAGCAAGGACGGGCGGCGGCCGAAAGCACACTGAAGCATGGCACCTTGCGAGCGGGCTCCGCAGAGGCGGCCTGGAAGCCCCCCGGTCCGGGTTGCGATAGTGCGGCCGTCGCCCTATTTGAGGCGGCAGATGACAGCCCACCAAGGACGTTAGCGAAAATGGCCGATCGGCCTGCAAACGACAAAGCCGCCTGGCGTTCCACCACCATTCTTTCGGTGCGCAAGGGCAACGCCGTCGTGATTGCGGGCGACGGTCAGGTCACGCTCGGCCAGACGGTGATGAAATCCAATGCCCGCAAGGTCCGCCGCCTGGGCAAGGGCGACGTGATTTCCGGATTCGCCGGCGCGACGGCGGACGCCTTCGCGCTGTTCGAGCGGCTGGAGTCCAAGCTCGAAAAGCATCCCGGAAACCTGGCGCGCGCCTGTGTCGAGCTTGCCAAGGACTGGCGCACGGAAAAATATCTGCGCCGGCTGGAGGCGATGATGGTGGTGGCGGATGCCGGATCGACGCTGCTGCTCTCCGGCACGGGCGATGTGGTCGAGCCGGACGACGGCGTCGTCGGCATCGGATCGGGGGGCAATTATGCGCTGGCCGCGGCGCGCGCACTGATGGCGTTCGATCTGTCGGCAGCGGAAATTGCCGAGCGCGCGATGAAGATCGCCGCCGAAATCTGCGTCTATACCAACGACCGGATCGTCATCGAAAGCATCGCCGGCCCATGAGTTTCTTCACGCCGCGCGAAATCGTTTCGGAACTCGACCGCTATATCATCGGTCAGGGCGACGCCAAGCGCGCGGTGGCGATCGCGCTGCGCAATCGCTGGCGCCGCCAGCAACTGCCGGTGGAGCTTCGCGAAGAAGTGCTGCCCAAGAATATTCTGATGATCGGCCCCACCGGCGTAGGAAAAACGGAGATTTCGCGCCGGCTGGCAAAGCTCGCGCAGGCACCCTTCATCAAGGTCGAAGCGACCAAATTCACCGAAGTGGGCTATGTCGGGCGGGACGTGGAGCAGATCGTGCGCGACCTGCTCGAAGTCAGCCTGACGCAGGTGCGCGACCGTCGCCGCCATGAAGTCGAGGCGCAGGCCGAGGCACGCGCCGAAGAACGCGTGCTCGATGCGCTGGCCGGCGCCAACGCCGTGCCAAGCACGCGCGAAGCTTTTCGCAGGCGCCTGCGCGCCGGCGAGCTTTCCGAAAAGGAAATCGAACTCGAAATGCGCGATCAGGGCAGCGGCGCGCCGATGTTCGAGATTCCGGGCATGCCGGGCGCGCAGATCGGCATGCTGAATATCGGTGACATGCTGGGCAAGGCGTTGGGCGGCAAGGGCAAGACCCGCCGCTTGACGGTGGATCAGGCGCACGATCCCCTGGTTGCGGAAGAAGCGGACAAGCTGCTGGACACCGACGCCATTCTTCGCGACGCGATCGAAGCCGTCGAACAGAATGGCATCGTTTTTCTCGACGAAATCGACAAGGTTTGCGCCCGCAGCGAATATCGCGGCGGAGCCGATGTCAGCCGCGAAGGCGTGCAGCGCGATCTGCTGCCGCTGATCGAAGGCACAACGGTCGCCACCAAACATGGCAGCGTCAAGACCGATCACATTCTCTTTATTGCGTCCGGCGCCTTTCACCAGGCCAAACCGTCCGATCTGCTGCCGGAACTGCAGGGCCGTCTTCCCATCCGTGTGGAATTAAAGGCGCTCACGCAGGCGGACTTCGAACGGATTCTCACCGAACCCGAAGCGAGCCTGATGAAGCAATATGTGGCCCTTCTCTGGACCGAAAATGTCACGCTCGAATTTTCGGCCGACGGCATCGCCGCGGTTGCCGAAATCGCCGCCCATGTGAATGCCACCGTCGAGAATATCGGCGCCCGGCGGCTGCAGACGGTGATGGAGCGCGTGCTCGACGAAATCAGCTTCTCCGCGACCGAGCGGGGCGGCGAGAAAATCGCCATCGACAGCGCCTATGTGCGCTCCCGCGTCGAGGGGCTTTCGAAGGACCAGGACCTGTCGCGCTTTATTCTGTAGGCCCGATTCTGTAGAGAAGCTGTTGACCGCAACGGGCGTTCTTGCAAGGACTCCGCGCCGCCCCCGGTCCCGTCAAGGATGTTCTGATGCATTTGTCCAACTACCTCTTCACCAGCGAAAGCGTTTCCGAAGGACATCCGGACAAGGTTTGCGACCGCATCTCCGACGAGATCGTCGATCTGTTCTTTCGCGAAGGACCGGTTCACGGCTACGCGCCCAGGGATTTGCGCGTCGCCTGCGAGACCCTGGCGACGACAAACCGTGTCGTCATCGCCGGCGAAACGCGCGGTCCGAAGGAAATCACGCCCGACCGGGTGATCGAGCGCGCGCGCGCCGCCATTCGCGACATCGGCTACGAGCAGGAGGGTTTTCACTGGCGCACGGCCAATGTCGAAGTGCTGTTGCACGCGCAGTCACCGCACATTGCGCAAGGCGTCGATGCGGCCGGCAACAAGGACGAAGGCGCTGGCGATCAGGGCATTATGTTCGGTTTTGCCTGCCGTGAAACGCCGGAGCTGATGCCGGCGCCAATACTTTACAGTCACAAAATTCTGCATCTGCTGGCGGCTGCACGAAAATCGGGCAGGGAGCCGAAGCTCGGACCGGATGCCAAGAGCCAGATTACGTTGCGTTATGAAAACGGCAAACCCGTCGAAGTGATGCAGATCGTCGTCTCCACGCAGCATCTCGACGCAGAGATGACCTCGCATGACGTGCGCGAGATTATCGAGCCCTATGTGCGCGAGGCGCTTCCGGCGGAATGGATCAACGACCGCACGGTCTGGCACGTCAATCCGACCGGCGCTTTCGTCGTGGGCGGCCCGGACGGCGACTGTGGACTCACGGGTCGCAAGATCATTGTCGATACCTATGGCGGGGCCGCGCCGCACGGCGGCGGCGCATTCTCCGGCAAGGATCCGACCAAGGTCGACCGCTCGGCTGCTTACGCCGCGCGCTATCTCGCGAAGAATGTCGTAGCCGCGGGTCTGGCCGACCGCTGCACCATTCAGATTTCCTACGCCATTGGCGTCTCCGATCCCTTGTCGCTCTATGTCGATCTGCACGGCACGGGGCAGGTGGACGAGGAAAAACTGTGCATGATTCTGCCGGAACTCGTGAGCCTGAAACCGCGCGGCATTCGCGAGCATCTGGGACTTAACAAGCCGATTTATGCGCGCACCGCTGCCTATGGCCATTTCGGGCGGGAACCGGACGCCGACGGCGGCTTTTCGTGGGAGCGCACGGACCATCTCGCCGCCGAACTACGCCGCGCATTCTAAATCCGCGCTGTCGTTCCGCTTTGGCGGGAATGACAGCTTTGTCGAATGAATGGAAATCTCCGGCCTCCATCGACGAAAGCTCTACGGTCGCCGCAAGGGGCCGAAGCTTTCGCGGCATCAATCGTGTTTGTTGCTGACATTGCTGCCGCAACTCGTGCTCAAGCTCGAGCCCGGTCGCGATCCGCGAACATATTTCCCGAATACGATCGAAGACGTCTGGCTCGAGATCGGATTCGGCGGCGGCGAGCATCTTTTCTGGCAGGCACACCATCATCCGAACATCGGTCTCATCGGCGCCGAGCCTTATGAGACGGGTGTCGCGAAGCTGCTGAGCAAGGTCGCGAGCAATGATGTTCTCCCTGGGACCGCGGCCATCCTGGCCGCCCAGGAAAAGGAAAAGCGGGCTGGTAGTCCGCGCTCCCGGGAAGCAACCATTCGCATCTACCAGGGCGACGCGCGCGATATCGTCGAGGCGCTGCCGGATGCCTGCCTCGGCCGCGTATTTATTCTCTTCCCGGATCCCTGGCCCAAAACGAGACATCACAAGCGCCGCTTTATCCAGATGGATATGCTCGATGCCCTGGCGCGGGTAATGAAACCGGGGGCGGAATTGCGCTTCGCCAGCGACGATTCGCACTACGCCGCCTGGACGCTCGAACGGGCGCTCGCGCATCGTGCTTTCGAATGGACGGCGACGGGCGCTGGCGACTGGCAAGTCCGTCCGGCCGATTGGCCCGCCACGCGGTACGAGGAAAAATCGCTGCATGGAGCGCCCATGTTCCTGCGATTTGTCCGCAGCGCCTGAAATCGGACACGCCGCTCTTGCGATCCTCGCGATCCAAGCGTACATAGTCCGCATCCTGGACAACAGAAACTTCCTGTTGTGTGGCGGTCGCAAGATCGCCGCGGGGAAAGGTCTTGTCCTTTGCAAGGCTGCAAACGCAAGGATTCTGCCGCCATTCTCACGGCGATGTCGCAACTGGAGCCGATCATCGCCCCGGCCGTGGAGGCCGCGGGATACAGGCTCGTGCGTTTGAGGCTGATGGGCGACAAAAGAAAGACATTGCAGATCATGGCCGAGCGCGCAGACGGGCTGATGGATGTGGACGATTGCACGAAGCTGTCGCGGGCGCTCTCGGAATTCCTCGACACTCAGGACGTGATCGATGGCGGTTACCTGCTGGAAGTGTCTTCGCCGGGGATCGATCGGCCGCTGACGCGGATAACCGATTTTTCCCGCTGGTCGGGACATGACGCGCGCCTCGAGCTGGTGGCGCCCGACGCGGCCGGCCGCAAGCGGTTCAGGGGAAAACTGCTCGGGCTCGAGGGCAACGATGTTGTGATGGAAGTCGACGGTGCGCGTCAACGCTTTCCGCATCGCGCCATCGCGGAGGCCAAGCTCGTTTTGACCGATGCATTGATTCAAGAAGATTTGAAAGCCCGCAAAGCGCAGGCTTGAGAAGGAAACCACCGTCATGGCCGCCATTGCCGCCAACCGAACCGAACTTCTGCAGATTGCCGATGCCGTCGCACGCGACAAATCGATCGACAAATCGGTCGTGCTGCATGCGATGGAAGAAGCGATGCAGCGCGCCGCGAAGGCCCGTTATGGAAGCGAAAACGAGATTCGGGTCGATATCGATCCGAAGACCGGGGAGACGCATGTCTCGCGCTATCTCAACGTCGTCGAACTGGTCGAAAACGACAAGATAGAGATTTCGCTGGACGATGCCCGCGTCCGCAACCCCGCCGCCCAGGTGGGCGACATCATCGCGGAAACCCTGCCGCCGGTGGATTTCTCGCGCATCGCCGCGCAGGCCGCCAAGCAGGTGATTGTGCAGAAGGTGCGCGATGCCGAACGCGAGCGCCAGTATGAAGAATACAAGGATCGCATCGGCGAAATCATTCACGGCATTGTCAAGCGCGTGGAATTCGGCTCGGTCGTTGTCGATCTGGGCCGCGCCGAAGGCGTGGTGCGCCGCGACGAGATGATCCCGCGGGAAAGCTTCCGCACCGGCGATCGCATCCGGGCTTATATCTATGACGTTCGGCGCGAAGCGCGTGGCCCCCAGATTTTCCTTTCGCGCAGCCATCCGCAGTTCATGGTGCGGCTCTTCGCGCAGGAAGTGCCGGAGATTTACGACGGAATTATCGAGATCAGGGCTGTCGCCCGCGATCCGGGCTCGCGCGCCAAGATCGCCGTGATCTCCAATGATTCGTCGATCGATCCTGTGGGCGCCTGCGTCGGCATGCGCGGCGTGCGTGTGCAGGCCGTGGTGCAGGAACTGCAGGGCGAGCGCATCGACATCATTCCGTGGTCCCCCGAAGCGGCGACATTCATCGTCAATGCGCTGGCGCCGGCGGAAGTCTCGAAGGTTGTGCTCGACGAGGATACGCATCGCGTGGAAGTCGTGGTGCCCGACGAACAGCTTTCGCTCGCCATCGGCCGGCGCGGGCAGAATGTGCGGCTCGCCTCCCAGCTTACGGCCTGGCAAATAGACATTCTCACCGAACAGGAAGAGTCCGAACGACGCCAAAAGGAATTCGCCGAGCGCACCCAGCTGTTCATGGGTTCGCTCGACGTCGACGAGACGGTGGCGCAGCTCTTGGCGTCGGAAGGATTCGCGAGCGTCGAAGATGTGGCGTATGTCGCGCTGGACGACCTCGCGGCCATTGAAGGATTCGACGAGGATACCGCGCAGGAACTCCAGCAGCGCGCGCTCGAGTTCCTCGAAGCCCGCAACCGGGAGATGGACGACAGGCGGCGGGCATTGGGCGTTGAAGATGAAACGGCTTCCGTCGAAGGTTTGACGCCTGCCATGCTGGTCGCGTTGGGCGAGGCTGAAGTAAAGACGCTGGAAGACCTCGCCGGCTGCGCCACCGACGACTTGTTGGGATACTACGAGGAAGGCAACGACAAGGAACGTGTCCGGGTGCCCGGCGCCCTCGAGAGTTTCAATCTTACAGCCGACGATGCGAACGCGATTGTCATGAAGGCGCGCATTAAAATCGGCTGGATCGAGGACATGCCGGACGAACCAACCGAAGAAGCGGTTGAAGAGGAGGCGCAAGGTGATGCGTGACGGATACGGCATGTCGTCTCGAACCCGATGACCAAAAGTCGATGCGCGAACGGCGTTGCATCGTCACGGGTCAGGTGCTGAGCGAGGATTTGCTGATCCGGTTTGTCGCGGATCCGGACGGCAGGATGGTGCCGGATATCGCCGCGCGCCTTCCGGGCCGGGGATACTGGGTCTCGGCCCAGCGCGGTGTTCTTGAAGTGGCGATTGCGAAGAACCATTTCCCCCGTGCGGCAAAGGCGTCGGTATTGGTGCCGGCCGATCTTTCCGAAAGGGTGGAATCCCAGCTTGTTCGTCGATTGTCGGACGATCTGGGCCTGGCGCGCCGCAGCGGGTCGCTCGTTCTGGGATTTGACGGAGTCGCGCGGGCCATGGACGCCAGAATCGCTCCGGATTTGCTGGTGGAGGCGTCCGATGGCAGCGAAGACGGCCGGCGCAAACTGGTGGGACTGGCGAGCGCGCGGGGACGTTCCCCAGTCGTCATGGATTGCCTGACTTCGGCGGAATTGAGCTTGGCTCTGGGGAGGGAGAATGTGGTACATGCAGCCCTCAATCCTGGGCGACTTTCGGAACGGGTGAGGCTTGACGCGGGCCGGCTGAGGGGATTTCGGCCCGCGCCACGGCGCAATGGGCCATAAGGGCTGAAAAGGCCCCAAAGGCCAGAGAATCGTGTGGGCGGGCTCGAACCCTGCCCCCAACAAGGGACGAGAATGAACGAGACGAACGACATCGCCGCGCGATCGGCGCGCCCGGGCAAGACCCTGTCGCTGAAGAAGACGGAGACCTCGACCGTCAAGCAAAGTTTCAGCCACGGCCGCACCAAAGCAGTGCTGGTCGAGAAGAAGCGCGTGCGCGTCGCACCGGGAGGTGCGCCGGAGGTTGCGGAAAAGCCGCGCGCGGCGCCCCCGGCAGTGAAGGTCGCACCTGCCGTTCCGGCCCCCGCCTCCACTCCCGCACGGCAGATGCAGCCGCGTGCCGGCGTTGTCCTGCGGCAACTGACCGAGGAAGAAAAAGACGCGCGTTCGCGGGCGCTTTCCGATGCGCGCGTGCAGGAAGCCGAAGCGCGCAAGCGGGCCGATGTGGAAGCACGCGCACGCGCCGTCGAGGACGAAAAGCTGGCGCATGAACGCGCCGCCGCCGAGAAGCGCAAGGTAGAAGAGGACTCCCGCAAGTCGACCGAGGAATTGGCGCGCCGTCGTGCCGAAGAAGAAGCAGCCCGCCGCATCGAGAAAAAGGACAAGGAAGCAGGCGTGCCCACAGTTGTGGATGCCGCTGCCCCCGAAAGTGCCCGCCGGGCTCGTCCGGTCGTTGAAGAAGAGGAAGAAACCGGGCCGAAAAAACCCGGCAAAGCGGCGGTCAAGGCACCGGTGGCGCGCAAGGCGCCCGATGCCCGTCGCCGTGGAAAACTGACCATTACAAAAGCGCTGTCGGGCGACGATGAACGGACCCGCTCGGTCGCCGCATACCGTCGTCATCTGCAACGCGTCAATCGCGCCGGTCAGCAGCCGCCGGCAGCTCCGGCGGGTCCACGCGAAGTGACGCTCCCGGAAACGATTGCCGTGTCGGAACTCGCCAACCGCATGGCGCGCCGCGCCGTGGACGTCATCAAGGTGCTGATGAAAAACGGCATAATGGCGGAGGTGACCGATGTCATCGACGCCGACACTGCCGAACTGGTCGCGGTTGAATATGGTCATTCCGTCAAGCGGGTCGCCGAATCCGACGTGCTGGAAGGATTGAAGGGCTCCCTCGACGAGCAGACCAATCTCCAATCGCGGCCGCCCGTCGTCACGGTGATGGGCCATGTCGACCACGGCAAGACGTCGCTTCTCGATGCCTTGCGCAAGACCGACGTCGTCAGCGGCGAGGCCGGGGGGATCACGCAGCATATTGGCGCCTACCAGGTCCAGCTCAAGTCCGGCCAGAAGATCACCTTCCTGGACACGCCCGGCCATGCCGCGTTCACCGCGATGCGCGCGCGCGGCGCCAAAGTTACCGACATCGTCGTGCTTGTCGTTGCCGCCGACGACGGTGTCATGCCGCAAACCGTGGAAGCGATCAGTCACGCGAAAGCCGCTGGCGTGCCGATGATCGTTGCGATCAACAAGATCGACAAGTCGGACGCGAATCCCACCCGCGTGAAGACGGAACTGCTCCAGTACGAAATCCAGGTCGAGGACTTGGGCGGTCAGACCCTGGCCGTTGAGGTGTCCGCCACAAAAGGCACCAATCTCGACAAGCTCGAAGAAGCCATATTGCTGCAGGCAGAGCTTCTCGACCTCAAGGCCAATCCGAATCGCCATGCCGAAGGCGCGGTGATCGAGGCCAAGCTCGACAAGGGCCGGGGACCTGTCGCCACCGTCCTGGTCGAACGCGGGTCGCTCAAAGTAGGCGACATCATCGTTGCCGGCTCGGAATGGGGCCGGGTTCGTCTTCTCGTCAACAATCGCGGCGAGACCATCGAATCCGCCGGCCCTTCGGTGCCGGTAGAGGTGCTTGGCCTGTCGGCAGTGCCGGAAGCGGGCGACGAATTCGTTGTCGTGGAATCGGACACGCGCGCGCGCGAAGTAACGGAGTACCGTGCTCGCAAACGCCGCGAGACGCGTCAGACGAACAGTTCGCGCCAGACGCTCGATCAGCTGCTCAAAAACCGAAAGGACGGCGAAAAGCGGCTGCTGCCGCTCGTCCTCAAGGCCGATGTGCAGGGCTCGGTCGAAGCCATTCAGGGCGCGCTCGGAAAACTCGGCAACGACGAAGTCGGCGCGCAGATGCTGCAAGCAGGCGTAGGCGGCATCACGGAATCCGACGTCATTCTCGCGCAGGCGAGCGGCGCGGCGATCATCGGCTTCAACGTGCGCGCCAACAATCAGGCGCGCGAGCGTGCCCGTCGCGACGGAGTCGAAATTCGCTACTACAACATCATCTACAACGTCGTGGACGACGTGAAAGCGACGTTGTCCGGTCTTCTTGCGCCGGAGACGCGCGAGCGCTTCCTCGGAAACGCGGAGATCCTGGAAGTGTTCACCATTTCCAAAGTCGGCAAGGTTGCAGGTTGCCGCGTTACCGAAGGCGTCGTGCGACGCGGTTCCCGGGTGCGCCTGGTTCGCGATCATGTCGTCGTCCACGAAGGCGAGCTTTCCACGCTCAAACGCTTCAAGGATGAAGTGCGCGAGGTGCAGACCGGCCAGGAGTGCGGCATGTCCTTTGCGAATTACCACGACATCCAGAAGGCCGACGTGATCGAGTGCTACGACGTCGAGACGATCAAGCGCGCTCTATAGGCGCGCCGACGCAGCCGCCATGACAACAGGTTCGCCGGCGTCTTCGAACATGCCGTTGCAAAGCTGTCTTCGCGACGTAGAAAGCGCTTTGCGGCGCGGGAACATGACGCTGGCGATGCAACTTTCCGATGAGGCCGTCGCGAAGGGCCACATCCATCCCAATCTGCTCGTTCTCGCAGCCCACCACCAGCTTGGCGCGGGCGCGGCCGGTCGCGCGCTCGAACTGGCCGCGATGGCCCGGGAAGCGGCGCCCCGCGACGCGGACGTCCTGAACATTCTCGGGCTTTCGCTGGCGCGGCTCGGTCGCAGACGGGAAGCCGTCGCGATCTACGAAGCAGCGCTGAGACAATCGCCCCATGCGGTCGTGGCGCGATTCAACAAGGCGTGTGTCCTCGAGGATCTGCGCGAACTGAAACAGGCGCGTGGCGAATTCGAACGGGTGCTGGAGCGCGAGCCTTCGCATGCCGAAGCCATGGCCCACCTCGCGGATCTCGCCATACAGCGCGGAGATCTGAAAGCCGCGCGCGACTATGCCGACCGCGCATTGCGCCACGACGTGCATCAGCCGGCCTCGCAGCTTGCCCTGTCCCGGATTGATATCGAGGAAAAACGTTTCGCGGAGGCGTTGTCCCGTCTGGAACCGCTGACGCGCAACGCGAGTGCCATCAATCGCTCCATCGCCCAGGGCCTGATAGGCGATGCGCTTGATGGTCTTGGAAAAACAGTGGAGGCCTTCGCCGCTTATTCGGCCTCGAACGCGACTCTGCGCGCTGCGTATGGGCCGATTTTCGAAGCCGAGAACATCGAGCCCGCACGCAGACGCGTCCTGCGTCTCACCGAATTCTTCCGGTCGTCGGGGCCCCGACCCTGGCGCAATTCAGTGACCACCTATGAAAGCCCGGTGCACGGGCACGTTTTTCTCGTCGGATTTCCCCGCTCCGGGACAACGTTGCTGGAACAGGTTCTGGCCGGCCATCCCGATGTTGAAACGATGGAGGAGCGCGATTGCCTGATCGACGCGGCAAACGATTTTGTGTTGCCGCCGGACGGGCTCGACCGACTCGCATCGCTTGCGGACCGCGAACTGGCGCCCTATCGGGATCGTTACTGGCAGCGTGCCGCCGCGGAGGGCGCTTCCTACGCAAAGCCGGTCTTTCTCGACAAGATGCCGCTGAACAGTGTGCTGCTTTGTCTGATCGCGAAGCTCTTCCCGCGCGCCAGAATCATTTTCGCGCTGCGCGATCCGCGCGATGTCGTGCTCAGCTGCTTTCGCCGCCGTTTCGTCATGACAGCGCAGATGTTCGAACTCACCACCATCGAGAGTTCCGCGAACTATTACGCATCGGTCATGCAGCTCGGCGAAACCTGCCGTACGACGCTCGATCTCGATATGTGCTACGCGCGCCATGAGGATCTGCTGAACGACTTCGATGCGGAGAGCCGCAGACTCTGCGGCTTCCTCGGACTGGAGTGGAATGCATCCCTGCGCGGCTTCGCCGAACGAGCCCGTGCCGGCATGATCAATACGCCGAGTGCGCCCCAGGTCGCACGGGGATTATCCACCGGGGGCATGGGCCAATGGCGCCGTTTTCGCGATCAGATGGCGCCCGTTCTGCCAAAGCTTGCGCCCTGGATCGCGCGGTTCGATTATCCCGTCGATTGACGAGCATGCCCATGCCCCGACGACGCCCGACGCACGACCGCACCCCTTCGCACCGCCAGTTGCGGGTGGGAGAAACGCTGCGTCATGCGCTTTCCCAGATCCTTTCGCGGGGCGACGTGCGCGATCCCTTTCTCGAGGGAGTTTCGATCACGGTCTCGCAGGTGAAGCCATCGCCCGACATGCGTCATGCGGTGGTCTTCTGCGAGCCGCTGGGCGGCAAGAATGCGGGCAAGGTGATCGATGCCCTCAATCGCCATCGGGGGTTCGTGCGGGGCCTGCTGGGCCGTCTTATCGCGCTTAAATTCACTCCGGAGCTTCGCTTCGAGGAAGACACCTCCTTTGCCGAGGCGGAAAAAATCGAGACGCTGCTGAAATCAGCGCGCGTTCAGCGCGACCTCAACGCCCGGGAGCCGGACGAAGGCGGCGATGGGTAAGCACAAGGGCAACCCCGTCCACGGCTGGGTCGTCATCGACAAGCCGCGCGGAATTACGTCCACGGATGTGGTCGGTATCGTCAAACGGGTCTTCGAGGCGCGCAAGGCGGGCCACGCGGGAACACTCGATCCGATGGCGACCGGGGTGCTCGCGGTTGCGCTCGGCGAAGCGACGAAGACCGTTGCCTTCGCCATGGACGCGCAAAAAACCTACCGGTTCATGGCCACCTGGGGAGAAGCCCGCGACAGCGACGACGCGGAAGGCAAAATTGTCTCCACCTCCGATGTTCGTCCCACGGCAGAAGAGATTGAGGGGGTGCTGTCGCGCTTTGTCGGCGAGATCGCCCAGGTCCCGCCCGCCTACTCCGCGATCAGGGTGCAGGGAGAGCGCGCCTACGATCTGGCGAGGGAAGGGACACCGGCGCGGCTCGAGCCGAGGAACATCCTCGTTCGCGAAGGCCGCCTCGTCGGTCGGCCCGACGCCGACCACGCCGAGTTCGAAATGCTATGCGGCAAAGGGACTTACGTGCGCGCCTGGGTGCGAGACCTGGCCGCAGCGCTGGGCACGGTCGGGCATGTCTCGGAACTCAGGAGGCTCGCGGTGGGCGGCTTTTCGGTGGAGGACGCAATTCCGCTGGAAAAACTGAAAGGACTTATGCATAGTCCCGCCGCTTTTGAGCACTTGAGACCCCTCTCGACCGCGCTGGACGGCATCCCGGCTCTGGCCATGACGGGTCCCGATGCAGTTCGTCTGCGCAGCGGCAATCCGGTTCTTTTGCGGGCGAATCTTTTCGCCCGCATCCGGGAGATCGCCGGTGTCAGCGAAAATCTTCAAGGGCTCACGGTCTTTCTCTCGACCGCGGGAGGCGAGCCTGTCGCGCTTGCCGAACTCGCGGAAGGGGAATTGAGACCGTTTCGTGTTTTCAACTTTGGAACTGGATGACCGATGACGATAACGCCCGAACGCAAACAAGCCGTGATGGCAGAATACGCAGGCTCGCCCGGCGATACCGGCTCGCCCGAAGTTCAGGTGGCTGTGCTCTCCGAGCGCATCACCAATCTTACCGACCACTTCAAGACGCACGCCAAGGACAACCACTCCCGGCGCGGTCTGATCAAGATGGTCTCCCAGCGGCGGCGTCTGCTGGATTACGTCAAAGCCTCGGATCCCAAGCGTTACGACGCATTGATCGCCAGGCTCGGTCTCAGACGCTGAGGGCGGCATGGCGCAAAGGCCCAACCGGCCTCATCGGCGCCGAAGCACCGTCGCGTCCAGACCCATATCATTTCGCGCGGGTGCTTTTCGCATGTGCCCGCGCGTATGCAATTTCTTTGGGATGTCCCGGAGAAATGAGGCCGGCGCAATAATTGCGCGGGGCCAATGCGAAAGATCTGCCGCAATCCGGCGACAGATAGGGAAGGACTATCCGTATGTTCAATATCATTCGTGAGGAAATCGACTGGGGTGGGCGCAAGCTCGTTCTGGAGACCGGCAAAGTCGCGCGTCAGGCCGATGGTGCGGTGCTTGCGACCTATGGCGAAAGCGTCGTGCTTGCAACCGTGGTGAGCGCGCACGAACCCAGGGTCGGAATCGATTTCTTCCCTTTAACCGTCAACTACCAGGAGAAATATTTCGCTGCCGGCAAGATTCCCGGCGGTTATTTCAAACGGGAAGGACGACCCACCGAGCGCGAGACCCTCACCTCCCGCCTGATCGACCGTCCGATTCGTCCGCTTTTTGCCCAAGGCTACCGCAACGAGACCCAGGTCATCGTCACTGTGTTGAGCCACGACATGGAGAACGATACCGACATCCTGGGTCTGGTAGCAGCTTCCGCCGCCCTGACAATTTCCGGGGTTCCCTTCATGGGTCCGATCGGCGCTGCACGGGTGGGTTATTTCAACGGCGAATACAAACTCAATCCGCCGGTTGACGAGATGCCCGACACCAGCCTGGATCTCGTTGTCGCAGGCACGGCCGATGCCGTCCTGATGGTGGAATCCGAAGCCAGGGAATTGTCCGAACAGGTGATGCTCGGCGCCGTCATGTTCGGCCACAAATCGATGCAGCCGGTGATCGAGCTCATCATCAAGCTGGCGGAGCGTGCCGCGAAGGAACCGCGCGACATCCCCGTGAACATGCACGGCGCACTCGCGGAGAAGCTGAAGGACCTATCGCAGGCCGAGCTGGCTTCTGCCTACCAGATCGCGCATAAGGGCGAGCGTCACGACCGCATCGATGCGGTCAAGCAGTCCGCGAAAACGCAGTTTACCGGCGAAGGCGAAGGCCGGGTTGCGGACAATGTTTTCGGTTCGCTGTTCAAGGACCTCGAAGCGCATGTGATGCGCTCCGCCGTGTTGGACACGGGCCGGCGCATCGACGGGCGCGACCTGAAGACCGTGCGCCCGATCGTTGCCGAAGTGGGCATTCTGCCGCGTACGCACGGCTCGGCGCTGTTCACGCGCGGCGAAACGCAGGCGATCGTCGTCACCACGCTTGGAACCGGCGAAGACGAACAATATGTGGATTCGCTGGAGGGGACCTACAAACAGCACTTCATGCTGCATTACAATTTCCCTCCCTATTCGGTGGGGGAAACCGGCCGCATGGGAGCACCCGGGCGCCGGGAAATCGGTCACGGCAAGCTCGCCTGGCGCGCCATTCGTCCCATGCTTCCTGGTAAGGACGTATTCCCCTACACCGTGCGCGTCGTTTCGGAGGTTACCGAATCCAACGGCTCTTCGTCGATGGCCACCGTCTGCGGCAGTTCGCTGGCGCTGATGGATGCGGGCGTACCGTTGAAACGTCCCGTTGCGGGCATCGCCATGGGCCTCATTCTGGAAGGTTCGCGCTTCGCCGTGCTGTCGGACATCCTGGGCGACGAAGATCATCTGGGCGACATGGACTTCAAGGTGGCGGGCACCGACACGGGCGTCACCTCGCTGCAGATGGACATCAAGATCGCCGGCATCACCGAAGAGATCATGCGCGTCGCGCTCGATCAGGCGAAAGACGGCCGTCTCCATATTCTGGGCGAGATGAACAAGGCACTCGGTCACGCGCGCGACCAGTTGGGCGAACATGCCCCGCGCATCGAAGTGATTCACATTCCCACCGACAAGATCCGTGAAGTGATCGGCACCGGCGGCAAGGTAATCCGCGAAATCGTGGAGAAGACCGGCGCCAAAATCGACATCCAGGACGATGGCACGGTGAAGGTCGCCTCGGCGGACGGCGAGTCCATTCGCGCCGCGCTGAAATGGATCAAGACCATCGTGTCGGAGCCCGAGGTGGGAACGATCTATGACGGCAAGGTCGTCAAGGTGATGGATTTCGGCGCCTTCGTGAATTTCTTCGGTCCCAAGGACGGCCTCGTTCACATTTCCGAACTGGCGCCCAAGCGTGTCGGCAAGGTCACCGATGTAGTGAAGGAAGGCGATGCCGTAAAGGTCAAGCTGCTGGGCCTCGACGACCGGGGCAAGGTGCGGCTGTCGATGAAGTCCGTCGACCAGCAGACCGGCGAAGACCTGAGCAAGAAACAGGAACCGTCGCCGGAAGGCCAGCAGCAGGCGAGCTGAACGCCACTCGACATTTCCAGGAACGAAAGGTACCCTTAGCTAAGTTGGCTAAGGGTACTTTGCTTTGGAAAAGACCGTCAACGTTCACGATGCGAAGACCAATCTTTCGAGCCTGCTGGCCGAAGTCGAAAGCGGCGGGGAGATCGTGATCGCACGCGCCGGCAAACCGGTGGCCAGGCTGGTGCCCGTCAAGCCGGGGAAAAATAGGCAACCCAACCGGCAACCGGGCTTTCTGAAGGGTAAAATCTGGATCGGGCCGGATTTCGACGACCCGTTACCCGAGGAGATACTGGTGGCCTTTCGCGGCGAATGCGATTGAAGCTCCTGCTCGACTCCCACATTCTGGTGTGGTGGCCCGCCGGATCGCGGCGTCTTGGCGCACGAGCTCGGGAGATCATCACGGATTCCGGGTCGGAGCTTTTTATGAGCGCGGCGAGCTGGTGGGAACTTGGTATCAAGCAAACGTTGGGTCGGCTACGCATCGATCTGGGCGCGACCAGGCTCGCCATCGAAGCGCGGGGCGTGTCATCAATTCCCGTCACGATGCAACACGCCGAACACGCCGCAACACTTGAAAAACTTCATGGCGATCCGTTCGACCATATGCTCGTAGCGCAAGCGACATATGAAAATTTCAGGCTTCTGACCCGGGACAAGAAGCTCGAACAATATGGCTCCAGGATTCTTTGTGTCTAAAAGGAAAAACGCCATGCCGAAGATCGACGTCAAATCCGTTCCCGGGCGCAAAGGCTCGTCCTATCCATCGCCGTTTCATCTGAAAGCGGGCGAACGGTTGCGGCAGCGGCTGGGCGATGCGGGCGGCCTCGCGGATTTCGGCGTCAATCTGCTGCATCTGCCGCCGGGCGCGTGGTCAAGTCAGCGGCACTGGCATTCCCGCGAAGACGAATTCGTCTGGGTGCTGGACGGCGAGGTTGTGCTGATCGCCGATGCCGGCGAAGAAATTCTTCGCGCCGGTGATTGCGCCGCTTTCCCAAAGAACGTCCCGAACGGGCACCACCTCGTCAACAAAGGCACACAGATGGCGCTTTGCCTCGAAGTCGGCACACGCCTGCCGGACGACGTCTGCACCTATCCCGACATCGACATGCGCATCGACAGCCGCGAGGGCCGGTTCAAGCACATGGACGGCACGCCATACCCGGTGCGCGAGCGATGACCTTTGCGGTGGCCGGGCGCGGTCAAGGTTAAATCCAGCTTTCGATTGTTGTAGGCGCGGCAATGAGAGAGTAATTTCGGGCGCTGCCGGGGACGACAGCACAACGCCGGAGCTGGGGCGAATGGTTGTCGTATTGCGATTCATCAGCCTGGTTCTGGTCGGCATCGGCCTGATGCTGCTGGGTGCCGACCTCGTCACGTCGCTGGAAAGGCACGGTGCGATCTCGGTGCGTTCGCTCGAGCAGGTGTGGACCCTGACGAGCCAATCCAGCGCCGCCGCGTTCCATGCGTGGGCAGAGCGGTCGCTGCCGTCGTCGGTTTCCGGCTGGATCGGTGCCGTGCTGGCACTGCCGGCCTGGGCCCCCACAGGCGTATTGGGAGTGGTCCTGGCGTTTCTCTTCGGCCGGCGGCCCGAAGAGGTGTAATCTGGGTTTCCGTCCGCTCGCGCGACGAAACATGGCTGACGCTCACTGGGAGTTCGAAGCGGTGTTCGCCAAACGCACCGAAGCCGGCGGTCGCGTTCCTAAAGCCGCTTCATAAGCTGCCAGCAGTTTGGAAACCTCGTGCGGCCACGCAAGTTCTTCCGTAACCCGGGCGCGGCCGAATTGTCCCATCGCCGCGCGCGCTTGGGGATCGTCGAGCAGATTCAGGATCTTGTCGCCAAAATCGACGGCGCTGCTTGCATAGAGTGACGCGTCCTGCGCGGAAAACCGTCCTTCCGTCAGATCGAATTGCACGATCGGTTTTCCCAGCGCCATGTATTCCATGATTTTGTTCATCGTCGACTTGTCGTTCATCGCGTTGGGCCGGTCGGGATTCACGCAGACATCCGCGGTGGACAGGACGGAGAACAGCGTGGCGTCATCCACGCGGCCGGTAAACGTCACGATCTCTTCGAGCTGCATGATGCGGGCCATGAGCCGGACTTTTGCGGCTTCCGGCCCGTCGCCGACAACCACATATTGAATATCGTTTCGGCTCAGCTCGTCGCGGATGTGCGCCGCCGCTTCCAGCAGCAAATCCAAGCCTTCCTGATAGCCGATGACGCCGACGTAAGCCACCAGATACGCCCGCCCGCATTTCCACGCCGGATCGGGTGGTAGATTGCGGACGCGCCCCAGATCTGGACCCGAGCGGACGACAAAGACATTTTCCGGCGCCATGCCGCCGCGTTCGATCGCGATTGCGCGATAGGACTGGTTGGTCGCGATCGAGACATCCGCGAGCCGGAAGCTCCTCCGTTCCAGAAAGCGGGAGAGTTTCCAGAGAAACCCCTTCCTGCCGAATTTCGCTTCGTACAGCTCGGGGCAAATGTCGTGGTGATCGAAGATGAAGCGAGTGCCGAAAGCGAGCTTGAAGATGGCGGCGACGAGAAAGATCAGATCGGGGGGGTTGCAGGCTTGAATGACGGCGAAGCCACGCCGGCGGTAGACCTTGAACGCAAGATAGAGCTCCCAGAAAAGTGCCGAGCCGTATTCCAGCAGATAGCCGAGGGCGCCGCGCGCTTCGAACGGCAACGGATGGCGAAAGATGTGTATGCCGTCGAGGATTTCAAACTTTGCCGTAGCGTTCTTGCCTTTCGGGCAGATCACCGAAACATCATAGCCCGCGTCGCGCAACGTGCGCGCTTCCGACCACACCCTCCGGTCGAAGGGCACCGGAAGATTCTCCACGATGATCAGCACACCGTTCCCGCCGGACATCACCGGCTCATGCCATCGCGTTTGTTCAGGTTAGCCTCCGCGCCAGCCACCTTATGCCCCGCAAGCCGCCGGACATGCGCTCGAAATCGTGCCGGCAGACCCCAATACGCTCAGCTTCATGGTGAACCGATACCGCCCGTCTGCGGTCTTTTGTAGATGCAGCGTATCTGATTCGCGTTAAATCAAGATTGCACCACCGCGGAATCAGCCGGCGAGGATAATCCGCATTGTTCCTTTTCAATGCGGACCCGGCTTTGCCTCAAGTCTCATTGCCCATTTGGACACCGCTTGACCCGCCCGGCGCGGATTCCTATTTTCCCGCGAATCCGAGGCGTCTCCCGATGACCGACATCATCCCCGCAACCGCCGCGAGCACCGCGGCGGCGCTTTCGCGCGGGCGTGGCGCGCTTGTGCTGGCGGATGGCACGGTGTTCGAGGGCACCGGGTTCGGCGCCGCGGGCCACGCGGTGGGCGAAGTCTGCTTCAACACCGCGATGACCGGCTATGAAGAGATTTTGACCGATCCGTCATACGCGGGACAGATCGTGGTCTTCACCTTCCCCCACATCGGCATTGTCGGCGCCAACAGCGAAGATATCGAAGCAACAAATCCTGCTGTCCGCGCGGTGGTGGTTCGCGCGGAGGCAGGACGGCCGTCGAACTACCGCGCGCTGTCGACGCTGGATCGCTGGCTCAAGGTCCATGATATTCCCGGCCTCGCCGGCATCGACACGCGCGCCCTGACCGCGCGCATCCGCGAAAAAGGAATGCCACACGGCGTGGTGGTGCATGCGCCCGGCGGCCAACTCGACATCGACGCGCTTGTCGCGGCCGCGCGCGCGTTTCCCGGGGTCGAAGGGCTCGATCTTGCGAAGGAGGTGAGCTGCCGACAGAGCTATGCCTGGGAGCAGACACCCTGGGCGTGGAATGAAGGCTATGGCAGCAGCGCACCGCCGAGTTGGCGCGCGGTGGTTCTGGATTATGGCGTCAAGCGCAACATCCTGCGCCAGCTCGCGGGGCATGGCGCGCAGATCATGGTGCTGCCGGCGCAGGCGACCTTCGAAGATGTGATGCGCCACGAACCAGACGGCGTGCTGCTGTCCAACGGTCCCGGCGATCCCGCGGCAACAGGCGAATACGCCGTTCCAACAATCCAGGCTCTCGTGGCGAGCAAGCTTCCCCTGTTCGGCATCTGTCTTGGCCATCAGATGCTGGGGCTCGCGCTTGGCGCCCGCACGCGCAAGATGGCGCAGGGCCACCATGGCGCCAATCACCCGGTGAAAGACCTCGAGACCGGCAAGGTCGAGATCGTGTCGATGAACCACGGCTTCACCGTGGACGGAGCCACGCTGCCTCCTGGCGTGCGTCAGACGCATGTGTCGCTGTTCGACGGCACGAATTGCGGCATCGCCATGGACGGAAAACCGGTGTTCTCGGTGCAATACCATCCGGAGGCCTCGCCGGGCCCGATGGACAGCCACTATCTGTTCGACCGCTTCGCGCGCGCCGCGAAAGTCCAGGCCGGGCGATAATCTCAGCGCAAATGCTTGCGCACGACAAGTTTCAGCCCGGACCAGATATCCGTCACCGCGCAAACCTTGACATCGACAAGGTCGCTCGCGAGCGCGCGCCTTCGCACTTCGTTTTCACTGACATCGGTAGGAATTTTCGCGGACAGCTTGTGCCACGAAACCCAGATGGCCCCGCTGGTCTTCATCGCGGCCCGCGCCTTTGGCAGATCACGATCGAGCGCGGCCAGCGAGGCTACAAAGAGGTGGACGATATCGAAGCA
The DNA here is from genome assembly GCA_036511745.1 of Rhizomicrobium sp. Classification (GTDB taxonomy): domain Bacteria; phylum Pseudomonadota; class Alphaproteobacteria; order Micropepsales; family Micropepsaceae; genus Rhizomicrobium. The sequence continues at coordinate 85,273 of DATCBQ010000131.1, forward strand.
GACCGTCCGCGGCGTAGACGCGAAAGCGACATCGGCAGGGAACGGGGCCAGCCAATCGCGATAGCCCGGTGGCTCCGCGATTGTGAGGACGATCATCCCCGGTTTGATGCCGAGCTTTTTCGCAAGCGGCGTTTGCGAATAACCAACCATACTTCCTCTTGCCAGGATTGAAGTGCTACGGACTCGGGTTATCCAGACAAGCTGCAGAGCCGTCGCCGCTGATTCGCTGGCTGTCGGGACTTTTCGTCAACCGGCTCGTTGCCGGTTGTTCACGGGCAATCCTACGGAATGAGGGTCGCAGCGTGACCGATTAGTGTCCCATGCCCGGCACGCCATCCGGACCGGTAGTCTGCTGATATTCTTGCGACAGGACGATTTCCTCCGCGTATTGCTGCAAGCCCAATCGCACAAACCGGCGACACGCCATTTGCATTTCCGTGTCGGATTGTCGCGACTCGCCAAGCAGCAGTTTGTTGACGAGGCTGGCCGTGTGCGCCGGCTCGCGCGACGCAAAACTATCAATGAACTCGTCGGACGCGATGAAGTCGAGGACAAGTTGCTGAACCGATTTGCTGCCGCTCTCGAGGCAGTAAAGCACGTACCGGTAGCCGCCGGGATCGGCGTCGCGGTTCAGGATTTTCCCATACAGCTCGCCGGCAAGCCGTGCCGCGTCCCGGTGCGGATGTCGCGCCGCCGCCTTCGTCGATTGTCTTGCGGAGCGCGCCATGCTCGAAGGTCCGCCTAATGATTCGGTCGATTATAGCACGATTTGATGGAAGTCCGGAGTCGGCGCGTCAAAGCGGACCTTCGTCCACACAACGCGATCGACGATGCGCTAAGAAGCCTCGCCGTCGCCCCCTTCTTCGCCGCGATCGGCGTCTGGCGCGATCCAGCCTGTGAGATCGCTGCTTGGCGGCACGCCAACGATGTGAAATCCGGCATCAACGAAATGAATCTCGCCGGTGACTCCGCCGGACATTTCGCTCAGCAGATAGAGCGCGGAATTTCCTACCTGCTCGAGCGCGACGCTTTTCCTCAGCGGACTATGCGCCTTGTTCCAGCGAAAGATGCCGCGCGATTCGCCGATCACCGAGCCCGCCAGCGTGCGCATCGGGCCGGCGGAGATGGCATTGACCCGGATATCCTGGCGACCGAGATCGGCCGCGAGATAGCGCACGCTGGCTTCCAGTCCTGCTTTCGCCACGCCCATGACGTTGTAGTTCGGCGTCACCCGTGTCGAACCCATATAGGTAAGCGTCAGCATCGATCCCCCCCGTCCGCCTTTGGACGACGGCGTCATCAGCCGCGCCGCGCGCTGGGCTGCAGCCGTGAACGAATAGCAGGAGATGCTCAGGCTACGGATGAAATTGGCCCGCGAGGTGTCGACATAGCGGCCCTTGAGTTCGTTTCTGTCGGAATGGGCGATGGCATGGACGAGAAAATCGAGGGTGCCCCATTTCGCTTCGATCGCGGCAAACGCTTCGTCGAGCTGCGCGTCCTCTTCGACATCGCAAGGAAGAACCAGCGGCGCGCCGATGGAGGCGGCGAGCGGTTTCAGGCGCCGGGCCTGCGCCTCGCCCTGATAGGTGAATGCAATCTCGGCGCCATGCGCGGCCAGCGTGCGCGCGATGCCCCAGGCGATGGAATGGTCGTTGGCAACACCCATCACCAGTCCGCGCCGGCCATGCATCAGGCTTTCGGTATCCGTCATGCGTCATCGCCCTTCGTGGTTGGTTCCGGAACCGGTCGGCGACGAGGCGTCAAATCTTTCTGTGCAATCGGCATCCGCGCTACGCTTCAGGCGGCGTAACGTTCGAAGACGAGCGTGGCATTCGTGCCGCCGAACCCAAAGCTGTTGGACAGCACGCGCTCGAGCTTGGCCCCGTCGATTCGGGCGCGCACGATCGGCGCATCGCAAACTTCGGGGTCGATTTCCTCAATATTTGCGCTTTCGGCGATGAATCCGTCGCGCATCTGCAGGAGCGAATAGATCGCCTCCTGGGCGCCGGCCGCGCCCAGCGAATGCCCCGTCAGCGACTTGGTCGAATTGATCGGCGGCATGCGCGCACCGAAAACCTCGCGCAGGGCTTTGACTTCGGTCAAATCGCCGACCGGCGTCGAGGTGCCGTGCGCGTTGATGTAGTCGATCGGACCTTTCACGGTCGAAATCGCCTGGCGCATGCAGCGCGCCGCGCCTTCGCCGGACGGCGCCACCATATCGTGGCCATCGGAAGTGGCGCCGTAACCTACCAGCTCCGCCACTATTCTGGCTCCCCGCGCCTTCGCATGTTCGAGCTCTTCGAGCACGAGGGTGCCGCCGCCGCCGGCGATCACGAACCCGTCCCGATTCTTGTCGAACGCGCGGGAGGCCTTTTGCGGCGTGTCGTTGAAATGCGAGGACATGGCGCCCATGGCGTCGAAAAGGACGGAAAGCGTCCAGTCGAGCTCCTCGCCGCCGCCGGCGAACATGATGTCCTGCTTTCCCCATTGGATCAGCTCGGCGGCATTGCCGATGCAATGGGCGCTGGTGGCGCAGGCGGAGCTGATCGAATAATTGACGCCCTTGATTTTGAACCAGGTCGACAGCACCGCGGAGCAGGTTGACGACATGGCCTTCGGCACGACGAAAGGTCCCACCCGCTTGGGTCCTCGGCCAGCATCGCGGGCCGTATCGGCGGCCGCCACGATCGCCCGGGTCGACGGGCCGCCGGAGCCCATAATGAGACCGGTGCGTTCGTTGACGATGTCCTTTTCCTCCAGCCCGGAGTCGCGCAACGCCTGCTCCATCGCGAGAAAGTTGTAAGCCGCGCCATCGCCCATGAACCGCCGCGCGCGCCGGTCGATGGACGCTTCCAGATCGATCTGCGGGCTGCCATGCACCTGGCAGCGAAACCCGAGCCTCTTGTAATCCTCAGCCGCAGCGATGCCAGATTTGGCGTCGCGCAGGGAGGAAACAACCTCCTCGACATTGTTGCCAATGGACGAGACGATGCCCATGCCGGTGACGACGACACGTCTCATGACTGGCGTTCCTTCCTTACTTCACCCGCAGACAATTCACGCCGGCGCGGCGGCAATCTGTTCGGCCGATTGGCCTGCGTCGCTGAACAGGCCCACACGCAGATCCTTCGCTTCATAGATGACCTTGCCGTCGACCTTCATGATCCCGTCCGCGACCCCGACAACCAACCGGCGCATGATCACGCGTTTGAACTCGATGTAATAACTGACAAGTTTGGCCGTCGGCAGCACCATGCCCGAAAATTTGACTTCGCCCACGCCGAGCGCGCGTCCCTTCCCCAGTCCGCCGAGCCAGCCAAGAAAAAACCCACCCATCTGCCACATCGCATCAAGGCCAAGGCAGCCCGGCATGACGGGATCGTTCTGGAAATGGCATTTGAAAAACCAGAGATCGGGATGCACGTCCAATTCGGCTTCCACGACACCTTTGTCGTGGCCGCCGGCCTGTTCGGCGATGTGCGTGATACGGTCGAACATCAGCATCGGGGGCAGCGGCAACCGTGCATTGCCTTCTCCGAAAAGCTCGCCGCGGGCGCAGGCCAGAAGGCTCTGGAAGTCGAAACTCGATTTGCGTCCCGGCATGGAAATCACCCGATTCGGCTCCGCCACGGTTTGGCTTGACAAACGCGACAGGATGCCAACGTGTTTGACCTTGAAAACGTTCTAACCGTAAATGCTCGGATCATACCAGCAAAGATGAGGCCCGCGCGGCAGCGACGCAAGGGCCGGTGCGCCGGACGGAGCCGATGACCGCGAAAACGCCGCGATACGATGACGACGCCGTCGCCCGGCTCAAGCGCGCGGGCCTGCGTCCCACCAGGCAACGCGTCGCGCTGACGGGGCTGCTGTTTCGTCACGGCGATCGCCACGTCGGCGCCGAGGCGCTGCACGGCGAGGCCATCGCCGCCGGCG
>DATCBQ010000132.1:0-6491 GCA_036511745.1 Rhizomicrobium sp.
CACGCTGGAACATCAATGTCAGGCTCTGCCAGAACGGCGGCCATGCGGGCGCGGAAAGCCACTTTACAAGGAGCGCGGTGCCGATGTTGTAGGGAAGATTGGCCGCGACGCGGATGGGTTTCGAAACATTCAGACTGTGGAACAGGCTGCGCTCGTCGAGAACGAGCGCATCGGCGGAAACGATTTGCACCCGTGCGCGATCGTGCTGCGCAATTTCCGCGAGAGCGCCCAAACAGCGCTCGTCGCGTTCCACGGCGATGACGTGCGCCGCGCCTTCCATCAGCAACGCGCGCGTCAATCCGCCCGGTCCCGCGCCCACTTCGTAAACCGTGCAGCCTTCCAGCGGTCCCGCTGCACGCGCAATGCGGCGCGTAAGATTGAAATCGAGCAGGAAATTCTGTCCCAGCGATTTCCTGGCGCGAAGGCCGTGCGCGGCAATGACCTCGCGCAGCGGCGGAAGCCGATCAATGTCGGCGCGCATCGGCCATGGTCGCTGCCAGCCTGATCGCAGCGATCATGCTCCGCGGATCGGCTTTGTGCTGCCCGGCGATTGCAAGGGCAGTGCCGTGATCGGGCGACGTGCGCACGATGGGCAGGCCAAGGGTTACGTTCACGCCCTCCCAGAAGGCGAGCATCTTGACGGGGATGAGCGCCTGATCGTGGTACATGCAAAGCGCTGCATCGTAGCGCGCGCGTGCTTCGGCATGGAACAGCGTATCTGCGGGATGCGGACCGGACACGGCAAAGCCCTGGGCCCGCAATTCCGCGATGGCGGGTGTGATCGTCTCGATTTCCGCTCGCCCAAGCCTTCCCTCCTCTCCGGCATGCGGATTAAGGCCCGCAACGGCAAGTCGGGGGTGTTTAATTGAGAAATCGCGCGCCAGCGACGCCAGAACAATTCGGGCCGTCTCGACAATACCGGATTTTGTAATGCGGGACGGCACATCCGGTATGGCGGTGTGGATCGTCAGCGGGACGGTGCGAAGCCCCCCTCCGACAAGCATCATCACGGCGTGTTTCGCGCCTGTCAGGTGCTGGAGATATTCGGTATGCCCGGGAAATTCAAAACCCGCCTGCATCAGCGACGCCTTTTGAACGGGCCCGGTGACGATCCCGGATGCGAGACCCTGAAGTGCCGCCTGCACGGCGGCCGCGATCGCAGCGGTCACGGCCGGCGCGTTGCCGGGATCGGCAAAACCGGGAGTCCATCCTTCGCACCGGGAGCACGCAACAATTGCCTCGTCGTCGAGCGGTGCATAAGCGCGGAAAACCTCCGCATCGCCCACCAGTCGCAGGGGATAGTTGCCGGCAACGCCACCGAGAGACTTGTAGGCAGCAACGGCAACCTCGGGACCAATACCTCCGGGTTCGCCCATTGTGACGAAAAGCGGCGCGCGGGCCTCAGCGGGTCTCGACATCGGCATCACGCCGCAAATCGCGCAGATAGCGCCGTGCGAGCACCGACATCTGGCCCTCGTAGAGCTCCTGCTCGACCTGATCGCGCGTCGGAATCGTTTGTTCGGTCAGCCTTGGAACCGGTTTGTCGCATCGCACGATGATCTCGACGCCGGCGGAGGAAGAAAACGGGACGGTGCTGTCGCCCGCCTCGGTCTTGCTCAGCGCGCCCTGAATCTCCGGGCTTAAATCCGTCAGGCGCATTGTTCCGAGATTGAAGTACTGGGCGCCCGGAATTTTGGCGGCAACCTGCTGCAAATGCTCGCAGCCTGCGATATGCGATCGCAGCATTGCCGCCACCTGCATCGCGCGATCCGTCAAATCCTTTGCAGGCTTGGGACCGATCGGCAGGAGCACCCGGGCAAGAGGCAAGGCGCCCGATGGATTTGCCGTCAGCTGCGCTGCGTCCGGCAGCTTGGTACCTGCCGGTTCCTGCCTGTCGCGATATTGCAGAATGTAATAACCGCCCGATGAGCGAATCGGTTGGCTCACATCGCCCGGCCGCATTGTCTTCAGTGCCGCATCGAGTTCGGAAGGAAGCTGACCCTCCTGCACCCATCCCAAATCGCCACCCTGCGCCGCCGTCGGATTCTGGCTGAACTGCCTCGCCACGGCAGAGAACGGCGCACCCAATTCGATCTGGTTGTAAAGATCGGTCACGTCCTTCAGGACCTTGGCATTCTGCTCCGGCGTGTCCACCGCCTCGAATATCTCGCCGACATGAAAGCGCGGCTTGTTGGCGCCGTTCTTGATGCGGGCAAGCTCTTCGCCGACTTCTTCCGGCGAGATATGAACGCTGTCGCCATATTGGTCCTGCACCGTCTTCGACCAGGCCAATTGGGTTGAAATCTGCGAGCGCAGGGTCGCCATGTCGACACCCGACTGCACGAGCATTTTCTTCAGTTGATCCAGCGTCAAATGATTGTCGCTGACGATATTGCCGATCGCCTTGTCGACATCCACCGTGGAAATCGTCGTGTTGTTCTTCTGTGCTTCCAGCAACTCGATTCGTTCGGTCTCGAGCTGCTTCAACACCTGCTCGCGGATCGATTTGAGCTGGTCGGCATTTGGACGAACTCCGGAAGTGGCGAGAAAAAGCGCCATTCGCTGCTGAAGATCATAGTTGGAGATTGGCGTGTCGTTGACGATGGCGGCGATCCCGTCGCCGTTGTTTGCGACGGAACCGGCAAGCTGCGCGGCAGACGGCTGGGATTCGGCCGGAGGATTCGAGGCAAGTCGGGTCTGCGATGCCTGTTTATTTTGCGCGACAGCGGGCAAGCCCGCAGCCGCAAAGGCAAGCACAGAGGCGCCAAGCAGGGCGAGCGTCCGATATTTATTGAGCAAGGGACTGGTCTTCTACCATTCTTCGTTCGGTCGGGCACATCCGCGACCCCACCACCGCAGGCCCGGGCGCTCGACAATAGGCAATTTCTTCCTCGGGTCAAAGGACTTCGCCGGAATAGAGGTGTTTCGGGAAGACGGTGGTTTGCGGTTCCGGTTGTTCGCTGGTCTGCAGACTGATTCGGAAAAGAACGGACGAGGAAGGCACGAGATCGCGAAACTGGGTAAAATCGCGCACGTAGGATAGGGACGCGCCGAAGCATTCGTCCTGATAGCCGATGCCGACTTCTTCGCTGATCATCTGGCTTGCCGCCAGATCGCGCTGGGCTGCTACATAGACAAGCCAATAATCCCACAGGCCTATGAGCGCCTGTCCCTTGACTTCCTCGCGGGTTCCCAGACCCAGCAATTCTTCTGCCGGGGGAACCCGCAAATAATTGATTTCCACGGACGAGCGCCCGTAATTGGCATCGATGTAAACTTCGTTGCGTGCAAGGTCGCCTGTTTCGTCGATGTCGATGCGATCGCTGACGCTCAGATGGGGCAGGAAATTGATCGTCAGACGGCTTACCAGGTCGGAGGTCGTGCCCGCAAATCCGGAACCTGCCAGCGGCGATACCTCTGCGAGTACCGGATTCGGTTTCAGGCGATAGGATTGCCCTACCAAAAACTCGACCGATCCCGAGGGATAGAAGGCTTCCATTTCGGTGCCGATGGTGGCGCGGGGTCCGCTTTCAACCAGATCGTAGCCAGGCAGGCGGTCGAAATCGAAAATGTTGGTTTCATCCAGTTCGAAATCCGCGCTGTCGCCATTCAGGACGCCGACGCCGGCGTTGTTGAGCTGCAACAAGGCGGGAGGATTGTCGCCATACGGAGCGGCAACGAGTTGAACGATCGGTTGGACAACAAACGCGTTCATGCCCCAGATTCCGGGCGAAACAAAGGGCCATCTCCAATCCAGGGCGATATACGGCGCACCGCGCGTCACATACTGGGTGTCGGGGAAGCCGGTCGGACCGAGTGCGTTGACATTGCTCAGATGGTACGCGTCGCCGCGGGCCTCCGCCTGCAACGTCAGGAGTTGGCCGTTGGAAAAAACAAAGGGCCATCGCATCGTCATCGCAGCGCTGGCGCGCTGGTCGTCTTCTCCGATACGCGTCGATACGGCCGTAGTATTGAAGTTGAACTGAAAGTCTCCTCCCAGTACGTCGTCCTGCGGAATATAGGTGTACTCAACGAGCGGCAGCACGACGGGGAACAGGTTGTTGTTGTCCGTCGCCCTGAGGCCTTCGAAAAAATAGCCGGTCAGTGCAAAACGACTTTGGCCGCTGATGCCTTCCAGAAACAGATCGTTCGTCAGTCGATCCGAGACATTCATGTCATAGCGCTGCAGATAGGTGGCGTAAGACGTGAGCTGGGCGTCGAAGCCCGCATGCCATGTATCGTTTATCGGAATGATGCCCGAGCCGAAGAGCGAGCTGTAGGTTTGATCCAGGTTTTCATAGAGACCGGCGTGCGGATCGTTGGCGACGCTGGCCTGCAGCCACATGCCGCCGTCAGTCCACCTCTGGCGATACTCGATCTCGAGCTGCTCGCCGCCCTCCTGGGTGATCAGCGGCGCCGCCGTCATGTCCTGGGAATCGCTGAATGCGATATAGACGGGAACGCGCAGGACGTAGCCGAGCGTAGTGTGCGAACCAATTTCCGGCTGCAGAATGCCCGACGAATGCTTCACCGTGGGATCGGGATTCGTAAAAAACGGTGTATACAAAACCGGCACGCCCAGGACATTGATGACAGCGTCGCGATAATAAATCCGGTGCCCCAGCTCGTCGTAAACGACGCGCTTGGCTTTCACGGACCATAATGGCGTGCGCTTGCCGGGTTGATTGCAGACCTTGCAGGCGGTGAACACGCCCGACCTGGCAACAATGCGTACATTGCCTGTGCGCGTGGCATGAGCCGAAACCATCCTTCCATTCAGTCCGATAAGAGCGGCCATGCTGTCGATAACACCGTCGCGCATCTGGTCGGTAAGGACGGAACGAGTGGCAAAAACGACGTTTCCATCCGGCGCCAGCATGACGACATGACCGTCGGCCGTTACGATGTCCCTGTTCTGGTCGTAGGTGACCGTGTCTGCTTCGACGATACGGTCGTTGTAATCGATCTCGACATGTCCGCGCGCCACGGTGACGGATGTATTGAGGTTGTAATCGATCCGATCGGCGCGCAGCAGCATCGGGCTGCCGCGTGGACCGAGGATGGCAGATTGACCCGGTTTTGACTGCCCGGTTGCGCCCAGCCCAGGCTCGGGCACAATTGCGAGCCCACACAACGCTGCCAAGCAGGCTATCTCGAGGCATCTCCTCAGAAGCATTTTCAGCCGTCCTCATTATGGAAGACGAGCGATAGACCAACGAGTATGGCGATGGTGGAGGGAGCTGCTGCCGCCAGGGGGACCGGCAAAATACCCGTCTCACCAAGCGCGGTGGCGACGTTGCTGAAAAAATACACTCCGAACCCGGCAATCGCGCCCAACAAAATAACGCGTCCCAAGCCACCCAGCCGCGCCAGGCGCAGCGAGAAACTCGCGGCCATCAGCACCATTGCCGCGAACAGGGCCGGCAACATCAGAAGCGAGTCGAAGTATAGCAAATAGCGCGTCGCGGAAAACCCCGCCCGTCGCGCAGCGCCGATGAAGCTGGGCAACGTCCAGAACGAAAGCGTGTCGGGCGATGCAAAGCTTTCCTGAATGCGTGCCGGGGTCAATGTCGTGGGCAACGAATACCGCGAATAGGGCTTCGGATTGCCGTCGAGATTGCTGACAAAGGCGTTGTGCAGCGTCCAGGACCCGTTGTCCAGCGCGGCGGAGCTTGCGTCGATTCGACCCAGAAATTTGTCCCGGGCGCCATAGAGAAATACGATCACGTCCTCGAGCTGCACGCCCTGCCGGGCGACATGAAGAGCATGGATGACCGACTGGGCGCTGGCGTCACCCTGACGCAGCCAGAGCCCGTTGCTCGACACGGCGAGCTGCGAAGCCTGGCCATGGATGTACTTGGCTTCCAGTTGCGCGAACTCGGCGAGCATCCGCGCGGACAGGGGTGTGAACAGCAACGCCGCGACAATACCGAGCGCGGCGGAAACGCTGAGCGGAGCGGCGAGCACGTTCCAGGCCGAGAAGCCTGCCGCGCGGATCGCCAGCAATTCGTGGCTGCGCGACAGCCGGACGAAAGCGAACACCGCTCCCAGCAGCACAGCGAAAGGAAGAAGCTTCATGCCGAGGTCGGGCAATTGAAAGATGCACATTGCTGCAATGGCTTCCGGCGGCACATGCTTGTCGGCGGTCCGGTCGACGAGATCGACGAAATCGATCGAAAAAGTGAGGAACAGGAATAGGGACATGACAATGCCCACCCCGACGAGGAACTGGCGCCCAAGATACTTGTGAAGCGTCCACGACCAAATCATGTCGCAGGCTCGGGGGGGCGCGGCCAAAACCGTTGAAAAAACTCGCCCGGACTGAAGCCCGACATATCGGCCACGCCGACCGCCGCTCCGGCAAGAGGAATGAGATAGAACAACAGGCAAAGGATCGGCTGGCGCGCGGCCAGGCCCTGGACGCTGTAGCCGAAAATGCGAACGATCGCCGCGCCGAGCGAAGCGGCGGTAAGACGCAAGGCATAGGCGCC
>DATCBQ010000133.1:0-13195 GCA_036511745.1 Rhizomicrobium sp.
AGCGAGTGCCGCCGACGCAATCTCCGGCTCGGTGTTGAGCGCGCCGACGAAGATCGGTTGTAACAGGCGTTCCCACAACCTGCCGCGGCAAGCCAGCACCTCGCCAAGGGGGCGATCGCCGCCAATCCTCAGAAGCTTTACGATTTCAATATAGTCCAGAACCCGAGTGTCGGGAACGCGACGACGCCTGTCGAAGAGCCAGAACGGGAATAACCCGTCGTTGGGTAAGATCGCCCAGCGACGTCCGGTACGGATATCGACGGAGGGGACACCGGCCTTATTCGGGCCTACCAGCCCGTCCTGCGCACCGGTCCTGCGAAGGTATCGCATCGTCGCGTGATTGCCGGAGAGCACAAAATGATTGCCATTGTCGATCACCTGGCCGAGCTGAGAATCAAAATACGATCTGCAGCGGCCGCCGGCCTGCGACGCCGCTTCGATCACGACGACGCGCCTTCCCTGCTCCGCAATCGCGGTTGCCGCAGAAAGACCGGCGAGCCCTGCGCCGATGACGTAAACGACACCTTCACTCATCCCATCAGACCATGTCGCAGCAGAATGAGGACGAGCTCGCTTTTGCCGATGTGCACGCGCTTTCGCGGAGGCGCCCAACCGTGCCTCTCCATCCTCACGAGGATTCGCGCATAAACGGCGCCCATCAGCCGCGGCGCGCGTAAAAGCCCAATTGGACGTTTGCGCAGAACGCGCCGTGCCTGCGCATAATGTTCGTGCGCTATTCGCGCCAGCCTCCGGGCGGCTTCGTCCACGGAGGGAGTGGAGAGCACCTTCGATGGCTCACGCTCCGTGACGCCAGCCTCTAAAAGAAATTCGGCCGGAAGATAGAGCCGACCGATTTCGGCATCTTCATCGAGATCGCGCAGGATATTGGTGAGTTGCAATGCCCGCCCAAGGTGATGGGCCAACTCATGGCCGGGTTCCTCCTCCATGCCGAATACTTTGACCGATAGCCGTCCGACGGCACTTGCTACACGGTCGCAGTAAAGATCGAGGATGGCGAGTTCGGGCGCCCGGATATCCTCCACGGCGTCCATCGTCATCCCGTCGATCACCCCAAGAAAGTCCTCCTTGCGGAGTCCGAAGCGTTGTATGTGGTGCCGGAGAAATGCTGCGCACCCTCCCTCTCCGCCCCGGAACAATGCTTCAACATCATGGCGCCAGGACTCAAGCTGCTGGGCACGTTCGACGCGATTTCCCTGCGCATCATCGACGATATCGTCTACGGCGCGACAGAAGGCATAGATCGCATACATTGCTTCGCGCTGTGCTTTCGGGAGCACACGCATCGCAGCGTAAAATGAACTGCCGGCGGCTTTCATTTCCACGGCAGCCGTCACCGGCGTGTCTTCGGCACGCGGCCTCATCGATGCGACACAGCCAGACTTTTGCGTGCGCTACGCGTGCGCGGACGATCGGCCACAAAGCCCATCGCCGCCGCGGCCGCCAATCGCAACGCCTCGGCGGGTCGGTGGTGCACGCGTTCGCTCAATGGATCGCGGGATATAAGGCGGCGGACAAGATCTTCCGCCAGACGCTGAATGATGCTCACCTCAAGCGCGAGTCCAAAATCGAAAATTTGTCCGGAAAATGGTTTTGCGTGCGCTAACAACGTGCCGGTGTTTTGCGCCAGCGATTCGATCACGCGCATCAGTGCGGGAGAGGCGTGATCGGCCCCCAGTACATCGACAGTCAGACCTGCGGCTGCGAGCATCGCTTGTGGAATATAGACGCGGTCAAGCGCGCGATAGTCCCGGCCGCAGTCCTGCAGATGATTGACGATCTGCAGCGCCGCGCACAGAGCATCGGATGCCGGCCAGAGAGACTTCGCCTCTCCATGGACGTCGAGCACGAAGCGTCCCACCGGCATCGCCGAATAGCGGCAATAGTCCATCAGTTCGTCCCAGGTTTCATAGCGCAGTCTGGTTACATCGCGGCGGAAGGCCTCCAGCAGATCGAGCGCATGTTCTGCCGTCAGTTGCCGATCCCGGAGTATCGACCGCAGCAAAACCGCATCGGGCGCGACGTCTGATTCGTCCAGGAGAGAGCGGCGCATATCATCCAGCACACGCAGCTTCTCGGCGGCCTGGAGCTTTGGATGATCGGCGACGTCGTCCGCAACCCGCGCAAACCGATAGAACGCCAAAATGGGACGTCGATGTCGAGAATGAATCAGATACGAAGCAACCGGGAAATTCTCGTCGCGATGCCCTTTGCCGGAAGACAGCGATCCCACGGTCGTATTCATGTTGGTCATGTCATTCGCGCAATTGCCTGCGCGCGGCCTTTCCACATCCCCCCGTTGCCGCGCCAATATTGCAGGGCGGAATCAACCGTGAAGGCCGTGTACAGCACGCCAATGACGGGCAACAGCAATCCCCACAACGGTGAAAGACGATAGAAGCGCAGCATGGGTTGAAAGGCCAGCGCCATGAGCGCCCAGACGATCGCTGCCGGAAGACGTACAATCCCGGTGCCGAACAATGCAAATAGTGGTCCGATGGCATAGACAAGAAGCATGCCAACAACCGCGCCCGCGAGCAGCAGCGGCGAATAATCCAGCTGCGCATAGGCAGAGCGGGCGATCATGCGACGAATTTCGCCCGCCCCCCCATAAGGACGCAGGCTTGTTGCGCGCTTCGTCAGTCCCAGCCAGATAGGCCCTTTCGATTTCATAATACGAGCCAGTGCGCAGTCGTCGATGATCTCCTCTCTGATCGTATCAAGACCACCTGCGGCGACCAACGCCTGGCAACGGACCAGCATGCATCCGCCCGCGGCGGCGGCGGTGCGTCGCGCCGGATCGTTCGCCCATGCGAAAGGAAACAACATGTCGAAAAAAAAGACAAAGGCGGGAATCAGCAACTTCTCGGCGAAATTTCCGCAATGAAGTTTTGCCATCAGCGAGACAAGCACCAACCGCCTCTCTTCGGCGCGCGCGACGAGGCGGCGAAGATTGTCAGGCGAGTGTCTTATGTCGGCGTCGGTGAAAAGCCAGTAATCCGGAGAGCCTTCGCGCAGCACATGTCTTACACCCTGCTGCATGGCCCACAATTTGCCGGTCCACCCCGACGGTCTCAAAGTCCCTGCAACCACCTGCGCGCGCGTTTGGTCGCCGAATTCCCGCGTTCTTGCCAACGCCGCGTCAGCCGTTCCATCCGTGCTTTGATCGTCCATGAGCACAATGCGGAACGCGCCCGGATAATCTTGTCGCAAGAGACTGCCGAACGCATCGGCGATCACATCGGCTTCGTTGCGTGCCGGAACAATGACTGCCACGGAAGGCCAGACCTCGGGTAAAAGAACCGGCTCGTCGCGATTGTCGCGCTCGCGCAGTCGCCAGAACATGCCGCGTCCAAGAAGCAGGTAGATCCAGATTGCAAGCGGGACGAGTACCAACCACGTCATCGCACATAACCGGCGGCGCGAAACCAGACCAGTGCGTCGGCCAAACCCTTGGCATAGGGGCATGCGTGATAACCAAGCTCCGTTTGCGCTTTTGCGGAGGTAAAAAACATGTGATGCGCACTCATTCTCAACGCGTCGACAGTCAGGAAGGGTTCTTTCGACCTCCAGCGGGCGATGGCTTCGGCAACATGCGCCAACGGCAGGAGTGCCGAGCGCGAAAGCCTGACTCGCGGCGGCCTGCGGCCCGCAAGGCCGGCAATGACATACAGCATTTCCTTCAGGCGCACATTTTCGCCTCCTAAAATATACGATGCACCGATCGCGCCCTTTTCGAAAGCGAGGAGATGTCCTTCGGCTACGTCGTCTACATGGACAAGATTGAGGCCCGTTTCGACGTAGGCGGGCATCCGCCCCGATGCCGCTTCCACAATGATCCGCCCGGTCGGCGTGGGCTTGATATCGCGCGGTCCGACAGGGGTCGATGGATTTACGATCACCACGGGCAAGCCTTCTTGCACCATGCGTTCGACCAGTCGTTCGGCGGCAACCTTGCTTCGCTTGTAGGCCCCGATCGCCGCGCTTTCCTCCAGTCGCTGCGTCTCGTCCGAGGGCATAGCCAGAGTTCCTGGCTTTAGGGTAGCGACGCTGCTGGTATAGACGATACGTTCCACGCCGGCGTTTCGAGCCGCCTCCATGACGACGCGCGTACCAACGAGATTGTTGTGGACGATTTGTTCCGGATCCATCGCCCAAAGCCGGTAATCGGCCGCCACATGAAACAGATAGCGGACGCGCTGCATGGCGGCACGCATATCGGCCGGTTCGCGCATATCCCCCTCAACAATTGTGCATTCGTATCCTGCGAGATTGGCGCGAGGGCTTGAGCCCCGAACGAGCACGCGAACATCGAAGCCGCGTGCGCACAACAATCGCGCTACGGCCGAACCCACAAAGCCTGAGGCGCCGGTTACGAGCACCGTATCGCGGGAGCTCATGGCAGTCGTTTTTCCTTGATCGACAATGCCGCTTTACCATCCTTTCCGAAAGCAAAGCGGCCTTCCGCAGCCTGCCAGACGAGCAGGATCGGTATTCCGATCGTGATATCGCGCGCGCGCTTGAGAAGCGAAAGCGCAACCCCCGAAGTTGCGGCAATACCGAAGAAAGGCATCAGCATCGCATAGGCTGCTTCCTGCACACCCAGTGCATTGGGAACAATGATGGCCGCGCTGCGGATGGCGCAGAGCAGAGCTTCGATCGACAGGATCGAGACGAAAGCCACCCGGATACCCATGAGGTGCGCCATCACGAATGTCACCAGAGCGCCGGCAAACCAGCCCCCGAGATGCAGGATGACGGAAAGAACCACCCGCCACGGGGCAGCATGAATCGATTCCATTGCGTTCTGAAAAACGCCTGCCAGCGCGTTGTTCCCGGGCAGTATGCGAGCCGCAATCTTCTCGGCAAAAGCGAAACCCCGCTTCTGGATCATCAGAAAAGCGACGGCGAACAACGCCCCGATAAAGGCGGCGGCGGTTGCCGTGTTGGCGAGCCATTCGGCCGAAACCGACTTTGGCGCGCGGGCGACAAGAATGGCGATTCCGACCAGCACGTAGACCACCTGTGCCGTCATTTCCGTTGTGACATCGGCAATAGTGGAAGCAAATGCCATCGGCGCGCCAACGCCACGCAGGATCACTGCGCGTGCCCCTATGACGATGCCGCCGACATGGGAAAACGGAAGCACCTCCGATGCGGAATCGCGAACCGCACGACCCCAGATGAAAGTTGCCAAGCCTGACAAGGACTGCCGGGGAACGAGCGCGGACCAGGCGATACCCAACACCGCAAAAAGCAGGAGACCAAGCACGCAGATAAGACAAAACCCCCACCACCCCACCCTGGCGGCGGCCACGAATATCGCGCCAACGCCAAGGTAGAAGACGAGGTATGCGCCCAGGCCAACGCCGGCGAGCGCGGCAATGACAACGCCGGGTTTCACTTGCGTGCTTAGGCCGTCGCCGGACGCTTTGGCGACCGCAGGAAGCGTCGCGCAAAACGGACGAGCAGGGGCACGGTGACAGGACGCAGCAGCCGTGAATCGTAAATGCCGAGACGGCGATCGTTTTCGGAGAGACAGATATTCATCAGCTCGGAGAGGCTCACATCCACACCCACTTCCTTGGCGCCGGTGACCGTAAAATTGCTGTCCTGCGGGTTACCGTTCACATCGCGCGCGATGCTCAACCTCTCCCAGATGAGAAAAGCCCAGACACCCAAGCGTTTGACGTCGAACAAAGGCCGCCGCCACAAAGCCATATTATGCCGGTGCCACGCCGCCCAATTGACGAAAAACAGAATGTGGCGGCCTTCCTCCTGCATCACCGGCTCGAAGGTTTCCACCAGCTCAGCCGGAAAGAACGCCGACCGTCTCGCGAGTTCGAACAGGCCAAAAGCGAAAAAGCTGTCGATGCATTCGCTGTAGCCGGTCACCATGAAAGCCCATTCGGGATTGCGGGGGCGGCGATAGGCGGCCTCCGGACCCAGCTTGATGCCATAGGCCTGCACCAGGTTGGCCAGCACATGGCGGTGCCTGCGCTCCTCGAAGCCGTTGAGATTGATGGCCTTGTTGAGCAAAGGATCGGCGATGGTTTCCGCATAGGAGCAAACGTTCAGTCCGGCGCGATTTTCGGTCTGCACCGCAATGTCCCAGATGGGCAGATTGACGAGGCGGTCGCGGGCGTCGTCGTCCAGCTTCGGCCAGTCGATGACGGCGGGCTTGTAAGGGTTGAAGGTGTCGAGAAGCGTGCGGCAAAAGAGAATTTTGTGCGCCTCGCTTCCGATGAGGACGGGTTCGTGCGGCGGCGAGCATTGCGCATCGCAAGCCACATCGGGAAATGCAATTGCCGTGCTGTTCACGCGCGTCTCCGAAATTGCATTAACGGCGACGACTTATGCCGCGTCTTCCCTCAGGCGCAGGAACTGGAAGAATTCGACGCCCTCGCGCAGGCGCCGCCTCATCATCTCGGGACTGACGAGCATCTCGCCGAGAATCGAGGCAATCTTGGACGGGCGGAAGTAAAATTTCTTGTAGAACTCCTCCACCGAATTGAAGATCTCCGTGTGATTCAAGTGCGGATAGCTCAGCGGCGCGATTTGCGTTCCTTCGTTCGTCAGAAGGTCGATCTCTTCGTTATGAAGCCAGTTGTTTTCCTTCGCCTGCTTGTAGAGAAATGTCCCCGGATAGGGCGCGGCGAGCGAAACCTGGATGGTATGGGGATTGATTTCCTTCGCGAAATTAAGTGTTTCCTGAATCGTATCCTTTGTCTCGCCCGGCAGTCCGAGAATGAAGGTGCCGTGGATGACGATGCCAAGCGCGTGACAATCCTTGGTGAAACGCCGCGCAACCTCGACCAGCAGGCCTTTCTTGATGTTGTGAAGAATCTTCTGGTTGCCGGATTCATAACCCACGAGAAGCAGGCGTAGTCCGTTATCTTTTAAGACCTCCAAAGTCCTGCGTGGCACGTTTGCCTTGGCGTTGCACGACCAGGTGACTCCGATTTTTCCCAATTCCTTCGCGATGGCTTCGACGCGAGGCAGATTGTCGGTCAGCGTATCATCGTCGAAAAAGAATTCCTTGACCTGGGGCATCGCGGACTTCGCCCACTTCACCTCTTCCACCACGTCCCGGACGGACCGCACGCGGTATTTATGTCCGCCAACGGTTTGCGGCCAAAGGCAGAAGGTGCAGCGCGATTTGCAGCCCCGGCCGGTGTAGAACGAGAGATAAGGGTGCTTCAGATACCCGCCGAAATATTTTTCGATCGTCAGGTCGCGCTTGTAGACGGGCGTCACCCAGGGAAGATCGTCCATGTTTTCGAGGATTCCACGGTCTTCATTGTGGACGATCGCGCCTTCCTTGTTGCGGTATGAAATGCCTTTGATGTCCGACCACGGACGATCCTGGGCGACCTCCTTGATCGTGAAGTCGAATTCGTTGCGCGCAACGAAATCGATAGCCGGTCCCGCGATCAGGCTCTTCTCCGGCTCGACGGCAACTTTCGCGCCGATGAAACCGATTTTGAGATCGGGATTTTCTTCCTTCAGGCGCTCTGCGGTGCGCACATCGGACTTGAAGGAAGGAGTCGAGGTGTGCATCACCACCAGATCGCGGTTGCGGACTTCGGGAAGCACGTCCGCCAGTTTGAGGTCGTGCGGCGGCGCATCGATCAGCCTGGAGTTTTCGATCATGGCGGCAGGTTGGGCGAGCCATGTCGGATACCAGAACGAGCGCACCTCCCTCTTCATCTGGTAGCGGGCGCCGGCACCGCCATCGAACCCGTCGAATGAAGGAGCCTGGAGGAAAAGCGTTTTCAGCATCGCCATACCTTATTGTTGCGCCAGGACCCCACCGGCCCTTGTCAGGTAACGGGTGCCCCTCCAGTAAACGGAATTGCCGAAGAAAGAAGCCAAAAAAACGCCAAACGACAGCAAATCCCGGATCGGCAGCAGCCAAAGCGGTCCGGCCTGGGAACCCAGGACTGCGCGAATGCGCCATGCGAGGCACAGCCGGGCTGCCAGTGCGCCGGCAAGGATCAACAACGACGTAACAGAAAACGCCAAGGCGCCGGAAGCGATGACAGCCAATGGAAACGCATGAGTCACGACGCTGCCCAGATACCCCGGGCCGTTCAGCAGACGCACCGTTCTGGCCCAGCGAAGTTCGTGGCGCACCAGGTCGGACAATCCCTCCCCCGAACAGGAGTGCTTCACCACGATCGAGGAGATCTTCACGTCATATCCCCGGTCCCGGACGGCGCGGCCGATCTCGTAGTCATCGGCCAAATGGCGCGACATCGCCTTGAATCCGCCGATCTCGCCGAGCGTGCTCTGACGTAACGCGACGGTAGAGCCGAAGCACGGCGCCGCCAGGCCGAGCGCCGTGCCCGTGACAACATTCGGCAGGAACGCATAATCAATGTGCATCGCCTTGAGCACGGCCCACAGATTGGCGGCCGGATCGCCGCGATACATGCAAGTGACCGCGCCCACGTTTGGCGACGAAAGCTCCGCGACAATGGTGCGAACATAATCCCGGGATACGGCGATATCGCTGTCGCTCAGGATGAGGAATTCATGCTTGGCGTGCCCAAGCATGTTCATCAGATTCGCGACCTTCGGGTTGATGCCATCGGAGCTGGGATCGACGACGAAGTGTACGTCACACTGCGGAAACCTCTTATGCAGGTTTCGGGCAATCCGAAGCGCCGGATCCGACTGGCTGCGGACTCCGAAGATGATCTGAAGCGGACCGCCATAGTGCTGCTCGAAAAAGCTGTGCAGGTTTTCTTCCAGCCCCTGTTCGTCCAGATGAAGCGGCTTCAGCAGGGTGACGCCGGGACCATCTTGCGGGGATGGTTTTGCGACCAGGCGGGGCCGGATCAGCAGGGTCGCCAAAATCGTGTAAACCACGCCGGCCGCAGCCAGCCAGAGCGTTCCCCAACCAAAAAGCGTTTCCAGCAGGATCATGCCTTCTCCGTCTGGTGCCGACACCGGAAAGCGGCCCATTCGGTATCAGATTGGGCCGGCGAGGCAAGACAGGCCATCGGCTGCTTCCAGGAGTAGACGAGACTGTCAGGGGATTCGCCCGCGGCGGTGCCTCCAAAAAACCCACTTCCGATCATAGCGTCAAAGCTGCGGAACCGGGATTGTGAGGCTCGTTCCACGGCAACGCCTTTTAACAAAGGAGCAGATATGCGTCGAATGTTGCGTGCGAAATTGCTGGCCAGTGCGCTGGTTATCAGTGTTGTCCCCCTTGCGGCCACCGCTGTTCCCGCCTTTGCACAAATGGATGCGGAGGTGAGCTTTGATTCCTTTCACGATCAACTCTCGCAATATGGCTATTGGGGCTACAGCGATCGCTGGGGCCTCGTGTGGCAGCCCGGCGATGTGGCGCCCGACTTTCGGCCATACGACACCAATGGCCACTGGGACTATACCGACGAATATGGCTGGTACTGGTCGTCCGGCTATCCATGGGGCGACGTCGCATTTCACTTCGGTCGCTGGGTCAACGATCCGGACGACGGCTGGCTATGGCTTCCGGGCTACACCTGGAGCCCCGGCTGGGTGGTATGGCGGAGCAACGGGCGATACGTAGGCTGGATGCCCGCCCCGCCGGATTCGGCTTTTCTGGAAGGCCGCGGCGACATCGAAGGGGGAACGGTCTCTTTCGGGTGGAACAACGATCCCTATTATGGCTACCGCAACTGGTATGGCCCGGAATTCGACGCGCGCCGATTTGCCGACAACTGGACATTTGTCGGCGTGGGCCAATTGGCCGACCCCGATTACAGCGCGGTCGTCGTCAGAAATCCGGAATTGGTGGTGAACATCATCCGCCAGACGCGAAATATGAGGAATTACGCGGTCGAGAACAATTACGTCGTCAACCGGGGTATCGACATCCATTTGGTCGAGCGCGCCGCCGGACATCCCATTCGCATTGAGCCGGCGCGCGCGGTCATCCGCCATCCGGCTTTTGTCACCACCGTTGACGTCGGGCGGCGGGTCCAGATGCAGCAGCGCACGATGATGCCGCACGGAACGGGTTTGGCGAACAGCGCGCCGCCGCCGCCGCAGGCCATTGTCAACAAGCTTTCGACCAGCGCCGCGTCAAGGAATGGTCGAGTGTCCGCTCATCTGTTCACCAGGACGACCATCGACAATCCCGAGGCGCAGAGTCGCTTCCATGGGATGCCGGCCCGCGGAAACCAGCCCGGTACCGGGCCCGCCGGAATGAACGGACCCAACAATCCCGCCGAAACCAGGCATCGCGAGCAAGGTCCTCCCGGTATTGGTCCGGGCGGGATGAACGGCCCTGCCGGCATGAATGGCCCCAACAATCCGGCGCCAGGCGAAACCAGACGCCACGAAGAAAATCCGCCGGCTCCGGGCGGGATGAACGGCCCTGGCGGCATGAACGGCCCCAACAATCCGGCACCAGGCGAAACCAGACGCCACGAAGAAAATCAGCCGGCTCCGGGCGGGATGAATGGTCCCGGCGGAATGAACGGCCCCGACAATCCGGCGCCCGGCGAAACCAGGCATCGCGACGAAGGCCCGGGTGGTCCGGGTTCCATGAGCGGTCCGGCAGGTCCGGAAGGACAGCCCGGACCATCTGCCCATCGCGTCCAGGGTCCGCCGCCCGGGATGAGGCCGGTACCTCCGAGCGCGCCTCCGGCGGCCGAGCGCCAGCCGCCGAACGGCGACAACACGAAAACGCCGCCCGAAAAGAAGCACAAACCGGATGAGCCGCCACCCGGCACCCCGCAATAATAAAAGCGTTCGCGCCGGCGCTCGCACCTTGCGGGCTCCGGCGCGGCGGCGTCTTCAATCCGCGGTTTCGTCTAACGCCGGCCGCGGCACATCAGTCCGAGCAGAATGCCGATGCCGAAGGCCCAGGCGGTCGAGTTGACGGGCTTCTCTTCGATCCGGCGCGCCAGCCCGTCGGCGCGGTTTTTCACCTCGCCCCAGGCGCGTTCCCCCGCGTCGCGAGCGACGTCGGCGGCTTCGTCCCTGACGTGCAGCGCGGCCGATTCCAGAAGCTGCGCGATTTTCGCAAACTCGGCCCGTAGCTGCTTGAGCTCTTCCGACAGCGATTGAATGTCCGTTTCCGGATTGGACATGACCCAACTCCATGTTCGCGGCCCGAACGAAACGAGCCAGGCGGGTTTACGATCCCCAACAATTCCAGCCGTTGAACATGCGAACGCATGTCGGGTCAAGCCATTGCGCCGCCGCCGTTGGATGGAAAATTGACAGCCTCCGCCCGGCCCGAGCCCATTCGCTGCTATCAGCGATCTTTATCAGCGATCATCACCGATCGGGTCGCCGCAGCCTCGCCATTGCATTCGCTGCCAACAGGGATGTTATCAGCGATCGGCGGCGACCCATCCTTGCGCTGCGACCAGCGAATACAGCAGCGATTTCGGGCGGCGCAGAGCCCGACAGGGAACCCCACGCGGCCGCCTCTCTACGCGCGGTTTCAAAAATCCGGCATCTCGGGCAGGTGCGAAGCCGGGGGGATGCGGCCTTCCTTTCGCCACTCCGCGAGCTTCTCCGCGGCATAGTCGAGCCAGCCCTGTTCGAGGATCGGGGTCGTCAGCCAGCGCAGCGCCTGCGAGGTGGAATCCACCTGGTCGTCGTGTTTCGAGCGCGGAAAGCTCATCAGCTCGGCCAAATAGTCTTCCAGCCAATGGGCTTCGCGCGGCAGATGCACGAAGCCGTTCTCGATGGCGCCGGTTTGCGCATGCAGGCGCATCACCTTGTCGTCGGTGGGCGAAACCTTCGTCACTTGGTGGATGCCGTCGGCGACCAGCTCCTGGATGAGCTGGGTGCCCGAAGCGCGGTCTTCGATCAGGACGGTGGTGGGGCCCCACGCATCGCGCTGCTCGCGGACGCAGCGCTTGAGCTCGGGATAATTGAGTTTCTTGCGCAGCACATGAAGCAGATAGAAATGCTTCTCCTTCACCCCCCAGGTGGTGCAGACGCTGAAATCCGCAAGCTCCGTCACCTTGTTGGCGGTATCCCAGCTTTGTATGACGCGTTCGAACTTTGCCGGCGGCTTGTCATAGACGACAAACCAGTCGCGTTTCACCATGCCGCCGCCCCGCGGCGCCGGCGTCTGCTGATACTGGCCGGCGAAATTATAGTCGCCCAGCGTCCGTTTCACCCGCGCCAGCTCCTCCAGCGGCTCGCGCGCCGGATGCAGTGCCTCGCCCGCCTTTCGCCCCACGATGCAGCGGCCTTCCGGCTTGTCGAGTTCATAAACCTCGTCGGCTTCCGCGATGGCTGGAAACGAAACGACGTCCCAGTTTTCCTGCGCCAGCACATGGCCGACCAGGTCGTCCTCGTGCAGGCGCTGCATGATGATGACGATGGCGCCGTGCCGCTTGTCGTTGAGGCGGGAGTAGAGCGTGTTGTCATACCAGTCGTTGACCCGCTGACGCAGCGTGTCGCTTACTGCCTCTTCGGGCTTCAAGGGATCGTCGATGATGATCGCGTCGCCGCCGCGCCCGGTCACCACGCCGCCGACGCTGGTCGCGAGGCGAAAGCCGTGCCGCGTGGTGGTGAATTCCTCCACCGCCGCTTTCGCCGGCGAAAGCCTGGTCGAAAACACGGCCTCGTAAAAGCCGCTCGTCATCAGCGCCCGGCAATCGCGGCTCAGTTTGTCCGACAGTTCCTGGCCGTAGCTGACGCAAAGAAGCTGTGCGGAGGGATCGTGCCCCAGCCACCAGGCGGGCAGCGCAACCGACGCCGCATGCGACTTGAGCGAGCGCGGCGGCAGGTTGACGATCAGCCGTTTGACCTCGCCGCGGCGCACGGCTTCGAGTTTCGCCGCCAGCACTTCGAGATGCCAGTTGTCGAGAAATTCCGTACGCGGATTGAGCTCGGCAAAACTGCGATGCAGGAACAGATGGAAATCGCTCTGCACCAGAGCCCGGTAGTCTTGCGCGCATCGCAGCCGCGCGGCTTCGGCGGCCATCTCCGCTTCGCGCGTTTCTTCGACAATGTCGATCATGGGATATCCGTTGTTGGTAAAATCAGGCTCCTCCCCCACGAAGCGAAGCGCAGTGGGGCGAGGGGGACCATGCGCAGCATGGTGGAGGGGCGGCCGCATCCGCGATGTTCGGGATTGGCCCCCTCCGTCTCGCACGGACTTACGTCCGCGCGATCCACCTCCCCCGCTTCGCTATCGCTCGCAGGGGAGGAG
>DATCBQ010000134.1:0-29818 GCA_036511745.1 Rhizomicrobium sp.
GTCAACTGCGACCGCAAAAACAGGCCGGACATATGATCGCAACCGATCCGATCAAAACCAGCGCTCAACCTCTTGCGAGAAGGGGGCCGTCCACATATGGGTCCTCGCTTGCGCGAGGATGACAAACGGGGGTGAACGCGATAACGCGGCACAATAAATATGGTTGTCATCCCCGACAAGCCGCGCTTCGCGCGGCGCAGATCGGGGACCCAGCACGTCGCGCGCTCATGCCCTCCGACCATATTCTAATGCGGCGAGCGGTGAAGGATTTCGGACGCCGCGCCGGTTTCGTATTGCAGTCCTTCGGCCGTCAGGGTCATGCGGTGCGGCCAGTCGGCGCGGGCAAGACCCTTGCGCTCCAGCGCGTGCCAGACCTTCTCGTTGTAGAGACCCGTCACATCTTTCGACGCCACCACCGCATCGCCCAGATGAAAATGATCGCCATGCGCCTGCGGAAAGCGCTCGACCGTGATCTCGCCGGTTCGCGACCCCGCAACCGCGGAGCCCGGAAGCCGCGCCAGGGCCTGCAGCACCGCCAACGTGCGCAATTGAAGCGGATTGAGTTTCAGGGGGTTTTGTCGGGGAGCCATCGCGTCCTCATGCAGCGATCCATTGCGGAAGATCGGCGCCGGGCTCGGGCGGCGGACACCGCCATTCCGGCGGCATCTTCGACATGCGCATGACGGGCCCCGGCTGTTCGAGCATCCCGTGCTTCGTCTGGCACGGCGGCGTCAGCGCGTCGAGTCCTCGCACCCGGAGGGAGGCGCCCCCATATAGCTTGGCAGACACGATGGAAACGAAGCCAAAGCACGCCCAAATCCAGCGGAAAAACCAGGCAATTTCGTCGCTAACCCAAGCTTTACTCCTTCCCGGGAGGATGCGACACTGATGCAACGGGATGAGCGGGTTGGGGCTAGCAACCTGCGGAGGGTTCATGCCGAAGGGACCGAGGGGCGAGAGACGGCCCGGGGACGTGATCGGGGCGGCCGTGATGGTTGCGCGGATCGCGACTCGTGAGCTCCAGGACAATCCAAAATCGGGACGAACACGGAGCGGTCACCCCGGGCCATCGGCGCGGTTGGAGAAACTGACAACAAGACAACGCAGCGAGATAGCGAAAAAAGCCGCCGCTGCAAGGTGGGGCTGATGACTGCTGACGTGAAAATTACGACGGACGCACTCACGCTTCCGATGGAAGAATACGAACCTGCGCCTACTATCTTCATTGATGGTATGCAGGGAATAACTGCTACCGGCGGAGTCATTAAAATAAATTGTTTTCAGATTTATGCCGGCGCGGATAATGAAACTAAAAGACGCATTGTTTTACGTTTGGCGTGCCCCGTTGGATTGCTTCCCGGCATGCAAGCAGCGTTTGGCAAGATGCTCGAAAGCCTAAAAACGACTGGCGCGATAGGGGAACAGCCCAATGCTAAACACTGAAGTCGCAACCTTCTCGCTTCAGACCGAAATAGGCTTGGTCCGAACAATCAACAATGCAGGGGTTGCGAGCGCCGCAGTGTTGACCGATTCAGTGTATTGGAAATTGGGCACAAAGGTTTGGACCCAAGATGCCAAACCAGCGCTGGTTGATGGATATACGCTACAGATGGTCAAAGAGGTTCTCGCCGCCGCCGCCGCCACTCCTGCAGCGTCTTTTCATAGTGTAGATGCAGCAATGGAATGGCTGACCAAGCCGTGAAATATGCCGGCCGGCGTACGAACCGTACGGATTGATTTTAAGCCGGGCGTAAAAGAGCAGTTCGCAGTTCTCGCTGCCGTCCGGCCAGCGCTTAAAGACAAACTCGAGACATTTCTCGAATTCAAAACTACAATCCCACCCCGAGTTTTACCCGCAGGGTTCAGCGACCTTGCTCTGGGCGACCAGTTAGCCGGGTATCGAGAATGTCACCTGGCAGGCAATGTATTGCTCGTTTATACATTGCAAAATGACGTTCTTTCACTTTTGAAGCTTGTGGATCATGATGCGCTTCGTGGCGGTAGGCAGAAGGCCACCGCGAAGCAGTTGAAGAACAAAAAACGGCGGCGGAAATGATAATTATGCTTGCGATTATAACAGGCATAAATTTCAGTTTATGAACAAGCTGCCGATCGAAAAGCGCGCCCAAATCCTGAGGCCTGCACTTTTGCGCGATCCGGGAGCATAACGCATGGGCTTACCTCTTGAAGGCCTGCGCGTGGCCGATTTCGGCCGCTATATCGCCGGGCCGTTCTGCGCGGCGCTGCTTGCCGATTTCGGCGCCGATGTCGTTCGCATCGAGAAGCGCGACGGGCGCGAGGATCGCACGCTCATCGCGCTCGCCAACACCTCCGAAGGTCAATCCTGCGAGGGCGCCTTGTTCCTGCAGATGAACCGCAACAAGCGCAGCCTGACGCTCGATCCATCGGGGCCGGCGGGGCGCGAAATCATCCGCCGGCTTGTCGCCCGCAGCGATGTGGTGATCGCGAACCTGCCGGGGCAGACCCTCAAGGCAATGGGGCTGGATTATAATGAGGTGTCAAGCGTCAATCCCCGCGCGGTTCTCGCGGTGATCTCCGCCTTCGGGCTGGAAGGTCCGTACGCGGACCGTGTCGGGTTCGACGGCATTGCGCAGGCCATGAGCGGGGCGGCGCATTTCGCGGGCACGCCGGAGCAGCCGGTCCGCGCGGCCGCGCCCTATGTCGATTTCGGCACCGCTTCGCTGATGGCCTTCGGCATTATGGCGGCGCTGAAATCGCGCGAACACACGGGCCGCGGACAGCTTGTGGAAGGGGCGCTGCTGCGCACCGCGATGACATATTTCGGCACCATGCTGACGGAAGAGGCGGTGCTGGGACTCGACCGCAAGCCCACGCTCAACCGCAGCCAGACGGCGGCGCCGTCCGACATCTACCGCACCAAAGACGGATGGGTGACGGTGGCGGTGAACGGCGACCCGCTGTTCCGCCGGGTGGCGAAGCTGATCGGCGCACCGCAATGGCTGGACGACCCGCGCTTCGCCGACGACAGGTTGCGCGGCGATCATGGAGCAATCATCGGCGCGCGCGTGGGCGAATGGTGCGCGCAGCGCACGCGCGACGAAGCGGTGGCCGCCTTCGAAGCCGCGCGCGTTCCCGCCGGCCCCGTCTACAGCCCGCGCGAAGCGCTCGCCGATCCGCATGTGCGCGCCGGCGATTTTTTCTCGCCGGTGGACTTTCCCGGCATCGGGCGCGTGCCAATTGCTTCCACGCCGGTCAAGCTGCACGAAACCCCCGGCGAAGTGCGCCTGCGGCCGCCCCTGCTCGGCGAACACAACGAAGAAATTCTGCACGAGCTTGGCTATTCGGCTGACGAGATCGCGTCGCTCACCCGCGAACAGGTTGTTAGAGACTGTATCTCAGAGGCTTCTCTGCGAAGCGCATGATTGTCCGGGGAACAAGACGTTGGCACGCAGAATATCTTGCCTCGCCCCTTGCGGAGAAGCAAAGCGCAACGCGATAGCGTTGCGCGCGGTGAGGGGTTCGCGCGCGTCCGCGCGCGGGAGATGCGCTCAACCCGGACTGCGATCCGAAAAAAGCGGCAGCGCGGGAAAAAGAGTCATGCGCGCTATCGCGCGCGCGCCCCTCATCCGGCCTTCGGCCACCTTCTCCCGCAAGGGGAGAAGGCAGAAGTTCAGGGAGACAAGTGATTTTCTCCGCGTCTCCGCGCGAACAAGAAGCTATTGACGAGGCTACGACGATGCCAACGACATGGAAGAACCGCACTGATACGGACAATCCCAGCTCCAAGGAGCTGCCCGCGACTGCCCTCCGCATGACCTATCGGAACGGGAAGTTCTTTTTTCTTATACCGAACAGGAGAGTGGCTCAACACCCGCGATGAGCCCCTGCCGCTCAAGAGTTCACGGACGGTCGGCCGTGCGATGACCTTACTCGTTGCGGCCGCGTTCAAGGTGGTCGAGGCGAGAGCGAAAGGCTCGTTCGACCGATGCCGCGACGGCTCCCGGAAAGTCGTTCGGCAGTCCGGTCAGAACGCGCTCCAGGGCAGTTGGGCCGGTCTCGATGAGGTTGTCGATTACGTCGAGCGCGACTTTGCCGCCAAGCCCTGCTTTTCCGGCGCTCTGAATGAAGTGCCGGCCGTCAATGGTCGCGACGGCGTAGTGGCGCCGATCTCCGACTGCCATGGCGAGTTTCATCTGGTTGCGGCGGATTTGGCCCGCGTCGAGGCTGGGCTGGGCGGACACGATGTCATAGAGCGGTGTCATTCGGTAGCCGCCGCCGGATGAGAGAAAGACGCTGAAATTCTTGGCATGGCCGTCCGTCGCGCCAAGCAGCCAGAAGACGATGAGTGCTTTCAGAAAATGGCGTCGGTCGATAGCGGCCTCGTCGCTGCCAGCCAGGAGTCGCAATATCTGCTGCGCGCCGGGGCCTCCCTCATTTTCGTATTTCGCGGTCCACGGTACGGAAAGCGCCTGACAGCAATCCTCCTGCGGAACACGCAATAGGCGCTTGTCCTTGGTGAGAAGGCGGTCGAAGCGTTCGACGATCAGGACGCGTTTCTTGCCGAAGGTCGCCATTTCGACATTGGCACTCGGCAAATCGAGCGCCTTGGTCAGTGTGAGGCAGAGATATTCGTTTTCGACCGAGTTTGAGAGATCGATGCCGTTGGGAAGCTGGCCGATCTGCGGCTTCAGGATATGCGTGGTTGGAGTCGTGCCGATGGGCTTTTCCCAGCGTCCCCTGGTGCGCAACAGGGCGGTCTTTTCCTGAGCGCCTGCGATGGAAATGCGGAAATCCTCGTCGCGCTCAATTCCCAATGGGCTGCGCGGGAGATTGTCGAGCATGTCGGCGATTTCAGCGTCGTTGATGGGATTGCCTTCAATGACGCCAGCCGGACCGGGCTCGTGGCCGTCCGGCAGGAATTGCAACGCACCGACACAATCGCGTCCTAAGGCCGCCAGAAGGCTGAAAGCATCAACGCCGTCTGCCCCTACCCGCTCGGCGACTTTCCGGCGAATGCTGGCGTTGTCCGGCAAGAGATTGTCGAATACGGCTGAGACCGGCGCGCCGATATAACGATTTTCACGCAATGGCAGGGAAAGCGACACCGGCAGCGTGTGTTCCCAAGTCAGCCACGTCGGATCGTACCGAAAATCGATCGCGCCGGACGACTCGTGATTCAGTTGGCCGACATGGCGGCTATTGAGAAAGACATTAAGCCGTCCGGATTTGCGGCGACGCGGCACTAGAAGATGTCTCCAAGCTTGGAGCGATCACTTTTGGAGCGCGGCCGAAGAGCAATTTCGAGGTCCAGCGCAGCGAGCACGGCAAACAAGGTTTCGAGCGTACCCGTGCCTTCCGCTTCGAGATTTGAAATCGTGGCTTGGCGTTTGTTGATCTCAAGACTCAATTGCGCCTGGCTCAGTTGCCGCTTTTTGCGGTAACGCCGAAGCTCTGCGCCAAGCTGTTTTTGCGTACGTGAAGCCGGGTCCATGATTCACCTCGGCCGCAATATGCGCTTTTCCGTATAAAATGTCAATATACGAATTTCCGCATAAATCAGCAATATACGCTAAAGCGCATAATCCACAATTATTCGCGCGCGCGACCCCTCAACCGGCCTTCGGCCACCTTCTCCCGCGAGGGGAGAAGGCAGATGTCAGGGGCATTTCAATTCCGTGTGCTCCGCATCTCCGCGTGAATCATTTTGCCGGGAGCCTGGTGGGTTGACAGCATGGCGAATCCTGCGTTGTGCCAACCGGTTGTCTTGCCTGCACAATCGGGGAAATCGTCCGCGAAACGTTCTGCGTACGGAATAAAGGTGTTGCAGCGTTTGATCAAATGCGCTATGCATTTCGGCAGGTCGGAAAAGCTGCGCCGGGCCGCATCCGCGATCCGCCTGTCATTCTCACCCCCAAAATCCGAAACCGTCAAACCACCGACATGCGCGCGCCTGCACGCGTCGAGAGCCGCCGCGTCGGGTGTTGCTTCTGTCGCAGCGCGTGCCGGACAGGATTGTTGCGGACTTGGCTGAAATCGCTGGTGCATTCGCTGGTCGCAGCACAAGGATGGGCGCCGCCGATCGCTGATAAAATCCCTGTTGGCAGCGAATGCCGCGAGGGGTTGCGGCGGCGCGATTCGGTGATGATCGCTGATAAAGATCGCTGATAGCAGCGAATGGGCGCGCTGTCGCCGGGGGGCGCGAAGCAAAGAAAAACCCCGGCCGGAAGGGAATTCGGCCGGGGCGAGTTAGGGGATTTCCTGCACGTTACACGTGCCGGCTTAAGGACCGGTAAAATCACCGGTTGCAATTGTCGGGTTTCCTTCGCGCGATGCTATTGTCGTTCCAACCGGGGAATCGGTCCGCGGGGCAACGGGAGACAAATCCATGCATCGCATCGCGCGCGCGGGCCTGCTTTGTACGGCCGCGCTGTTCGCTGTCGAAGCAACCGGCAGCGCCTCCGAGGACCGGGCTTCGCTCGAAAGCCGGTTCGATGCTGCGGTTCACCCGGGCGAGCTTCGCGACTGGATGAAGCGGCTGGCGTCGCAGCCCAATCATGTCGGCTCGCCGCACGACCGGGCCAATGCCGAGTGGATTCTCGCGCAATTCCAGTCCTGGGGATGGGACGCGCAGATCGAAAGCTTCGACGTGCTGTACCCCACGCCAATAAGCGAGACGCTGGAGCTGATTGCGCCTGCGCATTACACGGCGCTGCTGCAGGAACCAGCCATCCCCGGCGACACCAGCGCCACCGCGACGGAGCCGGCGCTTCCTGCCTATCTCGCTTTTCAGGGCGACGGCGATGTGAAGGCGCCGCTCGTCTATGTCAATTACGGAATGAAGGAGGATTACGACACGCTCGAAAAGCTGGGCGTCAGCGTCAGGGGCCGAATCGTCATCGCGCGCTACGGCGAAGGCTGGCGCGGGCTGAAGCCCAAGCTGGCCCAGGAGCATGGCGCGCTCGGCTGCATCATCTATTCCGATCCGCATGAAGACGGCTACGCGCAGGACGCCGTTTATCCCGATGGTCCGATGCGTCCGGCGCATGGCATCCAGCGCGGCTCGGTGGAGGATATGACATTGTATCCGGGCGATCCGCTGACGCCTGGCGTCGGCGCCACGAAGGAAGCGAAGCGGCTGACCATCGCCGACGCCCACGTGATTCTCAAAATTCCGGCGCTGCCCATCTCCTACGCCGATGCGCAGGTGCTGCTGCAGGCCATTGGCGGGCAGGTGGCGCCCCCGTCCTGGCGCGGCTCGCTGCCGATCACCTATCGCGTCGGCCCGGGGAACGCAGTCGTCCACCTGGCCGTCAAATCCGACTGGAGCCTCAAGCCGATCTACGACGTCATCGCGACGATGAAGGGCAGCATCTGGCCCGATCAGTGGGTCGTGCGCGGCAATCATCACGACGGCTGGGTGTTCGGCGCCAGCGATCCGCTTTCGGGTCAGGTGGCGCTGCTGGCGGAAGCAAAGGCCATCGGCGCCCTCGCCGCCAATGGCTGGCGGCCGAAACGCAGCATCGTTTACACGAGCTGGGACGGCGAAGAGCCGGGATTGCTCGGCTCGACCGAATGGGCGGAAACCCACGCGGCCGAACTGAAGAAAAACGCTGTTCTCTATATCAATTCCGACACCAACAACCGTGGGATCCTGGCCGCGGGCGGCAGTCAGGATTTCGAAAATCTCGTCAGCGGCGTCGCGGCGGATTTAACGGATCCCGAAACCGGGGCAAGCGCGGCGGCGCGCATGCGCGCGAAGCTGCGGCTCGACGCGCTCGATCCCGCCGCGAAGGAAAAAGACCATCTGAAAGCGGTGGCGAAAATGGCCGCCGATCCGGGCCGCGATATTCCCCTCGAAGCGCTGGGCTCGGGGTCCGACTATGGGACGTTTCTCGATCATCTCGGCCTGCCGGTCGTCGATCTGGGCTACAAGGACGAGGGGCGATCCAGCGGCGTTTATCATTCGCGTTACGACACCTTCGAGCATCACAGCCGATTTGTGGATCCGGGATTTGTCTATGACGCGCTGCTTGCCAGGACCATCGGCCGGCTGGTGCTGCGGGTGGCCGACGCCGATCTGCCGCCCCAGCGGGCCGGCGATTTCGCCGGCGAAATCGCGCTCGATCTGGCGGAAGTGAAAAAGCTCGCCGCCGAAAACCGCGAGAAGGCCCAGATTCAGGAAGGGCTGCTGCGCGATCGCGCCTTTGCGCTGGCGGCCGATCCGACGAAATCGAGCGGCACCCCGGCTGCGCTGCTCGCAGTTCCCGCGTTCGACTTCGCTCCTCTCGAAGCCGCCGCGAACCGGTTGACCGCCAGCGCCAATGCCTATGACGGCGCGCTTGCGAAGAACGGGCCGGGGCTTTCGCCGGAGCGGCTGTCACGGCTGCAGGGGTTGATGCTCGACATCGATCAGACGCTTGCACCCGACAACACCGGCCTGCCGGGGCGGCCGTGGTACCGAAATCTCATCTACGCGCCGGGAACGCTGACAGGGTACGGCACCAAGACCTTGCCGGGTGTGCGCGAAGCGATCGAGCAGCAACGCTGGGGCGATGTGGAGCGCTACGCGAGGCTCACGGCCCAGGCGCTGGACGCGTACAGCGCCCGACTCGACCAGGCGACGGCAGTGCTGAACGGTTCGTAGCGATATCGGCAAGGCGCGCCTAGCGCACCGCGCGTTGCGCAACACCGGAGCGTTTCTCGCCGAGCGCGCGCGAAATATCCGCCGCGATTCGCGATGCCGCCTCGCCGTCGATGGTCGTCAGGGCGGCCGCCCGCATTTCGCGGCGCCGCGCGGGATTGGCCAGCAGAGCCCAGACGGCGCGGGCGATGTCCTGCGGTTGCGCCTGCCCCGCCAGCCCCAGCGAGATGCCCATGCCGGCGCGCTCGAAGGCGGCAGCGGAATCCGCATGGTCCGGCGTCGCACAGAGATAAAGCGCCGGCACACCGTTGGCGGCAATCTCGTAAGCCGTGGCGCCGAACGAGAGCAGCGCGAGGTCGCAACTCGCATATTCCGCAGCGAGATCGTTCGCGCTTTCCGCGATTTCAAAACCTGGGGCCAGCGCCCCGATTGCCCCTGCCAGACGCACGGCATCGGGCAGATCCGGTTCGATGACGAAACGTGCACGAAAGACGCGATCGAGCGTCGACAGGGCTCGCGCCGCGGCGAGCGTCAGTTCCGAACTGCCGCTGCCGCTCATGTTTACCAGAACTGTCGGACGCGGAAGCGCGTTGCGCAAAGGCGCGGAAACTTGCGAGAGACCGCAAAGTGCCCATTCCCAGCCGATGCGCACGGTGCAATGCGACCCCATCCAGTCGAGCCGCTCGGCTCTTGGTAGAGGCGGGTACCAGGCAATATCGGCGGCAAGCCTCGCATCGGAGGCATCGTCGATAACAGCCACCAGCGAAACGCAGCGGCGAAGCGCGCCAAGCTCCTGACATGGAAGCCCATCGCGAACATCGCAGACGAGAATGTCCGGCTTGCGGCTGTCGACAATCTGCCGCAGCGCCGCTGCGGGATCGGCATCCCCAAAATGTGCCTCGAAGCCTGCAGCGCGCGCCGGCTGCAGTGCATCGGGCGCTCCCGCGATGCAGAAAATCGCCTCGATGCCTTCGCGGTCGCGCAGGGCGCGGGCCAGAGCGATCATGCGCGCGACGCGGCTGTATCCGAACATGCCCCCGCCGTCGCTGCGGATGACCGCACGCGTACCGGTCGATGCAACCGGAGTGTCCGTCACCCGCACGCGCTGTCCGTTCGAGGAGCGCTCGCGCTCCAGAAGCCTGAGCAGATCGCAAAGCGGCGCTTCTCCGTCCTTCGCAGCCATGCGGTCGTGAACGGCGAGAACGAAGGCGAGATCGCCGCGCGCGTCGATGGCGGCGCTGCCAGGATTGTGCTCCGGGGAAGGATAGCGCCCCGCGCGGACGGTACGGACAAAACCGGGGTGCAATTTGAAATAGTCCGTCATGTGCCCGCGGCCGAGAGGATCGTCGCGGGCATCCATCATCAGTTTGTCCAGCGCGCGCCGCGTGAACGTCTCGAGGTGTCCGTCAATTGCCTCTGCATCGACTTCGGGCAGCACGTAATCGGCATCCTGCTCGATTAGGGCGATGACGAGATGATCGACAAGCCCCGGATCGATATTCGTCGCGCCCGAAGAAGCCCGCACGATAATATCGGCATCCAGCACCTCGGCGGCCCGCGCAAACCAGCCAAGCATGTCGTCTTCCGCGCCGCGCACCACGCTGAATTTGTTTTCCTGCCCCCATTCGGCCAGACGGTCGTCGCGCGGATGCCGTGAGGTCGCGATCGCAATCCGTTCGACGAATTGCGATCGTCCGAGTTGTTCCGCGATACGGGCCAGAACCGGCTTTTCCGGGAACGGCTCCGGCGGAGTGCAGGACGGAGAGGTGGAATTCGTCCGCGAGTGGATGATGGCGACAACGCGCAGGTGGTCGCCAGGCTCCGGGGGAATCGTCACCTCGCCGCGTCCGCGAATGCCGGTGCGCATGCACCATTGCGGCAATCTGTGCCGGTTGCTTCGGCGGCGTTCCCGGGTCGGAGCAACACGTAAACAACCCCTCTCTCTCTCCTTAATTGTTTCTAAAATGGATTTGGCTAAGGGTTCGTTAACAACGGCGTTTTCGTATCGAATACTTGACCGAATACCTGTGGATGAAGCGGGCGCGAAGAAATGGAAAAATCTTAACTCCATGCGGCACGACAATGGCTGACCGATTGCCGACGGACCGATGCGAATGATCGAGGCTTGCGCATATTGTGCTGTTGTCATCGGAAGCGGCGATGTCTGGCTCGCCTTCGCATGTTCCACGCTGGCCATTCCTGATGGTGGAAGGGTCCGCTTGTGATGGCGAAAACGCTTCTCATCATCTCGGGCGGCATGGAAGCGGCGGGGTTGGCGAAACGCGCGAAAGAGTCCGGGCTTTACGTTATTGTTTCCGACGGCGATCCCCGGGCGCCCGGTTTCGAGTTTTCGGACTCCCGACTGATTGCGGACGCTTACGGCAGCGATGAAACCGCGGCCGCTGCCGAGCGGTTCAACAGAAAGATACGCAAAATCGACGGCGCTCTGTGCGTCGGGGCGGACGCGCCGATGACGGTCGCTGCCGTTTGCACGCGTCTGGGGATACCGGGACTGTCGCGCGAAACTGCGCGGGTTGCATCGGACAGAATGGCGATGCGAGGCCGTTTTCGCGCGGCGGGGCTGCGCGTTCCCTGGTGCGCGGCCGTGGATACGCCACAGGAGCTGGATCGCATTGCCGTGGAGCAGGGCGGCGAGCTGGTCGTGCAGCCCGTGGACCGCCGCGGCGCGCGCCAGATTGCGCGCGCGAATGATCTCCACGCCGCTTTTGCCGCCGCAAGATCGCGTTCGCCGACGCAGCGTGTGATGGCGGAGCCATTTCTTGCGGGCCCGCGGACGTATGCGCAGTCCATCGTGGCGAACGGAAAATGCTTTACCTCCGCGCTCTGCGACGTTGCCTTCGAAGTGGATCTCGTATCGCAGTACCCGGTCGAGAATGGCGGGGATCTTCCGAGCGCGCTGACATCGGAATTGCAGGCGAAGATCGGGCACCTCGTGGGAAAAGCGGCGGCGGCACTCGGAATCGCCAATAGCGCCGTCAAAAGCGAGATCGTCGTTCACGAGGGGGAGCCGCATCTCGTTGAAATGTCGACGGGTCTTTCCGGCGATTTGTTGTGCACGCGGGGAATATTTCTGTCGTCCGGCGTCGATTTCGCAGGAGCGGCCATCGACGTCGCTCTGGGCGAATGTCCTCCACCGGACGAGCTTGACCCGCATTGCGTTGTGCCGGTGATTTGCCGCTACGCTTTTTCGAGGCCCGGCCGCGTCCTGGCCGTGGGCGGCGCCGGGGAGGCGCGCGCGTTGCCGGGAATTGCCGAATTGGTTATCGCGGTCAAACCGGGCGACATCATTCCGGCAGGCCGGGAAAAATTCTCTCCGGCGGCAATGGTGCTTGCCACGGGCGTCACGCGCAGCGAGGCCCTCCAACGATCCAACGCCGCGCTTGCGCAAATCCGGATTGAAACATCATAAGGGCGACCCTTGCGCGATTGTGTCGGCGCAGACGGACGCACCTTCTTTATTGCGGCTTCGCATGCCCGATGAGATTGGGGTCGCCGCGAAGAATGCCCTGTTCGACCATGACGACGGCGTGGCGCGTCGTGGTTGCGCGTGCTATATAAATTTACAAGGTATATCTCCCGGAGAAAACCCATGAACGCGCTGGCGACGGCCAATCCCTACCTTGCCGGAAATTTCGCGCCGCTTCGCAGCGAAGACGATTACGCGGATTTGCCGATAACCGGTGCACTGCCGAAAGAGCTGCGGGGAACGCTCTTCCGCAACGGGCCCAATCCCCAGTTCGAGCCGCGCGATGCCAATTACCACTGGTTCCTGGGCGACGGGATGCTGCACGCGTTCCGTCTCGAAGAGGGAAAGGTCGGTTACCGAAACCGCTATGTGCGCACTCCCAAATGGACGGCCGAGCATGCCGCGGGGCATGCGCTCTTCGGAAGCTGGGGCAATCCGATGACCACCGATCCCGGCTTCATCGGAAAAGATTCCGGCGCCGCCAACACCAACGTCGTCTGGCATGCGGACCGGCTGCTGGCGCTAGAAGAGGGCCATCAACCTTTCGCTGTGGATCCGCGAACGCTGGCGTCGTCAGGCTATGTGGCGCTTGCGGGCGACGCAGGCCGCTTCACGGCGCATCCCAAGCTCGACCCCGAAACCGGCGAAATGCTGTTCTTCGGCTATGGCGTCGGCGCGATGCCGTTGTCCGCGGGCATGGTCTTCGGCGTTGTCGGTCGCGACGGCAGGACGACACGGCTCGATCGCTTCGATGCGCCGTTTGCGAGCATGGTGCATGATTTCATGGTCACGCGCGGCCATGTCATGTTTCCGGTTCTGCCGCTCACATTGAGTCTTGCCCGCGCCATGAACGGTTTGCCTGCCGTGGCCTGGGAACCCGGGCAGGGCTCACGCGTCGGCGTGCTGGCGCGCAATGCCTCCATCGATCGGCTCCGGTGGTTTTCCACCGATGCCTGTTACGTCTTTCATGTGATGAACGCCTGGGAAGAGGGAAACAGGATTTTCGCCGATGTGATGGAATATCCGAACGCGCCGTTCTTCCCCACCGCGGACGGCGCACGCGGGCTGCCGTCGCGGGCAACCCTCAAGCGCTGGACGTTCGATCTGGCCGCCCAAAGCGACACCATCAAACGGGAAAGTCTGGACGAAATGGCGGGCGAATTTCCCCGCATCGACGATCGCCGCGCGGGGCTTTCCTATCGTCACGGCTGGTTCGCCGGCCATTCGCGCAACGAACCCGACGTGAAATTCGATGCGCTCGCCCGTTTCGATGCGAACACCCGCCGCAAGGAGGTCTATGTGCTTGCGAAAGGCGATGTTACCTCCGAGCCGGTGTTTGTCCCGCGCGCGCCCGACGCCGCGGAAGGCGATGGCTGGCTGTTGGCGGTGGTCTATCGCGGCGGCGAAAATCGCAGCGATCTTCTCGTGTTCGACGCCATGAACCTGCCGGCCGGACCGGTTGCGACGGCGTCGCTGCCGCGCCGGGTGCCCTTCGGCTTTCATGGCAACTGGGTGAATGGCGTCGGGTAAATCGTTACCGCGCGCCGCGCCGCACTCCCGACAGCGAACCCCCATTCGCTGCCATCAGCGATTCTTATCAGGGATCATCACCGAACCGCGCCTTCGCAACCCGATGGCGCCTTCGCTGGCTACAGGGATTTCAGCAGCGATTCGCCGCCACCCCCGGCGCGCGACCCACCAGCGATGGGAGCAGCGATTGCGGCCGTGCGGCGGGCGGGCGGGGCGCGCGAAACCCGGCGATGGACCCTACTTCGCGCCGCGGCGCGCGAAGACGACGGGAAGCGTCAGCAGAATGATCCGTGCATCGCCCGCCAGCGACCAGCTGTCGGCGTATTGCGCATCGAGCCGCACGCGCTCGGCGAAGGTGCGCTGGTTGCGGCCGCTGATCTGCCACAGCCCCGTGATCCCCGGCTTCACGGCGCAGTAATTGCCGAAATTCTCGCCATAGAGCGCGACCTGGTCGAGCATGATCGGGCGCGGTCCGACGACGCTCATGTCCCCACGCCATACATTGATGAGCTGGGGCAGCTCGTCGAGACTGCTGGCGCGCAGGAAGCGGCCGAACCAGGTGACGCGCGGATCGTCGGTCAGTTTCTGGTAGAGCTGCCACTCTTCGCGGGCTTGCGGATCGCCGGCGAGCACCTGGCGCAGCCGCTCGTCCGCATCGCGCACCATGGAGCGGAACTTGAGGCAGGCAAACGGCCGCCCGTTCGCGCCCACGCGGGGCTGTGCGTAGAAAACGCTGCCGCCATCCAGCTTGAGAGCCAGCGCGATCATGACGCCGGCCGCGAGCACAAAAGGCGCCGCGAGGAGGCAGATGAGAAGATCGACTATTCGCTTGACGGCGGGGGACGCGCGAAATGCCGATCGCTCAAATCCCGCATCGGAAACTGGCAGACTGACGCCGCCAACTGGCCCCTGCATTGGTCTTCCCCCACACCCGTCGGAGCCCTATTGGTCTAACTCGCATTAACCAATGGAACCGATCCCTATCCCTTTACTCTGGATAGGAACAGCACATTTAATCTATGTCAAGAAATTCCGATAAACCGGTTATCGGCTACCAAATAGACCGAATGCTATCTATTCGGTGGAATTATGCGTTCGCAGGTTCAAAGCGGCCGGCGCAAGATGGTGATTTCCACCACATCCAGATCGGGGTGGATCGCTTGGCGGGATCGCCACATAAAACCGGTTGCCGCATCGCGCCAATACTCGTTCTGGAATTCCCAGAGGAGATCGGAACAGGCACCCCGTTCGCGGGCATATTGCACCTTCAAATTCGCGCCGAGGATGACGGTTTCGCGCTGTTCCGGTGATTCCAGCCGGTAGCGGACGGTGGCCCGCCAGACGTTTCGGTCCGGCAGATCGATGTAATATTCACATCCGCCGCCGCGTCCGGCGATGCCTGCCTGCAGGGGATCGGAGCCGTCGGCACTACTTTGCGCCATATTATGCGGCAATCCGGCCGTGCGAGTAATCCGCCCTCCCCCATCCGTTTCGATGGCAATGCGCGCAGCGGACGTCCAGAGGCAGAATCCGCGGGATTTGGAGACCAGCGCCAGCAGCACTTGGTTCGAATCCCCGACCCGGACGCCGATGCTGGCATAGGGTACGACGGCAACCTGTTCGCGGGTAATTTCGCCCGTGCCGGTGAATGCACCGAAGGACCGACCCGCCATTTTCAGTATCCCGGAGGTGTCGGAATATGGATCGGAACTGCAACCGGCAAGCAGCGGCAGCCCCAGACCTGCGCCCACGCCAAGTCCCGCGCCGAAGAATCCGCGGCGCGTCCAGCGGATCGGCGCGTCAGGTTCAGGGGGAGGGGATTTGATCGACATTGGCGAGGAAATCCTCGTAGTCCGTTCGCCGGACGACATTGTAAAGCACCTGTTCGGGTTCGAGCATCTGTCCTCCATCGCGCGTAACGGGCCGCAGATTCATGTCGAGCTGGGACTGGCTGTTCAGAGGCGCCATGAAGTCCAGTGGTATCGTGATGAGGAAACCCTTGTCGAACGACCCTTCCCCGAATTGTGAGAAAGGGACGTTGGTCAGGGTGGCAAAGGCCCCGATTTCGACGCCGCTGTCGAAACGGCGAGAGACAGTCAGCGTCGCACCCTTATCGCCCGCGAGATACCGCCCGGCATCGAGGCGAAAATTGAGCCCATACCACGGCGATTGGTAATAAAGGCTCACATGGCCTGTAAGCACATGGTAGGGCTGCAGATCGAACAGCCGGTCGAAGCCGCGCTGCCAGACTTCATATAGCGTGGCGCCGACGGCCCAACGATCGGCATCCGGCCGCCACAACACTTCGCCGCCGCCGCCCGCGAACATGCTTTCGAGGATTCCGGCGCGCGCCAGCGCAAAAACGCCGGGGGCCAGAGTCGTTGCGTAGGACCCCTGCAAATCCTCAATGCCGTTTTTGCCCTTGTCGTAATATTCCACCGCGTCGCTGCGCACATGCGGCAGCACGCTGTTGGACGGCTGAAGATTGCCAAAATCCGAGACGATGTTGCCCTGGAGCTCGGTTTCGAATCTCAAGCCCCGGGTGAGATCTATCCCGCCCGAAAGCGCGGCCAGGAACTGGTAGCGATAGGGTTGGTTCGGATCGAAGAGCGATTGATTGTATTCCGGAAGAATCGACCAGTCATAGGCGGGGTATTCGACGACGGGTCTGGAAATTTCGTCCGGAGACTCACTCGATTGCACGGTCGGAATCAGCGGCAGCAATTCGCTGCCGCTGCCGTTTTCGGCGATGACACGCTCAAGAGACGAACGGGGAATGACGATCTCGCGCGTCGGCATGCCATCGGCAAGGCTGACGATGCGAAAGGTTTCCACGTTCGCGGGCATGGTGGCCATCAGGACGCGGGCGAGCCGGCCATAGGCTTCCGGTTCGGTGCGATAATGCGCATTGGTGAACGCAACGTCCACCTGGTCGCCGTTCAAGCCGATCGCATCGATTTCCAGCGCCTGGGCGCCGGCGAGTTCCACCGCGCGCGCGCGCGCCGCGACAAAAGTGCTATCGTCCGCGCCGTTGTCTTGCCAGGACGCCTGCTGGATCAGCCGCCCTTCGAGCAGATTCGGCGCATCGGCCGCGGCGCAGAGCAAGGCTTTTCCATGGGCGTCTCCCGCAGCGTGTATCGCAACGGTGCGATAGCGGCCGTCGCGCGCCGTCGCGATCACCTGCGCATAGCGGCTGCAATCGCCGAGGTTGCCCTGCGCCATGACTACAAGGGTGTCGCCGTCGCCCTTCGTCGATTCGATCACGGGCTCGGCGTTCATGATTTTGGCGCCGGCGAGTTTGGCGATCTCTTCGTCGGATCGCAGATGCGGCGCCAGCGGAGCGGCGCCAAAGCGCTGCGCGAACGGCTCCGTCGTCGGGTCGATGCTGTAGGATGCCCGTACCATGGGCGTCTTGCCGTACATGAAAGCGGCGCCGAGCTGCAACGATTTGGTCGCCTGGTACGAGGCACCGACATTGACCTGGATCGCGGGCTTGAAGACGTGTTGCTCCGCCTCGATGCGATAATCGTCGGAGCTGTATTCGGCAAGCAGGCTCAGCCCGTCGATCGGGGTTTGCCAGGAGAACCCGCCGAACAACGACGCGTTGGGACCGTGAAAGAATTGCTTCAGAGGCAGAATCGATCCGGATGTCGAAACCTCACCCGTCGACTCCGGCCGCAGAGCAAAACTGTGCAGGACCAGCGCGAAGGGGTTTTCGAACATCGCCGTCCCGGCGAGCCGCCCCCAGCCCAGCCCCACCGTCACGTCAAACGCGCCGAGATGTTTGGAGGCTGCGAAATACTCGCCGCTTTCCAGGCCTGTCCCGATGGTATCGTCCAGCCCCATGGTGATATCTGGCCAACCGCCGGTCTCGTTCTGAAGTCGGATTCGCAATCCGAAACTCCGATCGTAGTAGGTGCCGCCGGTGAAATACGCCCCGGCACCGAACAGGTTTTTGGTGCCGATGTAACGGAACGTTCCTTCCAGCCAGGGAAATGCCTGGAAGCTGAACCCATATCGCTGCGTGAAACCGGTGTCCGCTGTCCACAGGTCGAAAGTGCCGTCGGGCGCCATGTGGGCGCCGGGCATGTCGAGCAGCCCCGGCGAACCGTAGAGATTGATAATGGGAGCCGCCGCGGTCGATTGCGCGCGTGCGGAGGTTGACAGGAACAGCGCCGCGACCAGCATAGTCAGCTTTGCCGGCGCGTCACGGACATGGCAATGGAAAATCGACACTGTCATGCGCCGCTGTTGATAAAGCCCCCGCCGTCTCCCGAAGCGCCGCCCGCCCGCTCACGCGCCGAGCGTGTACGCCCATCACGAACGCTTCATCGAAAAGCGGCGTATTGTGATCGCATTCCTGGAGGCCCACAACAAAGGAAATTCGGCTGGCGGTCCACGGCGAAATTCCTCCCCGGATAATTTGGTCGCGATATGGCCAGTTACGCTACTCAGCGGCCGTCATGGCATCTTTTGTTGTTTGTCGGCTCTCAAAGGCTGTGCTATGTAATCACTTGGGCAGTGGCGAATCTTCAAGGGTTTCAGGCGTCGATTCCCACCAAACACAAATGTATTGCGTCTTCCGGTTTCGGTATGCGGGCGTCGGATGCGGGCGACTCGCTGCGTTGCGCAAAAGCACGCGGCTAAACAGATAAACACGAATGTGGGATTATAGAATGATTGCGCGCCGTACGGCACAGTTGTCCATTATCATCCTGGTCATTTGCGTCGTTGCAATTCCAAACACCATATTCGGCGCGCGGGCGCAGGACGCCACGGGGCTTTGCGCCACCACGCCGGATCCTGCGCTTTGCGAGCAGCTGAAAAGTCAGGCGGAGAGTTCGGGCGCGATTCCCGGCCAGGGAGCGGGCGGTCTTTCTATGCCCGGACAAGCGTCCGGCGAGATCAACGGAATCATTCAGGGCCCGGCCCCGACAGTCACCCAAACCGTTGCATCGCCACAAACCAAACGGTCGCGCGGCCGTTCGCATCTGGAGGAATTTTACGCCCAGCGGGCAGGCCTGCCGCTCGACCAATATGGCTACGACCTGGTGGGGAATGGCAGCACCATTTCCGCCCTTCAGATCGGCGCCATTCAGGACGATTACATTCTGGGGCAGGGGGACGCCATCGTCATCACGCTTCGCGGGCAGGATAACGCGACCTACACGGTTTTTGTGGATCGGGACGGCAACGTCACCTTGCCGCGGCTACGTCCGGTTTCCGCATCCGGCAGACGCTTCGGGGAATTCCGCGCGGACCTCA
Source organism: Rhizomicrobium sp. (assembly GCA_036511745.1). Classification (GTDB taxonomy): domain Bacteria; phylum Pseudomonadota; class Alphaproteobacteria; order Micropepsales; family Micropepsaceae; genus Rhizomicrobium. The sequence goes on from DATCBQ010000134.1 coordinate 18,906, forward strand.
ATTCCGCGATAAAGCAATCCTATCTGCAAACACAGGCCTATGTGACCATCGGCCAGGTGCGCCAGATTTCGGTGAATGTGGTGGGCGAGGTCGCCAATCCGGGTGTTTATGCGCTGAGCGGACTTTCGACCGTGCTCGACGCACTCAACGTTGCGGGCGGAATCCGCAAATCGGGATCGCTGCGCACGGTGTCGATCGTGCGCAACAACCGTGAGCTGGCCATCGACCTCTACAAATTCCTGGCGCCGGACGGCTACGCTCCAAACATTACACTGCGTCAGGGCGACAGGGTGTATGTCGGGCCGCTGGGCGCGACCGTTGCCGTCGGCGGCGACGTGCGCCGCGCCGGTATCTACGAATTGCCGGCCGGCGGCCGTACCGTGACGGCGCGTGCGTTGCTGGCGCTGGGCGATGGCTATATCATCAGGGGCGCCTATCGCTTGACGGCGGTGCGCACGCTCCCCGACGGCAAGCTCGAATTCGACGATATAACATCGCATTCCGGCGCGGTGCTGCGCGACGGCGAAGTCCTGCTGGTGAAAGCGGCGCAAAACTACACGCTTGGCAACATTACGCTTGAGGGCAATGTGCGGTTGCCGGGAGTCTATGGGCTGAACAGCGCGCGCACCCTGCACGATCTGGTCCCTTCCGCCGATGCGCTGCTGCCGATGACCTACATGCCGTTCGGTTTCGTCATCCGGCTGAACAAAAGAACCCTCATGCGGGACGTTATCGCCTTTTCCGTGCAGGCACTGATCGACGGCAAATTCGACGTGCCCCTCGAGTCGCAGGATATTGTCCACATTCTCGACTTCCAGAGCATGCACAGGCTGGTCGCGACGCGTGCGATGCCGATGGCGCCGAAAGACAATCGGCTCAACGGCAATCTGCAGAACGGGACGCCCGATCAGGAACAGGCCAACGGGCCTGGCACAGGTCAGCAAGGCATGCAGGCCGATGAAAGCGGGATGGCGACGGCGAAAGTCCTTCTTCAATCCCTGGCGGGCCAGGTTGGTCAACAGGGTGGCAACGCGAGGCAGGCCTCCGACATCGCCACAAATGGCGGCCCCGGACAATCGTCGGCCGATAGCGGCGCTCCTGGTGCAAACGGGCCAGTTGACGCAGCCGCCGCCGCTTCCGCCGGTCTCGATGAAGGCGCGGCCGGTCTGAACGGCGACGAATCCGCGGCCGTCGGTTTTGTCGTCAGCGATTATCGCGTCACGGTGGAAGGCTCGGTTCGCCAGCCGGGCGATTATCTCGCGGCCCCGGGGGCGAAATTGAGCGAGATCGTCAGCGCGGCCAACGGCTTGCGCCCGGATGCCAATCTGAACGCCATCGAGATCACGTCCGTCGCGATCGACAATGTCGGCGGGCAGTCGCAGTCGACAAGAAAACTGTATTCCCTCACCCAGGACAGGCTGCGTTCCGTCGAACTCCAGCGTCTGGACGTCGTGCGCATCCCCGGCGTCATCAGCGACCAGCAAGACGGCAGCGTCAGCGTTGCCGGAGAAGTACAGTTTCCCGGTACCTTTCATATCCTGAAGGGAGAAAGGCTCTCTTCCGTGTTGGCGCGCGCCGGCGGCCTGAGCGGGGACGCCTATCCTTTCGGCGCCATCTTCCAGCGTCCGTCGGTGGCGCAGGTTCAGCAGATGGCACACCAGCGCGAAGCCGACGATTTGCAGAAGCAGCTCATGGCCGGTGTCGCGCGGGCGGGAAACGTCCTCAACTCTTCGAGCGGCCAATCGCTCGGACTCTCGGCCGAAGGCGCGGGGTTTGTTGCCGGTGTCATTGCGCAATTGCGCGCGAAGCCGGCAGACGGCAGGCTCTCCGTCATCGCCGATCCGGCCGCGCTCGCCGCCGACCCCGAAGCGGACATCGAGCTGCAGCCGGGTGATCGCCTGTTTGTTCCCAAACGTCCGAGCGAAGTCGATGTCACGGGCGAAGTTCTCAATCCTGGGAGCTTCCGGTTTTCGCCCAGGCTCGACGTTGCGGACTATATCGGGCAGTCGGGCGGCTACGACCGTTATGCCGACGACGACCACATCTTCGTGGTCAATCCCGACGGTACATCCAGGCGGATTGCGGACGATCTCTTCGACTTCTCGCCGGCCAAGCTGGCGCCTGGAAGCGTAGTCGTTGTTCCCCGCGATCTGGCGCCGCTCGATCTGGGCGTACTTACCGTCACCATAACGAAGGTCCTGTCGGATCTTGCCGTATCGGCCGCTTCCCTCGCGATTCTTTCGAGAACCAACTGATTGCCCACAGGCGCAGACATGGCATTGCGGCTTATCCGATCCGGAGCAACAGACATCGCGAACCGCCCAAAGATGGACATCATATGTCGGACTTGCTGAGCGACGACGAGACTGACGCACCGCAGCGCAGAATCGTCGATATTGCGCGGCTGAGATTCGAACTGCGGACCTATTATCTGCTTTTCTTCGCCCTGCTTGTGGTCTTTCTCGCCGTCACGCTTCTGATGGTCTGGCTGGCGAAGCCGGTTTACACCGCGACCGCTCTCGTCGGGCCGGCCGACAATTCCGACCAGCCATTCGGCTCCGAACTTGGCGGACTCGGAGGCTCGGGTGTCGGCGGCATTGCCAAGCACCTTCACGTCGGCGGCATGCTGGGCCAGGGCGGCGCCGATCCGTTCGACGAATACACCTCGCTGCTGAACTCGACCCGCCTCGCCTCCGTGCTTGTGGGCAAAGACCATCTTCTGCCGGAAATTTTCGACAGCCAGTGGGACGCGGCAAACAAACGCTGGTATCCGCGGGACAGCCAGTTCGACCGGGCATGGGACTACGGCAAAACGCTGTTGCGCCGGCCGGTGAAAAGCGCCCCCGACGAGGACGACCTTCTCACCTTTTTCGCAACCAGACTGATAGTCGATCAATCGCTCGAAACGGGCTTCGCAACGGTCACATTTAAATTCGGCAGTCCGGCAGAGGCCGAGCGCATCCTCAATCTCATTCTGCTGGAAGCCGACAACATCATCCGTCAGGACAAACGTCGCGATGTCGCAGCGAGAATCGCCTATCTGAACGAGGCGCTGGAACACATCACTCTGGCCGATCAAAAGCCCGCCATGATCGAGGTGCTTTCGCAGCAGGAGCAGGAGATGATGATGGTCGCGTCGGATCACCGCTATGCGTCGGTGATGATCGATCCGCCGCATGCGCCGCTAAAACCGACTTCGCCGCTGCCGACCGTCGATGCGGCAATTGCCCTGGGGCTGTCTTGCGTCGCATGGCTCGGTGCGGTGCGGCTGACGCCGAAATCCGGCAGATGGCGCCGGCTGCTCGACAAATTTGCCCGCCCGGGGCGAAAGCGTCGCACAAGGCTCGCCTCCGCCGTCGCCGCCAAAACTGCAGCACGGATTTAGGACCGATCAACACAACTGAAGCGAGGTGCGGATTTTCAACCGGCCGTTGGTGGGAACGATCCCCGAAGCTTCGAGGCGGATGGTTTCGCATTGCGTATTGAAGGCCGGGGAACATGTCGTTTTTTCTATCCGCCAGACGGCCGCCGGCGGCTCTTCGAGAACCAGGCTCAATCTCCGCCCGTTGCGGGTTTGCAGCAGCGCAGTCCCGCGGTCAGTCTCTACGTTCACGGAAGGCCCGACGAGAAATCCGATTCTCCAGCGCAACCCCGCGCGCTTCGCACGGCCGATCAATTGATCCTCGACGAGAAACAGCCGATCCGCGGTGCGGCTGACGGTGCGCCGATGCCGAAGGCCATATCTGCGTTCATAACCGTTGTTTTCGGCCGCGGCGATGCACCCATCGTCGTCGATGAACCGGGTCGAAGAATGGGCGGACCAGCCGAAGGGACCGGAAATCCTGCTCTGATCCGCGCCCTCGATCGTCAGCGTGTTGTGGGCCGGCGTTCCGCGCAGCCTGTCTCTTTCGCGCGCGCCGGCGTGATAAAGATATGTCCCGGCGTCGATCAGGATCGGTTCGTCGCCCCAGTGCAGCCAGATGCCCAGCGCGTCGGCGTGACCGTGGGCGGCGATGGAGAGAAACCCCAGCTTGCCGTGATCGAACACGAGCAACAAGGTTGCGCCGTCGATTCTCTCGCGCAGGACCGAATAACCGCCATCGCCGAAACGCCGCAAGCCGACAGGGATTTGCGCAGCGGCGGTCTTCAGCCAGCGTGAGACAAGATTTGCCACCGACGCGACGTAGGACGGTGCGTGAAATTGCAGGACCCTGCCCTCGTCATCATCGCCGATCTGCGGGACATTGCCGCCATCGTCCATCATCCATCGCAGATGATTGGCGGCGGCGGCGGCGCGTTCGCGATAAGCGGCCGCGAATGGAGCGCCGGACTCGTCCGCGACAATGCCCGCCAGCGCGAACCATTCGAGACTATAGGCTGCGTAGGTTGGCGACTGTTCGGCTCCGACGCCGTCTGCATAAAATTGCTTGAGGATTTCGGCTTCGAGACCGGCATGCGCCAGTCGGAGATAACGCGCGGCGTGCGGCAGGCGGGGCACGCAGATCGCAGCCAGAAAAAGTGCTGCAAGTTCGGCAACGCGATGGTTGTTGGCGGAGGAATGCAGCGAGGGGTAGCGGTCGATCCACCAGGCATGCGCCTCGACAAAGGGTTTGACGAGCGCCGACAGCGCGGCGCGCCGCCTGGCGCCGGCAAAGCCAAGCACCACGATGATCGTGGCGAGCCTGGACGCCGCCTCGATACCGCTGGTCCAGTTGATTCCCTGAAACGGCGGATTGGCATCCATCCACCCGCGCAGGATCTTTTCAATAAGATCCCACTTTTCACTGTCGTCACCGGCAGAAGCCGCCAAGCGCTGCAGAAATCCGAGCCGGTTGATCTCCCAGACAAATTTCACGTCCCCCTTGTCGGGCGCGTGCCGATAATCGGCCGCGAAGGCAAATGTCCCGACGCCCGGCCAGCGGTTGCCCGTTACCGGATCGAGATGCCAGATGGTCTGTGTCCAATCGCTGCCGGGCTCGGGCCATTCCCGATGCAACAGGGTAAATCGGCCGGTTGCGGCGGCGGAATCGCGCCCGGCGGGAAAAGCGTCCGCGAGCAGCATCGGTGCGTCCAGGCCCGGCACCCCGCCAATGGACGACTCGAATTGTCCGAAGCGATTCCACGACCAGGCGCGCCGGGCATCGCGCGCTCGTTTCATCTGCTCGCAGGCGCGATGCGCCATCTCCGCCGGCGACATCCGCGCCAGCCGATTGGCATACCAGGCGAGCCGCTCTACCCGAGGCGACGAAGAAAACAAGGTCATCCTTGTTGCCTCAAGAAGACTGGCCCGGCTGATCGCGTCAAATAATAAAGTGCGGTTGACCCGCTGCTTTGCAGAGCGGATATAAATGTTTCTCAGGCCAGTATCCGGCTGATTCGCAAAAAGCGCAAAGAGGCTGCGGAGCGTGTGCGGAATCTTCGGCTGGATAGCCCCGATGGCGCGTGCCGGCGAACGTTCAATGCTTTGCCGGCTGACCGACCTCCTGTCGTATCGCGGACCTGACGGCGCCGGTTACCTCATTGCAGCTACTGCCGACGGTAATTATCAAATCGGCCTGGGTCATCGCAGACTTTCCATCATTGACATCGATGGCGGCGTTCAGCCGATGCAAAGCACGGATGGACGGATCGTTCTCATCTACAATGGCGAGATTTACAATTACATCGAGCTGCGCGCCGAATTGCGGGCACTGGGCCATGTTTTTCACAGCCAGTCAGATTCGGAAGTGCTCATCGAGGCCTATCGGGCCTGGGGCGCTTCGGCTCTCGGGCGGTTGCGGGGAATGTTCGCTTTTGCGCTGTGGGACGCGGATCGGCAGCAACTGCTTCTGGCTCGCGATCCATTCGGAAAGAAGCCGCTGTTCCTGGCGCAGATGAACGGCCTCCTGCTCTTCAGTTCAGAGATAGAGCCGCTCCTGCAATACCCTGGCATCTCTCGCCAGGTGGATCCCGCGGCGGTCGATCAATACCTGCTCAACCGCTACGTACCGGGCCCAAATACGTTTTTTCGGGACATCCGCAAACTTCAACCGGGCTCAAGCGCGATCTGGCACGCCGGAAAACTCGCAACGACGCGCTATTACACGCCACCGGTTGCAAACCTCTCTCCGGACATCAGGGAGTTCGAGGAAGCGACAGCCGCACTGTCCGATGTTTTCGACGAGGCCGTCCGCATCCGTATGCGCAGCGACGCCCCCTACGGAGCATTTCTGTCCGGAGGCATAGATTCTTCAGCGATCGTCGCCGCTATGAGCCGACACAGCGATCGCGTGCGCACCTTCTCGGTCGGCTTCCGCGACGGCGCCTTTTCGGAACTGGCCTATGCCCGTGACGTGGCGATGCGGTTCGGAACCGAGCACAGCGAACTCGTCGTGGATGAGGATTCGTTCCTGGAGCACTGGCCCGCTGCCATCCGTCATCGTGGCGCTCCGGTCAGCGAGGCTTCCGATATTCCTATCCTGATGCTTTCCCAGGCCGCGGCGCGTTCCGTCAAGATGGTATTGACCGGTGAAGGCGCCGACGAAATGCTGGGCGGGTATCCCAAACATCGCGCCGAAGGCTGGGTTGCGCTGTATCAGCGACTGGTTCCACAGCGCCTTCATGACCGGATCGTGCCCCCGCTGGCGCGTCTTTTGCCCTACCAAGCGCGCCGCGCACAAATCCTTGCCCGCATCCTTGGGGAACGGGACACTTCATTGAGGATGCGTGCGTGGTTCGGCAGCGCCTTCGGATTGGATCGCGAGCGGCTGATTGGCACGAGCGGAATCCTGACGCCGCCCGATCGTCTGCCTGTTTCGATGCAAAACGCATCACCCTTGCGGCGCATGCTTTATTTCGACCAGACTTCATGGCTGCCCGACAATCTGCTCGAGCGTGGCGATCGCATGATGATGGCAGGCTCGATTGAGGGCCGCATGCCGTTCATGGATACGAAACTTGCAGCCGTCGCGGCCCGCATTCCCGACCGCTTTCTTGTCGGCGGACGCGGCGGCAAGCGCGTTCTGCGTGCTGCGCTGCGAAGCAGCCTGCCTTCCCAAATCCTTCATCGGCGAAAGATCGGCTTCCGCGTGCCTTTTCACGACTGGTTTCGCGGTCCCTACCGCGACATTCTTCGGGATATGCTGACGAGCCAGGACTCGCGGGTCGCACAGATCTGCGACGCGTCAGCCGTTCATGGATACCTAAACGCGCATCTCGAAGGGCAGCAAAACAACGAACGAATCCTGTGGACGCTTGTAAACCTGGAAATGTTTCTGCGCACATTCAAGCTGGAAGGCCTGGATGGAATCGCTGACGGACGTCTGGCGCATTCGAATTCTACCAGGCGCACCATCCTGTCAGACGCATGCTGACGGCTCCGAGCGGTCGGAAAGCTATCATTTTTGTTCGCGCACTCCAACACGAACGACACGATCAACGCGGCCTCAACTCGGCCCATAGGTGCCAGCCGAAAAGTGCTTCGCCGGGCACTCCATGTAGGGGAAGAGGAGGTGCGTGCATGTAGCGCCTGAAGGTCCGTACGATCTCGAAATCTGGAAAGTCCTGCACGAGAGAGGCACGGTCATAGACTTTCGAATAGGGATTATCCGCACCGTCGGTCGAACGATGTATGAAATTGCGAATGGAGAGGTAGTTCCAGAGTCCGCTCTTCTGCGCGTTGTGCTTGTGATCGCCGTACACACCGGAGAATTTGAAGGGCAGAACATACAGGATCGCCAATCCAATGCGCCGCAGCCATCTGATGGAAAGCTGATAGTTCAGCGAATTACGCGCATAGACCATGATGACCAGGCAGCCGTCGTCTTTCAGCACCCGCCGGATCTCGCGTTGCGCCGCGAGGATGTCTGGAATGTGGTGCAGCACCCCGTGCGAGAATACAAAGTCGAAGTGCGAGGCCCGAAACGGAATGGCAGTCGCTGAAGCTTGGGCGAGCACATCGTAGCCAAGGCCGCGCAATCCCAGCCGCTTTGACACCCGATCGACCGCTTCTGCGGTCAGATCTATCCCCGACCAGCATGCGCCGCGACTGATGAGTTGCTCGGAGTCCGCTCCCTGGCCCAATCCGATTTCAAGGACGCGACGGTCCTTCCAGTTGAAGCCGTCGAGCGCCTTCAGCACATGCGGCTGTGTGCCGTAATACCAACCGTCATAGGCTTCGAAAAACGCTTCGTAGTCACCCGAAAACTCCTCCAGGGGGCGCCCCATGGATTCCCCGACCGGATGCGCCTGCCAGTGCGTGCGGATTTCATTTTCGGTCGCGGGGTACGGCATGAATTCGCGTCACCGTCGCTTGCCGGCTGTGAAACGGCTCATCGCGAACGCGGGCGCAATTCCGCCCACAAATGCCAGCCGAATATGCTTTCGCCGGGCAATCCGTGCAGCGGCAGCGGTGGCGCATGCATGTAGCGCTTGAAGGTTCGGATCAATTCGAAATCGGGAAAGTCCTCGCGCAGTGTTTTCACGTCATAGACTTTCGCGTAAGGATTGTCGGGACCGTCGGTTGAACGATGGATGAAATTTTTCATGGCAAGATAATTCCACAAGCCTGCCGCTTTCGCGTTTCGCTTGTGCGCCGCATATATGCCCGAAAGCCTGACCGGCAAAAAATACAGAGCCGCAAGACCAAGGCGTCTGATCCACTTGATAGAAATCTGATAGTTGATCGAGTTGCGCGCATACAACATGACGACGAGCCGGCCATCGTCCTTCAGCACCCGCCGGATTTCATGCTGTGCCGCCTGGATATCCGGAATGCAAAGTAACACGCCGTGAGAAAAGACCATGTCGAACTTGCGGTCTTCGAAAGGCATTGACAGGGCGGACCCCTGAACCAGTTCGCCAAATTCAAGTCCGCGCAACTTAAATCGCGTTGCGACCCTGCGAACGGACTCTGCGGTCAGGTCTATGCCGGACCAGAGGGCGCCGCGCCGCACCAATTGCTCGGAATCCGCTCCCTGGCCGAGCCCTATCTCCAGAACCTCTTTTCCTTTCCAGTCGAACAGATCAAGCGCTTTGAGAACGTGGTGCTGACAACCATAATACCACTTGTCATATGCGTCGAAGAAACTGGCGTAATCTCCTCCGAAATCCTTGCGCAGATTTCCGACGATGTTTTCTCCAACCGGATGATCCTGCCAAAACGACTGGATCACGCTTTCATCAACTTGGGTCATCGTCCTGGTTCGCCATCATTCGGTCCTGACCTCTTACGAGCGATGCACAAGTGAAACAAAGTACTCTTATCATCAAGAAGCAACTGCCATCCCTGTTCCAACCGGGGCAACACAGCACTTTGAGCATATCGGGTGCTTACTGTATCCTGCGCAGCTTGCCCCAGGCTACCGCGCAACGCCGGATCGCCTGCGAGTTGCCGGATGGCGTCGGCCAGGGCACCGGCGTCCTTCACCGGCACGACGATGGCGGCATCCGCCCCGATAATTTCGGGCACCGCTCCCACCGGTGTGACGATACAGGCAAGCCCTGTGGCCATCGCCTCGATCAATGCGTTGGGAAATCCTTCGGAATGCGAGGGCAGGAGAAATATGTCGGCGCTTCGCATGGCCGAGATTATTTCGGCATGATCGACGTGACCTTCCAGTAGCATGTTCCGGGGGCCATCATCCGACGCCACACGTCGCATCAACGATTGCGTTGCACCTATGACGCGACAATGAACGCGAACCCCTGAGGTTTCCAGCAAAACCATTGCCTGGCGGACTTCGTCAAAACCCTTCCAGGTTGCATTCGAGCCGGCGACGAACAGGCAGACCGGCACCGGCCGCTGCGGACGCGATAGGGGAACTGTCAGCGACTCCGGCACTGCGTTGCCAACGACGAAAACCCCATTCGTCCTTCCAACGCCGGCAACAAAGCGGCGCCAATATTCCGATTGCACGATCAGGCGGTCGGGCCATTGCAGCACGCGGCGGATGGCGGCTTGCGCGCGAACCGAGGACGCGGCGTAGAAATGATCGAAGGAGCCGCCCAGCCGCATGACGACCGGGATGCGAAACATTCGGCACATCTGCACATAGGCGGCAGATTCCCAAAACACCTGGAAATCCGATGACTGGACCTGGACGATATCGGGTCGGCGATACAGCAGCACGAACGGAAACGCCGCGAGATGAAACAGGGTGACGATGGCGCCCGAGAGCACGCGTGCGATGCCGCCCCGAAAGATCGCCGCATAGCCGTAATTGTCGGTGACGTTGCGTTTCGCCGGCCGCGCGGTGTTGAACCGGAGGAAGGCGTTGGACGCCGCAAGTGGCGATTCCACGAGGTTCAGCATGAAGGTGGTCACCCCTCCCACCGTCCATTTCCAGGGTCCCACAAGCATAACGCGGCGCTTTCGCGGCATTTCGTCGGAAGCCGCCTTCACGCGCATAGAGGTTTTCATGGCGGCTGGTTTTATTTCGAATCGGTCGCCGCCAGCATACCGCCTGCCGCGTTCGTGCCCAGCGCGGCGGCGGGAGATTTTCGCTGCTATCAGCGATCTTTATCAGCGATCATCACCGATCGGGTCGCCGCAGCCTCGCCATTGCATTCGCTGCCAACAGGGATTTTATCAGCGATCGGCGGCGCCCCGCCTCGCGTCTGTGGCCAGCGAATGCAGCAGCGATTTCGGGCGGCGCAGCGCACGACAGGTGGAAACCCTACTCGGCGGCCCGCGCCTCGGCTTCCGTCTGCATCCGGCGTGCGTCTTCGGCGTTATCGATCATGGGATATCCGTTGTTGGTAAAATCAGGCTCCTCCCCCACGAAGCGAAGCGGAGTGGGGCGAGGGGGACCATGCGCAGCATGGTGGAGGGGCGGCCGCATCCGCGATGTTCGGGATTGGCCCCCTCCGTCTCGCACGGACTTACGTCCGCGCGATCCACCTCCCCCGCTTCGCTATCGCTCGCAGGGGAGGAG
>DATCBQ010000135.1:0-10466 GCA_036511745.1 Rhizomicrobium sp.
AATCACGCTGCAACGTGCGCGGAGATCGGCAACGGGCTTCCAGCGTCTCGCGGTCTTTCCGCGAAATGCGCACTTCTCTTGCGTCCGGAATCATCCTGACGTTGAATCACGACTCACGTTCCATGAAAAGCGGGTACTAGTGATCCCCCAGTAGAATCGAGCGTAATCAGCCAACGGGGTTGGCGCGCGGCCGGGATCGCCGGGAATCTTGGCGACGCTTTCCAGTTTCGCCACGATTTTCGCATCTGGGGTCCAAGCCGCGCCGTCCGGGGCAGCGATGCTTGCAGAAGCTGCCATTGCGGCAACGCTCATTGTTATGACGAGGAATTTGCGCATTCCCAATCCTCTAGCACCTTCACCATATCAGACATTTCCCAAAGTTTGGGAGTGACGCCTGCCGCCATCGCCGGGGTGATTTTCAGGGTCTTGAATTGCGGTGGCATGAACTACATGCCCGGATGCCATCAGCGAGTAACAGCGCTGAATGCGGCAATGTACCAACCGTCACCATGTTTCCATTTCTGAGCAGGAAGAAGCTATTTTTCGCTGTCCGACGCAGGTCTTTTCAGCTTAAGCGCCGCAATCACTTTCGAAAGCGTGCTTATGCCCTTCTGTCCGGGCGGAATCTGTTTCGCATATTGGCCAGCCAGCAGAACGCCCGAATTGGCGATAAATGCGGTCGAGCCCGTATTGTTGATCCACGCGTCCCACTTGTTGCCGGCCACGATCGGCGTCTGGATGTCGAACGAGATCGCGTAATTCTCGTGATAGTTAACCGCAAGCGAGTCGTCGGAGAAATTGACGTTGTGCTTGCCGACAGGATCGCCCTTCAGCTTTTCCATGAGGCCTTCGATGCGGAGATTGGTACTTGGGACGCTGCAAGCTTGGTACATGTGCCAGCCGGCGAAAACGGCGCCATTCGACGTGCCGAGTAGGCCGTCGCAATATGAGACGCCACCCGACGTTCCAAAATGGACGCTGTATGTGCCGGCCTCGGCGGTACCGGCGACCGTTGCCGCCAAAGCGGCAGCCGCGCTCATCATGAGATATTTGTTCACGGCAATCTCCCCTTGTTGGGTGCGATTTCCCGACGTTTGGGACCCGTGCACGATACACCACCAAATACACCACCAAACCGCACTAACGCATGTGCATTCGATAAGGCCGTTTTGTCAATAAAATTGCCACGAGAAATCGAGTTTGCGATTGCCTGCACGACCACGTTAGAAAACTCCCCCATGGGCTTGAAACCCGATACCTTCTGCGTCGCCTTCGATCTCGCGGACATGGCGGCGACCGAGGCGCTTGCGGCGCGGATTGCGGCCGGACTGAAGCGCGGCGAAGCGGTGGCGCTCGAAGGCGATCTTGGCGCCGGCAAGACGACGATGGCGCGCGCCATCCTGCGCGCTTTGGGGGTCGCCGAGACCGTGCCCAGCCCGACCTTTACCTTGGTCCAGCAGTATGAAACGCCGCGCTTTCTCGTTTTCCATTACGACCTTTTCCGAATTGAGGATGCTTCCGAGCTGGCGGAGCTTGCGCTGGACGACGCCATGACCGAAGGTGTCGCCCTCATCGAATGGCCGGAACGCATGCAGAGCTTGCCCGAAGGCACGTTGCGCATCGTTCTGGAGATTGTGGGCGAGGATGCGCGCCGGGCCGAGCTTTCCGGGCCGGGGCGATGGGGACGATTTTTCGCGGGCGGAATGGATGTCGACAGGGGCTGACCGCGCGGGCGAAATCCGCGCGTTTCTCGCGGATTCCGGCTGGGGCACGGCGACAATTTCGCCGCTGCCGGGCGATGCCTCCACGCGCAGCTATTCGCGGGTCGCGGTCAATGGTCATCGCGCCATGCTGATGGACCAGCCGCAACTCGCCGAGGGTCCACCCTGTCCTGCCGATGCCACGCCGGACGAGCGCCGGTTGCTGGGATACAACGCCATCGCCCGTCTGGCCGGTGCGGATTGCGGCCGCTACATCGCCACCGCCCATTACCTGCGCGCCCGCGGCCTCAGCGCGCCCGATATTTACGCCGCCGATACCGCAAACGGCTTCGTCCTGGTCGAGGATTTGGGCGACGACCTGTTTTCCGAGACGCTGGCGCGCGGCAATGACGAGCACACTCTTTACGGGGCCGCGATCGACGCGCTGGTGCGGCTGCAGGTCGAAGCGGCGCCGAGCCTGCTGCCGCCGGACAAGCCGCTTTACCCCTACGACGAAACCGCGCTACTGGCGGAAGTCGATCTCGTAACGGACTGGTTCGTGCCCCTGGCGCTGGGCCGCGAAGCGCATGCCGAAGAAGTGGCCGAGCATCGCGACCTCTGGCGCGAAACGCTTCGCTCCGCACTCGCGGCTTCGCCCGTTTTCGTGCATCGCGATTATCATGCGCAGAATTTGATGTGGCTGCCGTCGCGCGAAGGCGCGGCGCGCGTGGGCGTCATCGATTTCCAGGATGCGGTTGCGGGAACGCGAAGCTACGATCTCATTTCCCTGCTCGAGGATGCGCGGCGCGACGTCTCCGCCGGGCTGCAGGCCGCGATGACGGAGCGCTACCTGAATGCCGTGAACGCGGACGGACCCGCTGTCGATCCGGAATCGTATCGCGCCGAGATGGCGGTGATGGCGGCCCAGCGCAATGCCAAGATCGCCGGCATTTTCTCGCGGCTCTATAAGCGCGACGGCCGGCCACGTTATCTCGGCTATCTGCCGCGGGTCTGGGGCTATCTCGATCGCGATCTCTCGCACCCGGCGCTGGCGCGGCTCAGGCAATGGTACGACCGCGCGATACCGGAAGAGGCGCGCAGCGCACCGGCCGCGAAGGAGCAGATTTCTTGAGCACGAAAGCCGTCCGCCGCGCCATGATCCTCGCGGCCGGGCTTGGAACGCGTATGCGTCCGCTCACCAACGACCGCCCCAAGCCGCTTGTGAAGGTCCGCGGCAAGACCCTGATCGATCATGCCATCGACCGGCTGTTGGAGGCGGGCGTCGAGATGATCGTCGTCAATGTTCACTATCGCGCGGACATGCTGGCGGACCATCTTTCCAGGCGTCGCGGCGTCGAGATTCGAATCTCCGACGAAAGCGACGGATTGCTCGATTCCGGTGGCGGAATTGCGAAGGTGTTGTCCTGGTTCGAAGGCGAGCCCTTCTTCACGCACAATTCCGATTCGATCTGGGTGGAAGGCACCGGGCGCGCGCTCGAAAAGCTCAAGGCGCGCTGGAATCCCGACGCGATGGACGCGCTGATGCTGCTTGCGCCGACCGTCACGTCGGTCTGTTACGAAGGCCGCGGCGACTTCACGATGGATGCCGACGGACATCTGGGTCGCGTATCCGAGCAGCGCGTGGCCCCGTTCGTCTGGTCCGGCGTCCAGATCGTCCATCCGCGCCTGTTCGAGAATCTGCCGGGGAAAAAATTCTCGATCAATCTTCTGTGGGATCGCGCGATCGACAACGCCCGGCTGTTCGGGCTGAGGCTCGACGGCGTGTGGATGCACATCGATCGCCCCGACGCCATCAGGGAATCCGAGGCGTTCCTCGCCGACCTGCTCCCCGCCTGATCGATGGCGATGAACGTCTTTACGATCCCGCCCGGAGCGGCATTCGCCGATCTTCTCGCGCGCGGCGCGATCGAGCAGGCCGACATTGCGCGCGACCCCTTCGCGCTCGCCGACATCACGATCTTCGTTCCGACGCGCCGGGCCACCCGCACGCTTCGGGAAGCTTTCGCGCGCGCCCTTGGCGGCGCAGCACTTCTTCCCGACATTCGCCCGCTGGGCGACATCGATGAAGAGAAACTCCTGTTCGATGCAACAGCGGAGTCCCTTTCCCTGCCGCAAGCCATCGATCCGGTACGCCGGCGACTCCTGCTTGCAGCGCTGATCGGGCGCTGGGACCGTGCGCGCAATGACGGCAACAGCACGTTCGGTTTCGCGCAGGCTGCAGCTCTGGCGCGAAGTCTCGCCCAGTTCATCGACGAAGCGGAGACCCAGAACGCGGATCTTTCGAAGCTGGACTCGCTGGCGGAAGGAATGCTCGCCGGTCACTGGCAGCTTGTGAAGGATTTCCTTGGGCTCGTGCGCGAAGAATGGCCCAAGCTGATGGCCGTCGAAGGCGCCGTGAACCCGGCAGCGCGGCGCAATCTCGCGCTCGGCGCGCTTACGCAGCGTTATCGGGACAACCCTCCCCGAACGCCGGTGATCGCCGCCGGTACCACCGGCAGCATTCCCGCCACCGCCGGATTGCTGCGCGCGATTGCAGCGCTTCCCAAGGGGGCGGTCGTGCTTCCCGGTCTCGATCGCGATCTCGACGATGAAAACTGGGGGTTGCTCGACGAAGGCCATCCCCAGTTCGGCATGAAGCAACTACTTGAAAATATCGGGATCGAACGCGGCGACGTACGCGACTGGTCGCCTGTTCCGACGAACGCGCCACGCGCGCTGCTGTTGCGCGAAACGCTGCGCCCGGCACCGACCACGGATGGTTGGCGCGCGATCGCCCAGCGCGGCAGCGAAGTAATCGCGAAGGGCCTCGAAGGCCTTTCGCTGGTGGAGGCCGCGCACCCGGCCGAAGAAGCGACGGCGATCGCCCTGATTTTGCGCGAGGCACTGGAACAGCCACGCCGCACGGCGGCTTTGGTGACGCCGGATCGCAATTTGGCGCGCCGGGTGGCGGCGGAGCTTGGCCGCTGGTCGATTGCCATTGACGATTCGGCAGGCCGTCCGCTCGCCAACACGCCGCCGGGAACATTCCTCGCTTTGCTCGCGGGTGCCGCAGCGGAAGAATTTGCCGCGGTGCCGCTGCTCGCGCTTTTGAAGCATCCATTGGCCGCGGGAGGACAGGATCCGGTTGCGTTTCGCCGCCGGGTGCGCGAGCTCGACCGTTTCGCCTTACGCGGCACGAGGCCCGATCCGGGACTCGATGGAATCTCCAGGGCAATTGCCGGAGCCCGCGCCCGACCGGGGGAAATCGGCGCCGCAACGAATATCGCTGCGTTAGCCGCGTGGTGGCACCAGCTTGCCGCGCTGCTGCGTCCGTTCGCCGACGCGATCAGGCAACCGGCCATCGGACTGGGCGAGATTGTCGGACTGCACGCCCGCACGGCCGAGGCTCTGGCTGCTACGGGGGACGAAACAGGCGCCGCACGGCTTTGGGCGGGATCGGCCGGCGAAGTCGCCGGCGAGCTTACAATCGCGCTCGACCGCGCGAGCAGCGACATTCCTGCCATCGCGGGAGCGTCCTGGCCTGCACTGTTTCGCATGTTTGCCGAGGAGCGCGCCGTTCGCCCTGCCTTCGGCAGCCATCCGCGGCTGGCCATTCTGGGTCCTCTCGAAGCACGGCTGCAGCATTTCGACGTGCTCGTGCTCGGTGGATTGAACGAAGGCACCTGGCCACAGCCACCCGCCGCCGATCCCTGGCTTTCGCGCCCCATGCGCAAGTCGCTTGGGCTGGAGTCGCCGGAGCGCCGCATCGGACTGGCGGCCCATGATTTCGCGACGCTTGCCGCCGGTCCGCGCGTCTGGCTGACCCGTTCGCTGAAGACCGGCGGCGCCCCAGCCGTCGCGTCACGCTGGATCGAACGTTTGAAACAACTTGCAAAAGGTCTCGCACTCGGCAGCCGGCTTGATAGCGTGACGCCCTTCTCTGCCTACGCGGCCAATATCGATCTGCCGACGCAGAGCCCTGTCGCCGAACCGAGGCCCGCCCCTCGCCCACCCCTGCACATGCGTCCGCGCGGCCTGTCCGTGACGGAAATCGAAACATGGTTGCGCGATCCTTATGCGATCTACGCAAAGCATGTCCTGAAACTCAGGCCGCTAGAAGCGCTCGACGCGGAGATCGGACCCCTGGAACGCGGCAGCGCGGTCCATCTCGTGCTCGAGCGTTTTCTGAAGGAAAGTCCCGACGCCATTCCCGCGAACGCGATCGAGCGTCTGCTCGCCATTGCGGATGCCGTATTCGCGGAAATGGCGATTCCTGCTGCAGCGCTGGTGTTGTGGCGGCCGCGCTTCGCGCGCGCCGCTGCATGGTTCCTCGACGTCGAACGCAAGCGGCGTGTTTCGATTACCCGATCCTATACGGAAATTACCGGGCGGCGCGTCTTCACCGGCCCGGGCGGCGACTTTGTGCTGCGCGGCCGCGCGGATCGCATCGACGTGTTGAAGCAGGGAGGCGCGGCCCTCGTCGACTACAAGACGGGTTTGCCGCCGTCGAGCCGACAGGTCGAAATACTGATCGCGCCGCAATTGCCGCTGGAAGGCGTCATTCTGGCGGCCGGCGGCTTTGAGGGTGTTGGAGCGCTCGCGCCGGCAGAGTTGATCTACCTGCGCATGAGCGGCGGACCGGTTCCCGGGGAGTTGCGGCCGGTCAAGGGCGACATCGCCGCGCTGGTGCAGAAATCCGCGGAGCTTCTGGCGACCCGGATCGCGCAATTCGACGACGAGTCGTTTCCCTATCTGCCGCGCAAGGTGCCTTTCCGCACCGACATCGCGGGTGATTACGATCATCTGGCGCGCGTGGGCGAATGGTCTTCGTTCGCCGTAAAGGACGACGCCGAATGAGTACCGTATCCTCGAACCCGCTGCACGCCGCCGACCCCAAACGTTCGGCCTGGGTCTCGGCCAACGCGGGTACCGGCAAGACCTATACGCTTGCCAACCGGGTGACACGGTTGTTGCTGGACGGTGCAAAGCCCGAGCGCATCCTTTGTCTGACCTACACCAAGGCGGCGGCATCGGAGATGGCCAGCCGGCTCTTCGCGCAGCTTGGCGAGTGGGCCATGCTGGACGACGACGTGCTTTCAAACCGCATCGCGGAAATCGGCGCGCCGGTGCGGGACGCGGATGGTTTGCGCAAGGCACGCCGGCTGTTCGCGCTCGCGCTCGAAACGCCCGGCGGTCTGAAGATTTTGACGATTCACGCCTTTTGCCAGCACGTGCTGGCCCGTTTTCCGCTGGAAGCGGGCGTTCCGCCATCCTTCAGCGTGCTTGACGAACAGACGGCGCGCGACCTCGGCAGGGACGCACGCGCGCGCGTGCTGGAGCGTGCGGGCAGCGGCGACAAAGCGCTGGCCGCCGCCATCGCCGAGATCGTAACGCATGGCGACGAAACCAAACTCGAAGCGGTACTGGACTCCGCGCTCGGCACCGACCGGAGAAAGTTCGAACGGTTTCTCGACAGGCATGCACGCGACGCAGGCGCAATTTCCGCGGCAATCCGTGCATCACACGGCCTTGAGTCGGGCGATAGCTACGAGCAGATCGCCGAAACATTTTGTTCCAGAATGCGGGACGAAGAAGCACGCCTGCGTGAGATCGTTTCCTGGCTGCGCAGCGGAATAAAGACCGACGGCGAAATCGCCGACGCCCTCGACCGCGCCATCGAGAGCGGTTCATTCGACGATTTCGTTCGTGTATTTCTGACCACGTCCGGCAGCGCGCGCGTGAAGCTTGCGACCAAGGCGCTGATAGCGGAAAATCCGACGCTGTTCGATTATCTGCAACGGGTCGCTACGCACTTCCTGGCCGCCGAACAGCGATGTCGCTCGGCACGCGCTGCCGCGCTGGCCGAGGCCTCCATCTTTCTCGCCGCCGCCGTTCTTCGCGAGTATGCGAGCGCGAAGCGAACCCACGGCGTTCTCGACTATGACGACCTTATTCTCGAGACCCGTCGCCTTCTGGAAACGCGAGACGCCGCCGCCTGGGTTCTGTTCAAGCTTGACGGCGGACTGGATCATATTCTCATCGATGAAGGCCAGGACACCAGCCCCGAACAATGGCGCATCGTGCAGCGCCTCGCGGAGGAATTCTTCGCCGGCAGCGGCGCGCGCGAAGAACCCTCCCGCACGATTTTTGTCGTCGGCGACGAGAAACAGTCGATCTTCAGTTTTCAGGGCGCCGATCCTGCGCAGTTCGATGTCCAGCACGCCCATTTTGCGCAACGCGCAGGCGCAAAACCGGACAATTTCGTCACCGTGCAGCTTTCCACGTCACGGCGTTCGGCCCCGGAAATTTTGCGCTATGTGGACGAAGTTTTTGCCGACGATGCCGCGCGCAGCGGCGTAACCTCCGGCAACGCGGCAATTTCGCACAGCGCGCATCGTGCAACGGCGAAAGGCCGGGTCGAATTCTGGCCGACGGTCAAGCCTCTCGAAATACCGGAGAGCGATCCCTGGCGACCCGTCGATGTTCCGTCCCCGATGAGTCCCGCGGCACGGCTTGCTTCCAGTCTGGCGGAGCGTATCCGCGCCTGGACCGATGGGAACACCCGCCTGCCCGGCCACGAGAAGCCCATCGCTCCGGGCGACATCATGGTGCTGATGCCCCGCCGCGAACCGCTGGCGAGCGAATTGATCAGGCAGCTCAAGCAGCGCGGCGTTCCCGTTGCGGGCGCCGACCGCATCAGGCTCAAAAATCAGATTGCCGTCATGGATTTGATCGCGCTCGGACGATTCGCATTGCTTCCCGAAGACGATCTCAACCTGGCAACGGTGCTGCGCTCGCCCCTTGTGGGGATTTCCGATGATGAGCTGCTGGCGCTGAGCAATCCGCGCCAGGGCAATTTGTGGGACGAACTCGGGAAACGGCGCCGCGAAACGGCCTTATTCGAATTCGCGCATGGCATTCTCGCCGAATGTCTCGGCCGCGCCGATTATTCGCCGCCCTTCGAATTTTACGCCCATCTGCTTGGCGCACGCGGTATGCGCCAGCGGCTGCTTTCGCGCCTGGGCGCGGAAGCCGACGATGCCCTGGACGAGTTCCTTTCGTTGGCACTCGCTTACGAAGCGGTCAATGCCCCGTCGCTGGAAAGGTTTTTGCACTGGCTCGAACGCGGCGATGCCGAAGTCAAGCGCGACATGGATCGTGGCCGCAACGAGGTGCGCGTGATGACGGTGCATGGCGCCAAAGGACTGGAAGCCGATATTGTCGTGTTACCGGACACAACGGCAGCGCCGCTGGCGCCCGGACAGAGGGGTGTTTTGCTCCACACCGACGACGGCGTATTCTTTCCCCTGCCGTCCGGGCGCGCGCCGGATGTCGTCGAAAAGGCAAAACAAAAGATCGCCGAGGAATCGCTCAGGGAGCACCGCCGCCTGCTTTACGTGGCCCTGACGCGCCCCCGCGACTGGCTGCACATCTGCGGCTTCCAGGGCAAGAAAGGCGTCAACGACGATTCCTGGTATCCGCTGATGGAGCGTGCGGCACGTAAAATCGGCATTCCTGAAACAAAGAATGCCGACACGGTCTACGCGGTGGGTGAGGAAGATGCCGAAAAAACTTCGCTGACGGATGCCGGCGAAAACCGCGTCGAATTGCCGGAATGGATTCGCCGTACGCCTGAGGAAGAACCCGAACGGCCCCGCTTGATTCGTCCCTCGCAGGCGGCCGGCGCCGACGAGCCCGCGGCCCTATCGCCCATCGCAGGCGCGGCGCGCTTCGAGCGCGGGCTCCTGATCCATGCGCTGGTTGCGCATCTCCCCGAAGTGCCCTCCGACAGGCGGCGCGCCGCGGCGCAAGATTTCCTCGCCCGGCGAAAGATCGATCCGCTGGGCGCAACAGCACTTATCGAGGAAACAATGGCGGTGCTCGATCATCCGGACTTCGCGGCCGTGTTTGCGCCCGGGGGCCGCGCGGAAGTCGCCATTGTCGCCGAGTTGCCCGAACTCGGGAAGGATGTCCGCATCAGCGGCCGGCTGGACCGGCTCGCGGTGGAAAGCGACACGGTGCTTGCGGTCGATTTCAAGACCGGCCGTCCGGCCCCGCCGAAGGCGGATGACGTACCCAGGCTTTACGTGACGCAAATGGCGCTTTATCGCGCCGCCCTGTCGAAGATTTTTCCCGGGCGGCGAATCGGCTGCGCCCTTGTCTGGACGCAGACGCCGTGTCTGATGCCATTGCCGCAAGAACTGCTGGACGCGGAAATAATAGGGATTCGATCGCGCCTTGACCCTCCGGGTGCTCATTCCTAGATTGATTGGCAGCACCCCACCGAGGACCGTTCATGTCGCCCATCAAGGTTTCCGACGCGTCGTTCCAGAACGATGTGCTGAATTCCAAGAAACCTGTCGTTGTGGACTTCTGGGCCGAATGGTGCGGGCCGTGTCGCATGATCGGCCCGGCGCTGGAAGAGCTGGCACTCGAGCTTGACGGCAGAGTCACGGTGGCAAAAGTCAACATCGACGAAAACCCCAACACCCCTACGAAATATGGCGTCCGCGGCGTCCCGACCCTGATGATCTTCCAGCAGGGCCAGGTGGCCGCGACCAAAGTCGGTGCGCTTCCCAAATCCAAGATCAAGGAATGGATCGAGGCTTCGATCAATTCTATCGAACCGCGAAAGCATTCGGTGTCTTAACCCCCAGTCGTTTGATGCGCCGGGTCGGAAATCGGATATGGATTCCGGCCGTCGGAACGTGGGGCGGGGTCGGTGCGCATCGCGCAAGTGCTTGGCATCGCGATTGTGGCGGGAGG
>DATCBQ010000136.1:0-23530 GCA_036511745.1 Rhizomicrobium sp.
TACGGCTGCACTACCTGCATCGGCAATTCGGGACCGCTGCCGGAGCCGGTCGCCGACGCGGTGACGAAAGGCGACCTCGTCGCCGCTGCGGTGCTGTCCGGCAACCGCAATTTCGAGGGCCGGGTACATCCGCAGGTGCGCGCGAATTATCTCGCCTCGCCCATGCTGGTGGTCGTGTACGCGCTGGTGGGATCCATCACCATCGATGTGGCGAAGGGACCGATCGGAAAGGACCGCGCCGGCAAACCCGTATTCCTGAAAGACCTCTGGCCCTCGCCGAAAGAGATCGCCGATACCATGCGCAGGGCGGTGACGGCGGCAAGCTTCCGCAAGCGGTATGCCGACGTCTTTGAGGGCGGACCCGAGTGGAAGAAAGTGAAAGTGAAGAAGAGCGAGACCTACGCCTGGGATCCGCATTCCACCTATGTCAAGCATCCGCCCTATTTCGCGGGCATGCGGAGCACCCCTCCCGGCGTCGGCGACATCAAGGGCGCGCGCATCCTGGCGCTGTTCGGCGATTCCATCACCACCGACCACATCAGCCCCGCCGGCTCGATCGAGAAAGACGGACCCGCCGGGCAATATCTGCTCGCCCACGGCGTCGCTTACGCCGATTTCAACTCCTATGGCTCGCGGCGCGGCAACGACGAAGTGATGGTGCGCGGCACCTTCGCCAACATCCGCATCAAAAACGAAATGATGGGCGACAAGGAGGGCGGCAACACCATCCACTATTCCGCCGCAACGCCGTCCGGCGAGGAGATGTCGATTTTCGATGCCGCCGAGCGCTACCGGGCCGACGGCGTTCCCACGATCGTCGTCGCCGGCAAGGAATACGGCACCGGCTCTTCGCGCGACTGGGCGGCGAAGGGGCCGAAGCTTTTGGGCGTCCGCGCCGTGATCGCGGAAAGCTTCGAGCGCATCCATCGCTCGAACCTCATCGGCATGGGCATCGCGCCGTTCGTCTTCGCCGACGGCAAGACGCGGCTGCACTATGCGTTGACGGGGCGCGAGGAGATCGACATTTCCGGGCTGTCGGGCAAAATCGAATCGGGCATGCGGGTGATGGCGAGGATCGCCTATCCGGACATTTCCACCCGCGAGATGCCGCTGATCCTGCGCATCGACACCGCCGACGAGGTTTCATACTTCGAGAACGGCGGGATTCTGCCCTATGTGCTGCGGAATTTGCTGGCGGCTTAGGCAACGACCGGCTGCTCAACCGCCAAGCTCCCTCAGCCGCCCGGGATCGCGGTCCAACAGGCGCAACAATTGTGCCATGGGCCTGCTGACCAGGACTTCGCCCGATTCGTATTTCTGAAACGCCCGCGGACCGCCGCCCAAAATCTCGCCCGCCTTGCGCTGGGAAAGCTTGAGCCGCAGACGGATGGCCCGGACGTCTTTTGGCTTCAACGAGGCGAGTTCTGCTTTCATTTCGCGAAGAGCTTCGTCCGAGGCCTTCATGTCATCGCCTGCAAGGATACCGTCGGCGTCGCTGCCCTTACGTGCCGGATACCATCCGGGGAGATCGACGGTGCGGGAAAGCCCCTGATAGCGCACGGTGAACGGGCGAACGCCGCGCGTCAGTTTCTCGCCTGTCTCCGGGTGAATCATGGTACGGCGCATTTCAACGCTCCTTGAACGAAAGAATGGTGAATTCGCTCACCACGTCGTCCGTGAACTTCACATACAGCGTCATTCCCTTCCAGGGTACATGATAAACGTCATGCCAGCGGCGATAGTCGCGATAACCGGTCATGGACTTGTAGAAATGTGCTCGCTGCATGGAACGAATAACGCCGGTTACCAGTGGTCTGTCGAAGCCAAGCACCTGAGCAGACCGATAGGCCGTCGTCGTCATGACCAAGCGACGCGGATCGCCGCCCACAGCCTTGAACGCCTCCAGGTCGAAGCTCGGCTTTCGCTTCTCCATGAACGCGTATGGCACCATAATGGTGCCACGTCAAGCAGCAGTCACCGATACGTCAGGCACCAGCCGTTGCCGCGAAGCCAACAATCTTCATCCGCAACATCCGTGTGGCGATAGAGCCGCGTGATCTCCGTCAGCCGCCCCTTCGCCAACGCCTCAGCCAGAGCACGCTCGGATGCTTCATCGCGATTGCCGGCGCAAGGGAAAATTGCAACCGGTGAAATCCATTTGGCGTGGAATTCCTCGCCGTCGCGCGCGATACGGAACATGGCGCCCTGGCTGACGATCTGATTCGGAGTCTTCCCGAAATCGCCGAAGCCCTTGTCGGTGGTGAGCGGCAGGATGAGGCGGCCCTTGTCGGCCAGACGTTCGAGCCACGGCTTCGCCGGTCCCGTCGTTCCCGCGTTCACATAGATGACATCGGCGGCATCGAAATAGACCAGCGCGCCGTCACCTTCGACGATTTCCACATTCGGCCACGCCGTGAAATTCGCACGCGCCTGCTCGGCGAGCTCCGGCTCGTATTCGATTCCCGTCACGCGACCAGAGGCCCCAACCATGTGCGCCATGATCGCCGTGTAGTAGCCGGTGCCCGTTCCCACATGCACAACATGCTCGCCCGGCGCCGGCAGCGCCTGGTTGATGAGCCACGCATGCAGTTGCGGCTGACCGTTGTTGATCCGGCGCTCCGGGATGATGCCGACAAGATCGTCCGTATAGAGATAAATTGGATCCGCACTGGGCGTGGGCCTATACATCGCGCCCCAGCGGAAGATCTGCCATGGACCGGGCCCCAGAAAATCCTCGCGCCGCACGCCCGCGAATGCCTCCTCGACGCGGGCATCGGACACGTTCACCGCCGCCAGGATCTGCATCGCATAGGCCCGGCGCACGATGGCCAGTTCGGATTCGTTCATAAGGGTTCCCCCGCTGCCGCCGGCCCGCTTTCGGGCTGGCGCGTCTTGCGCTATGGTTGTGTGAATAGACACACTGACATTGTTGTGCGTATTAACACACAAACCGAGCGGACCGCCAGATGCCCCGATTGATTTATCCCGCGGTGCTGGAACGCGGCGCGAAAAATACCTTTGGCGCCTGGTTTCCGGATTTTGCCGGTTGCGTGGCGGGGGGAACTTCGCCGGAACACGCCATCGAGAAGGCCCAGCGCGCGCTGACCCAGGCGGTGTATGAGCGTGTCGAGAGGGAACAGCCCCTGCCCAAAGCGACGCCGTTCGAGAAAATTGCGCTGCCGAAGAATTGCGAATTGATCGCCTTCTTCGCGATCACCGTCGAACCGCCGGATCCGTCCGAAAGGGTTAACGTCTATCTGCCCAGAAGCCTGATCGGGCGCGCCGATACCCGCGCCTCGGAACTCGGCATGAGCCGCTCCAGTTTTTTCGGCTTCGCGCTCTCGGCGACCCTGGGTGTCTCCGGCACCGGTCATTGGCCCATCGTTCTGCCGCTCTCCCGTCAAAAGGCACTTGTCGCGCCGGCCGCCGCGACAAAACCGCCGAAAAAGCGGCGCAGGTCCTGAAGATCTCGCGGGCGCATAGCGGTCCCGCTATGATCTCAAGGCGAAGTGACTGGAGGGGGACCGGTCCACGGCCCTATTCTCGCGCGCGAATGAAAACGCTCTGCGCAATTCTGGCGTTCGCGGGCTTGCTGCTCGCGACGGAAAGCCATGCTTGGGCCAACGGCAAAAGGCCGGTGGTGATCGAGCTTTACACCAGCCAGGGCTGCAGTTCGTGTCCACCCGCCGATGCGCTCCTGGCCCGGCTGGCGGATCGCAAGGACGTTCTCGCGCTTAGCCTGCCCATCACCTATTGGGACATGCTGGGGTGGAAGGACACGCTGGCGAGCGAAGCCAACACGCGGCGCCAGAAGGCCTATGCGGAGGCGATGGGCCATGGGGGCGTCTACACCCCGCAAATGATCGTGGACGGCGTCAACGACCTCGTAGGAAGCCGCGAAGCCGCTATCGAGGCGGCGATCGATGCGCGCGCCGCCGATCTGCGCGATGTGCCGGTGAGCTTAAGCGCGCTGCCGCACGAACTGCGCGTCGCCGTCGGCCCCGGCGGCGAGCGCGGCGAAGTGGCGACGATCTGGATATTCGAGATTCTCGGCAAGGCGACGGTGGCCATTCATGGCGGCGAGAACGACGGCCGCAGCATGACCTACCGCAATGTCGTGCGCGAGGTGAAAGCGGTCGGCATCTGGAAGGGCCAGCAGGTTTCGCTGGATCTGCCCCGCCAGGACCTGATGAGCGAGCCGCACGATAAGGTGGCGGTCATCGTGCAGGAGGGCGGCGGCTACGGCCGCGTCATCGGCGCCGCATTCCTGGACAGCCCCTGAACGCGCACAAAGCATGGCTTTCCGGGGAATTTCCTGATCACCGCGAAAGCCTCTCCGCCAGCGAGGGGTTTTGCACGTGGGGTGGGCTCACGACTTAGGGTTTCGATTGTCCCGGCGAATGATTCACGCGGAGAGAGGGAGACGCGGAGGGCCGAGATCGACCGACGATCCGCAGGAGTCCGTTTCTCTATATCGGCGCTCAGCCTGCGCAACGAATGGCGCACTCGGTAAGACGGGAACAGGTTGCATCCACGATCTCGCCGGAAATCCCGTCTGGCGCTTTGTGCGGCCTCGCACCTGCTCCGCGTTCTCCTTGTCTCCGCGTGAACATCTTTCGAGGAACGACACCGGCTATGCTTGCCGGTTGGTCGCGACAGCGCCGCGCGACACGAACGCCGCATCCGCACGTGGGGGAACACACGCGGCGCGCACACCCCTGTTGCGGCCATCCGCCTCTTCGTAACCGTGCGTTAACGCTGTCGCGGATCGCCTGGCGCGCCATACACGCCGGCGCGCGGAAATTCCGGCTTTCTTAATTGCCCGCGCGTATGATGCATCAAAGGCCGAAAACGGCTGCTTATGGTGGGTTGTCCTGAGGGGAACGGATGCGCATGAAGCCGGCCGAATGCATTGCCGCGCTCGCGGGCAGCGAAGGGATCGAGCGCCTGCAACTTGCGATCCGGGCCGCCGGCGCGGCGACCTTCGACTGGACGATGGCCGAGGATCGCATCGCCTGGGATGGCGCGCTGGACATTCTGGCGCTGCACTCCGATCCCCGACGTTTGGCGCGCGGCGCGGCGCTGCGCGGCTGGATGAGCCGGCGCGGGCGCGAGCAGCTCGAAGCGGTGACCGCCGCAACCGCCTTCAACGAAACCTCCTTCACATTCGAATTCGAAGCGACCTCCGCGATGGGGGCCGTATGGTTCGAGATGCGCGGCGCGCGCCTGCCCGACGCGTGCGGCAACGCGGAGCGGCTCGCGGGCACTTTGCAAATTGTCACCGAGCGCAAGCGCGAGGCACAGCGGCTCACCTATCTCGCCACGCGCGACGAACTGACCGGACAATTGAACCGCACCAGCCTGCGCGCCGAGCTGGCGCCCGCCATCGAAGCCGCGAAGGTGGGAAAACGCAGCTGCGCCTATCTGGTGGCGGCGATCGACCGTCTGGCGCTCATCAACGAGGCCTATGGCTTCGGCGCGGCGGACGAGGTCATCGTCGCGGTGGGCGAGCGCATCGCCGGTACTCTCAAAAGCAGCGACATCGTGGGACGTTCGGCCGGCAACAAGCTCGGCATCATTCTGGCCGATTGCAGCGACGCCGAGATGCGCGGCGCGGCGGAGCGCCTGCGCGCAAGCGTGCGCGGCGAGGTGATCCAGACGCGCGGGGGAACCGTTTCGGCGACGATCAGCGTCGGCGCGGTCTGGCTGCCGTCGGGCGCTTCGTCGGGCCAGGAAGCGATGCTGCGCGCCGAAGAGGCGCTCGATCGCGCCCGGGCGGGCGGCCGCAACGGCTTCGCCGTCTATGCGCCGTCGCCGCAACGCACGATGGCGCGGCTGCGTCTGATGACCATTGCCGATGAAGTTGTCGCCGCACTGGAAGACGAACGCATCGTCTTCGCCTACCAGCCGATCGTCAGCGCCGCGACGCAGCGCCCCGCGCATTTCGAATGCCTGCTGCGGATCAGACAACCGGACGGCGGCATCGTGCCGGCCGGGCAGTTCATTCCCGCCACCGAGCAGCTCGGCATCGTCAGGCTGGTCGACCGCCGGGCGCTGGAAATGACGATTGCGCAGCTTCACGCCCATCGCGATGTCACGCTCGCGGTCAATGTTTCCGGCACCACGGCGGGCGATCCCTCGTGGCTGGAATCCTTCATCGACTATATCCGCGAACACCGCTGCGTCGCGCCGCGGCTGATCGTCGAACTCACCGAAACCGCGGCGCTCGACGATTTCGAGACCAGCACGCATTTCATCTCCAAGCTGCGTGCGATGGGTTGCCGCGTCGCCATCGACGATTTCGGAGCGGGCTACACGTCGTTCCGCAACCTGCAGATGCTGCGCGTCGACATGGTCAAGATCGACGGCGCCTATGTGAAGGGCCTCGCGCAATCGCCCGACAATCAGATTTTCGTGCGCACCCTGGTGGACCTCGCCAGGAACTTCGATCTGAGGACCGTCGCCGAGTGGGTGGGTTCGGCGGAAGAAGTCCGGCTGCTGGAAAGCTTCGGGGTGGATTATTTCCAGGGCTTCCATTTCGGCGAACCGCTGCTCGAACCGGATTGGGCGAAGGCTGAGGTGCCCACCGTCAGCGAAACGACATCAAGCAAGCAAGAAGGAGTCATGGCCGCGACAAGACGGGTGCATCGCGGTTGATAGAAAACGACAACGCGGACGTAAGGAAAGCGCATATCTTGTCCGGCTTCGTCGCCGGGGCTATTTGCGCTCGCGCGCCAGCTCCGAGAGCTGGCGGCGCATCGCCTCGATCTCGCTCTTGAGCTCGCTGATGTCGTCCGATTGTTTCGGCCTGGATTCGCCGCCACCATTGGCCGAAGTCCGCGCCTGTTCGGCTTCGTTACGTCCGGCCTGAAGCCCGAACGGGGTGAACATGCGCATGGCGCGCTCGAACATCGCGAGGTTCTGCCGCGTCATCGCCTCCAGCGCCTGGCTGCCGCCGCCGAACGCCTCCGTCATCCGGTTGCGGATGCCATCCTGGTTTTTCGTGAAGCTTTCCATGGACATATCGAGATAGCCGGGCACGAACGCCTGCAAGCTGTCGCCATACATCCGGATAAGCTGCCGCAGGAAGCGGATCGGCAGCAAGTTTTGCCCTTTTGCCTCCTCCTCGAAAATGATCTGCGTCAACACCGAGCGGGTAATTTCATCGCCCGTGCGCGCGTCGCGAACCTCGAATTCCACGCCTTCCTTCACCATCTCGCAAAGATGATCCAGCGTGACGTAGCTCGAAGTCTGCGTGTTGTAGAGGCGCCGGTTGGCGTATTTCTTGATGATGACCGGGCCGTCTTTGCGTGCGTCCGTCACAGTGTTCCCTCGGTCGGCGGGCGCCTTGAGGGCACCGCGTATTCCTCTGTCAGAACACCATTACGGGATCAACCCTGTCCAGTGTTTTCGATACGGAATTCCGCACCGCGGCAGGGAGCCCCACCTGCAAGCCCTTGAGTTCAAAGGCACATTTGCCACAGTTTACCGCCAGCCGCATTCGCGGCATTTTGTGCACCTGCAACAATCCTGCGACCCCGAGAAAGGCTCTCCATGACAGATGTGGTCATCGTATCCGCCGCCCGCACGCCCGTGGGGAGCTTCAACGGCGTCTTCGCCAGCGTTCCCGCCCACGCATTGGGAAAAGTGGCGATCAAGGCGGCGTTGGCCCGCGCGGACGTGGCGCCCGGGGATATCTGCGAAGTCATTCTCGGGCAGGTCCTGACGGCGGGCGAAGGGCAGAATCCCGGCCGCCAGGCCGCGATCGCCGCCGGCATCCCCGTGGAAACGCCGGCATGGCTGGTAAACCAGCTTTGCGGTTCGGGCCTGCGCGCGGTTGCACTGGGCTATCAGGCGATCCTGAACGGCGATGCCGCCATCGTCGTCGCCGGCGGACAGGAATCCATGAGCCACGCGCCGCATGCGGCCTATCTGCGCGCCGGACAAAAGATGGGAGCGGTCGAATTCATCGATACGATGCTGAAGGACGGGCTGTGGGATGCCTTCCACGGCTACCACATGGGCGTCACCGCCGAGAACGTGGCCCGCGAATGGCAGATTACCCGCGAGGCGCAGGATCGCTTCGCCGTCGCCTCCCAGAACAAGGCGGAAGCGGCCCGGAAAGCCGGGCGATTCAAGGAAGAGATCGCGCCGGTTACGGTCAAGGAGCGCAAAGGCGAGCTGGTGGTGGACACGGACGAATTCATCCGCGACGGGGTGACGTTCGAAGCCATCTCCAGCCTCAAGGCCGCCTTTCAGAAGGACGGTACCGTCACCGCGGCGAACGCGTCGGGCATCAATGATGGCGCGGCCGCCCTCATCCTGATGAGCGGCAAGGAGGCCCAGTCGAGGAGGCTGAAGCCGCTCGCCCGAATCGTTTCATGGGCCCATGCCGGGGTCGATCCCGCCGTCATGGGTTCTGGCCCCATTCCCGCTTCGCGGGCGGCCCTGAAGAAAGCCGGATGGAGCGTGAACGATCTGGACCTCGTCGAAGCCAACGAAGCCTTTGCGGCCCAGGCCTGTGCGGTCAACAAGGACATGGGTTGGGACACCGCGAAGGTGAACGTCAACGGCGGCGCCATTGCCATCGGCCACCCGATCGGCGCTTCGGGCGCGCGCGTGCTCGTGACCCTGTTGTTCGAAATGCAGAAGCGCGATGCCCGGAAAGGCCTTGCAACACTGTGCATCGGCGGCGGCATGGGGATCGCGCTCTGCGTTGAGCGCTAAGCCCTTGCGGCCACGGTGCAAAGGGCGGCATGAATAAGCGATCAGGCGAAGAATGGAGGAGCCGATGGCGCGCGTTGCAATCGTCACGGGCGGAACAAGAGGCATTGGCGAAGCGATTTCCGTGGCGTTGCAAAAGGCGGGATTCAAGGTTGCCGCCACCTATTGCGGCAACGACGAGCGCGCCGCCGCGTTTTCCGAGCGCTCCAAAATCCCCGTCTACAAATGGGATGTCGCGAGCTACGAGGCGTGCGTCGCCGGCGTAGCAAAAGTCGTGGCCGACCTCGGACCGGTGGAGATTATCGTCAACAATGCCGGCATCACGCGCGACGCCACGATGCGCAAGATGGACCGTGCCGGCTGGGACGAAGTCGTCGATACCAATCTCGGCGGCTGTTTCAATCTGTGCAAAGCCTGCTGGGACGGCATGCTGGAGCGCGGGTTCGGCCGCGTGGTCAATATCGGTTCGATCAACGGCCAAGCCGGACAATACGGGCAGGTCAACTACGCCGCCGCAAAATCCGGCATTCACGGATTCACCAAGGCGCTGGCACAGGAAGGTGCGCCCAAAGGGATTACCGTCAATGCCATCGCGCCGGGCTATATCGATACGGACATGGTGGCCGCCGTGCCGCCCAACGTGCTCGAAAAGATCGTCGCCAGGATTCCGGTGGGACGCCTTGGCAATGCCGCCGAGATTGCACGCGGCGTGCTGTTTCTCGTTGCCGATGAGGCAGGATTTGTCACGGGCTCTACGCTGTCGATCAACGGCGGCCAGCATATGTATTAAGGGTGGCGGCGCTGGGGGGCCTTCGCGGCGAAAAGCTCGCGCTGCAGCGCGGCCATCATCCGCTGTTCCGGGACTTGAGCTTTGAAGTATCCGCGGGCGAAGTGCTTTTGGTCGAAGGGCCAAACGGCGCCGGCAAGACTTCGCTCCTCCGTTTGATCGCAGGATTTCTCAAGCCACGCGCGGGATCGGTCGCGTTGCGAACCGCAGGTGGCCTGGTGCTGTCGGAGGTGGAAGAATGGTCGCCATACATTGGCTGGCTGGGACATCAGGACGGGATCAAGCCCCAATTGACGCCCCACGAGACGCTGAGGTTTTTCGCCCGCTTCCACCGCGGCGCAGATGTCGAGCAGGCGTTGAACAGATTGGGGCTGCAGCGGTTTCGTGACTTGCCGGTCCAATATCTTTCCGCCGGGCAGAAGAAGCGCGTGGCCCTGGCCCGATTGACCCTCGCCAACCGCGCGCTGTGGCTTATGGACGAGCCGATGTCGATGCTCGATTTCGCGGGCCGGGCTCTCGTCGCGGAGTTGATTGTGCAGCACTGTCGAGACGGGGGAATGGTTGTCGCGGCCACCCATGAGCCGCTCGGCATTCCAGGTCGGCATCTGTCGTTGGCTCCCCTGTGATCAGTTTCGCGGCACTGGTGAGCCGGGACTTACACATCGCCACGCGCGCGGGCGGCAGCGTTCTTCTCGCCATTTCTTTTTTTGCAGCGACGACCGCGCTTTTTCCTCTGGGCATCGGCATCAATCCATCCTTTCTGTTTCGCATGGCGGCCGGCGTTGTCTGGGTGGCTGCCGTGTTCGCGTGCCTGCTGTCGCTCGACCGCCTGTTCGAAGCGGATTATGAAGACGGAAGTCTCGACTTGCTGGCGCTCGGGCCATTGTCACTTGAGGGGGTGGCGCTGGCAAAAATTGTGTCGCACTGGCTAACGTCCGGATTGCCGCTGACGCTCGTCTCGCCGCTGCTTGCGCTGCTGTTCCGCCTGCCGCAGGCCGCGAGTGTGGCGCTGGCGATTTCGCTTCTCGTCGGAACACCCGCGGTCAGTGCGATCGGTGCAATTGGCGCGGCGCTCACGATCAGTGTGCGGCGCGGCGGATTGATCCTGCCGCTGATCGTGCTGCCTCTTCTGACCCCGGTCGTGATTTTTGGAACAGGTGCGGTGCTTGCAACGCTGGACGGGATGTCGAACGGGGCGTTACCGCTGCTGGCGGCTTTTTCGCTGGCATCGGTGCTTCTGGCGCCGTTTGCCACCGCCGCGGCCTTGCGCCTGCATCTGGCGGCATGACCGCCCTTGCTGGCCGTAGGCCAAAAGCCTAGAGGGGCAACGATGTTCGAGCTTGCCAATCCCAAGCGTTTCATGGACGTCAGCGGTATCGCGCTGCCGTGGCTGGCCGCCTCCGCCGCCGTTCTGATTGCAGTCGCGCTCGGTTTGGGCCTGTTTCTCTCGCCGCCCGACTACCAGCAGGGCGACACCGTGCGCATCATGTTTGTACATGTGCCGGCAGCCTGGATCGCGATGATGGCCTATGGGTTGATGGCGGCGGCATCCATCGTCGGTCTGGTCAACCGCCATCCGCTTGCGGATCTCGCCGCGAAGAGCGCGGCGCCGCTGGGCGCACTCTTCACCGCCCTGGCGTTGATTACGGGCTCGTTGTGGGGAAAGCCCATGTGGGGCGCCTTTTGGGTATGGGATGCGCGGCTGACATCGTTCCTTATCCTGTTCTTTCTCTACCTGGGCTACATCGCGTTGTGGAACGCGATCGAGGACGACGTTCGGGCGGCGCGCGCGGCCGCCGTGCTCGCTCTCGTCGGCGCCGTAGACGTGGTCATTGTCAAGTTCTCGGTCGATTGGTGGAACACGTTGCATCAGGGCGAAAGCATTTTCCGCAGCAGCGGCCCGCTGATAGCCCCCGTTTTTCTGTGGCCGCTTCTTCTGATGGCGTTCGGCTATACATTCCTGTTCCTCACGCTCTGGCTCGTTCGCATCCGCACCGAAATTCTCACTCGGCGCTGCCGCACGCTGCTCGCCCGGGAGACTGCGCGATGACGCAATTCTTTGCGATGGGCGGCTATGCGGCGTTCGTCTGGCCGGCCTATGGCGTCAGCTTTGCCGGACTGGCAATCGCGATTGGGCTCACATGGCGCTCCTATGCAAAGGCCAAAGCACTGATGGGAAAACTCGAGAAGGGCGGCGACTCTTGACTCGTACCGTGCTCACGCGGGCGCTCTATCTGCTTCCGATTTTGGCTCTTCTGGCGCTCGCTGCGTTTTTTTTCGTGAGCCTGAACGGGCCGCCGCCGGATGAACTCCCCTCAGTCCTGATAGGTCATCGGGCGCCGCAGATTTCGTTGCCGGCTCTCGATGGCGGCACAGAGAGCTTTACAACCGCGGACTTGAAATCCGGTCACGTCAGTGTCGTCAACTTCTGGGCGTCGTGGTGTGTGCCGTGCCGCGTCGAGGCGCCGGCACTTCAGGCGCTGGCCCGCGAAAGGGGCGTGACACTCTACGGGCTTGTGTACAGGGACGCGCCAGCCAGGGCGCGCACATTTCTCAACGAAGTTGGAAATCCATTTTCACGCATCGATCTGGATGCCGATGGCCGGACAGGGATTGAATGGGGCATCTATGGCGTGCCCGAAACATTCGTGATCGACGGGAAGGGTATCGTCCGGCTGCGCTATCCCGGGCCGCTTGTCGGCAATACGCTGAACGATATCGTATTGCCGGCCATCCAACAGGCCCGCGAATCGTCCTGACCTTGGAGCCGTGCTGTCATTGGCGGGAACGCCGCGCGCATTCCCGCCAATTTCGACTTCATCGAAGGGTTGTATTGGCTTCCGACGATCTGGCTGGATCGGGCTTGTAGGCAGGGGCGTCGTCGCTGAATCCCGTCCACCCCGCTTGACGATAGGAAGCGCCTCGCTCTGCGATATTGACTGACGAGCGATTGAGGATTTGTTCGTAGCGGCTGCGCTCGGTATCGGGGACGCGTGCACTGACCAAAGTGCCGCCCCGACGCACGCCTTCGGCATAAACATGGGCGTCCTCCTTGCTGACGCCGGCCGATGTGAGGGCGCCGACAATGCCGCCCGCCGCGGCACCGGCCACGGCACCCGCGCCGGTGGATACAAGCCAGCCGGCCGCTACGACCGGACCAATACCGGGAATGGCCAGGAGTCCCAACCCGGCCAGCAGTCCGGCAGCTCCGACAACGACCGCGCCGATACCGGCGCCGGTGGCCGCGTTATTGCCCTTGCCGTACCGGCCGTCCGCATTGTTTGCGACGATGCTGATATCGCCATGGCTGATCCCGGCCGCCTCAAGGTCGCGCACCGCGCGTTCCGCGTCTTCATACCTGTCGTAAAGTCGAGAAATCGTAACCGTCATATCTCTTGCTCCTTGGTTTCGCCTGAGTGGGCCATCACTGCGGATTCACATTGCCCTGATAGTCGACACTGATCTGGACCGTCTGACCGCCCTTCTGGGCCGTGCCGCGCCACACGCCATTATTGTCCTTGGCGAGATTGGAAACATTGGCATAACCCTTGGCCTTTATGCGGGACATGGCTTCCCCGCGCGTGAAGCTGTTGGCGCCGGAAACGGGGGCACTCGCGTTGTTTCCGCTCTGCGTCTGGACCGCCGGATTCTGCGGCCCGGACTGCGCGGGCTGTGACTGGTCCTGGGCCATGGCGATGCTGCTCGCCAATGCCGAAGCGGCGGCGATGAGAATAATGCGCATAGGAAATGTTCTCCCTGAAGTCCTTAGGCGTAAGCACAACCCCTCACGACCCGCAAACGTTCCTGACGCCGTTTCGGGCGAGGCGGGGAGTCCGATGGTTGCAATATGCTCTTGCACCACTGCGGCGCATGACTCTACAGACGACAAATCCGGTAGTGGCGGTGCGCAGCGCAACGTGAGCCGAATGGCAGACCGAACCCTTGATGTCCGCGACAGCCGCGATGACGATGTGGCGGGAGTGGCAGACATCTATGCGCATTGGGTCAGCCATAGCCTGGGCAGTTTCGAGTTGGAGCCTCCCTCCGAACAGGAAATCGCTCGCCGCCGCGCCGCGCTGCTTGCCGGCGGATTTCCCTATCTTGTCGCTGAAGACGCAGGCGACATTCTTGGTTACGCCTATGCTGGGCCCTATCGGCCGCGACCGGCATATCGGTTCTCCTGCGAGAATTCGGTCTATGTGGCGCCCGCTGCTGCTCGCCGCGGCGTTGGGCGCGCGCTGCTTTCCGCGCTCATTGCGCGCTGCGAAGCCGACGGATACCGCCTGATGATCGCGGTGATCGGCGACAGCGCAAATGAGTCATCGATCGGCCTGCATGCCGCCCTCGGATTCACTCATGCGGGGTTGCTGCCGGCCATCGGCTGGAAGCGCGGATGCTGGGTGGACACCGTGCTGATGACACGTTCGTTGGGGGTGGGCTGTTCGTCCGCACCCGACAGATAAGGTCCAAGGTCATTCCTGCGCAAACGCAGGACGGTCCGGGGAATTTCCCGAATCATCGCGCAAGCTTCGTCATCAACAAGAGGTTTTGTACGCGGGATGGGTTCCCTGCTCAGGCTTTCATTTGTCCCGGCAAATGATTCACGCGGAGAGAGGGAGACGCAGAGGACCGAGGACGATCGGCGATCCGCAGGAGTCCTTTCTCCTGTTAAGCGCGCATTTTATTCAGCGCGCAGACGCACGCTGGCTAGGTTCTCGCTTGCGCGAGAATGACATGCGTGGATGGCGGCGAGGTTCACTTGCAATAACTTTTCTGTCATCCCCGACAAGCCGCGCTTTGCGCGGCGCAGATCGGGGACCCAGTCGCCGTGCGTTGGCGCGGCGAATTGCGCACTTGGTGAAGGAGAATCACGCAGCATCCACGATCTCGCCGGAACTGCCGCATAGCGGGCTGCGCAATCTCGTATGGGTGGGCTAACCGGCCGGCGTCAGCGTGTGACGACGTTTTTCCACAAGGGCGCGCTTCATCTGCGATTGCAGCTTTTCAAACGCACGGACTTCGATCTGGCGAACCCGCTCGCGGCTCACATCGTATTTTTTTGACAGTTCCTCGAGCGTAACGGGATCGTCGCGCAGCCTGCGGGCCTCGATGATGTGCCGCTCGCGTTCCGTAAGCTCGCCCAGTGCCGCCGACAGGAGTTCATGGCGCTCGCCCATCTCTTCGGATTCGGCCAGCCGCGTCTCCTGGTCGATCGTGTCATCTGCCAGCCAGTCCTGCCATTCCGATTCCGAATCCGAGCGCAGCGGCGCATTCAGCGACGAGTCGGGCGCGGCCAGGCGCCGGTTCATGTTCACGACTTCCACTTCGGGCACGGCAAGCTTGGTCGCGATTTCGGTCACTTGCTCGGGCCGCAGATCGCCTTCCTCAAGCGCGTTGATCCGGCTCTTTGCCTTTCGCAGGTTGAAGAAAAGCTTCTTCTGATGGGCGGTTGTGCCCATCTTCACCAGACTCCAGGAGCGCAGGATGAACTCCTGAATCGCAGCCCTGATCCACCACATGGCATAGGTGGCAAGCCGAAAGCCCCGCTCGGGTTCGAAGCGCTTGACGGCCTGCATCAGCCCGACATTGCCTTCTGCAACGATCTCGGCAACCGGCAAACCGTAACCGCGATAGCCCATGGCAATTTTCGCCACCAATCTCAAATGGCTGGTGACCAGCTTGCGCGCCGACTCCGGATCCTCATGTTCGCGCCAACGTTTGGCGAACATGTATTCCTCTTCCGGCGTCAGAAGCGGGAACTTCCGAATCTCGGTAAGGTATCTCGATAGCCCGCCTTCGCCCTGAAGCGCCGGCATTCCGCGACTGCTCATTTTTCAGACCCCATCGGCCGCCTTGGACCGCCCGGGCTACAATACGCGCGCGCATCCATCAAGGAAAACGCGCGACAACCGTAGTTGGACAACACGTCGGGCGAATATGGCCGAAATGGGTATGTAGGATTGGGCTTGCGAGTTGCAAGACCCGCAAGCCAGCCGCGCAAACCTGTCAGCGTTGCGTCGGGGACAGCAGCCGCAAGGCGGTCACCAGTTCCGCGAAATCCTGGGGCCATGGGGCCTCAAAGCGCATCGGCTTATGGGCGGAAGGATGGTGGAAGCCCAGCAACCACGCATGCAGCGCCTGCCTCGGGAATGCGGCCGCGGCGGCAAAGGCTTCCGCCTCCGCATCGGTTTTCGCGCGAGGCGGCCTTCGGGCGCCGCCATAGGTCGGATCGCCGATCAGGGGATGTCCCAGATGCGTCAGATGCACACGGATTTGATGGGTGCGGCCGGTTTCGAGCCGGCACTCGAGAAGGCTGGCAAAGGGACGCTCGAAATCGCCGAAACGCTCCACCACCCGATAGCGTGTCCGCGCCGGTCTGCCGCGTCCGCGCAGCACCGCCATGCGCTTTCTGTCGAAGGGGTTGCGCCCGATGTCGCCCTCGATGATCCCGTCGCCCATGCGAGGACTGCCCCAGACGACGGCGTTGTAAGCGCGCTCGATCGTGTGGGCGGCAAATTGTTTGGCCAGACTTCGCATGGCGCGTTCGTTCTTGGCCGCGACGAGCAGACCGCTCGTGTCCTTGTCGAGACGATGCACGATACCCGGGCGCGCGACGCCGCCTACGCCCGAGAGAGAGGCGCCGCAATGGGCGATCAGCGCGTTGACGAGCGTCCCGTCCGGGTTTCCCGCCGCAGGATGCACGACGAGACCGGCGGATTTGTCGATGACGATAAGATCCTTATCCTCGTAGACCACGCTCAGCGGGATTGGTTGCCCGATCGGGAGCGCGGGCCTGGGCGGCGGAATTCTCACTTCGTAAACTTCGCCGGCTTTGACCCTTACGCCTGCGTCTTCTATCCTTGCATTTCCGCGACGAACGGCTCCCGCCTCGATCAACCCCTTCAGCCGCGATCGGCTCACATCGGGGAGCGCAGCAGCGAGGAAGCGATCGAGACGAAAGCCCGCATGTTCGGGCGACGCGGATGCGGTGCGCGTTGGTCCATCCACGGAGAGATCGGCATTGGCAGAGTTGGGCGAATCCGGCACGGGTCCTCAAATCGACATGAAGCAGAGCGCAGCCTATCGCGGGCTCAAGGCCGCCGTCATCCTGTTGGGCGTCCTTATTGTCATCGCGCTGGGCATTCTCGTGGTCGGGCTAGCTGTCAAGCTGGGGGGCCGGGGCGCCTCTCGCGACACAACGCCCGTGTTTGCGCCGCCTTCGGGCGCCAAACTTCTGTCCATGGAGACGAGCGAAGACCGCCTGATCCTGCACGTACGCTCTGTGTCCTCGGATGAAATCGACATCGTCGACACCCGCAACGGCCGGCTCGTGGCGCGACTGGCTTTCGCGCCGGCCGCGCGGTGACAGGGCGACGTGATCGAAAAACTTTACTTTCCTACCCCACTTTGGGACGGCCTCGCGGACGAGGCGCGCGCAGCCTTTCCGCGGGAATGCTGCGGTCTGATCGAGGGCATCCGCGATAAGACTGCCGCTCATGCCGTGGCGATCCACGCCACTCGCAACGCTGCCCTCGAGGCGGACCGTTTCGAGATCGATCCGGCAGAGCACATTCGCCTGCTCGGGCAATTGCGCGGCACGGCTAAGGAAATCATCGGGTGCTATCATTCGCATCCCAACGGTCTCGCCGAGCCTTCGAAGCACGACCTCGCCGGCGCGTCCCGAGAAGATTTTCTTTGGCTCATTGTTGCGCTGGCGACCTGCAAAGGCCGCCTTGATGTCCAACTGGGAGCGTTCGATATCGGCCCCGGGCGCGTGCGCGAAGTGGCAATAGAATCGGATACGATTGCGGCCGCTTGATCCGTCGCGCGCACCGCCGGTATAACCGCCAGGCGCCGGATGCTCCCATCGTCTAGCGGTCAGGACGCGGCCCTCTCAAGGCTGAAACAGGGGTTCGATTCCCCTTGGGAGCGCCAATGAAATCAAGTCTTTAGCGATCCACCCGTTATGGCATCCCGCATTCAGCAAGAATAGATTCGGGATTTGAATTGCTTGCTGGCGCGTCAGGAAGCCCGCCACGGGCTTCCTGCAATAGGGATGGCTTCTCTGCTTCTCTCGGGCAAACGCTCGCGCCCAACGCGCCTAGGGCTTAAGCAGGTCCATCACCTTTTTGGCCGATTTGAGTTTGGCGAAGCTCGTGTAGAAGCGCGCCTTCAGCAGGCCGCGCGGCGCGTCGGGCCCGAGAGGAATTGGCGGAACGATCTCTTTAGCCTTCTCCGAGAAGATCAATTTCCACTTTCCGTTTTCGCCATAAGGTTCGAAGGATGCAACGCGTGCATAATGAGTGATCGCCTGTACCGGCTTAATTTGGTACCCCGCGATGTATTTGATCTGGTCGAGTCGTCCTCCGGCAATACGCACAGGATACCAGCAATCTTCTCCAAGAAAGACTTCCTTAAATCCCTCCAATTGGGCGGGAATGACAATCGTGTCCAGCTCCCCTTTCGGTTGGACGGGTTCGACGGCCTTCTGTGCCGGAGGAGGCGTTACGACCTCCTTCGTGGGGAACTCAAATGCCTTCAGATCGACCAGCGGCAGAATTTGGAAAATCCGCTTTAAAAATACCTCGGCGGCGTTTTTGTCGGATACTGAAAGGGTCGGCTCCTGAGGTGCAGTTCCGTTATCTAGCTTGCAACGGTTTGCGTTCCTCGCCCGTCTTAACAAGGCATATTCTAGCCAAGTGACATATGCGCGCTGCAATTCGTCACCTTTGGACACAAAAGCTATTCCCCAATCCCAGAATTTCCTCAGCTTGCGGTGAGTCTCAATGCGATCCCTGACGTTATCGGCTTGGCCGATATAGAGCGTTCGAAGATCATCCTCGTCATCGTCGTCCTGATAGCCAACCAAGATGTAGACGCCGATACGCTTCAAATCCGCCGGTGGTCCTAGCTCAGGCAAATTTGAGCGCGTGAACACAACGCCCAGCCCCGTCCAATTCATGTCGCTGATGACGCGGACACCATCTGGATCGCCATCCGGCACATAGATTTGGATTGTGTAGCCGTCAGCCATCAATAGAGCCCTTACCGTGTGGAAAGACGCAAATAGCACTCAAGCGTGGTTTCTGTCACCACGAATTGTGCATAGACCCCGTGGGCTCCATTGCGAACATTGTGTTCCAATGCAGGTGTTCGCAAATCGATTGAGCCAGGAAACGCGAGCGCTTGGGCTGCCCGACGCTGAAGTGGCACGGCGGGCACTACAACGATGTCACTCGTCGATGGTATTCAGTGAGTTGATATTGCAGGAGATTGGAAGGGCTGTACGCTAAGCGACGGTTGTGGGATATAGGTTGACACGCGAACTGCTCCGTGAGGGGCTGGCGCGCCGGGCTGATGGTCATGGGGGAGGTGGCAATCAGCGCCCAGGCAACTCCCTCCTGGAGGCAATCATGACACGGATCATTGTAGCCGCGCTTCTCGCAAGCGCGCTTGTGCCCGCATCCGCCCTCGCCGCCGCGAGCGGCTTTGACGGCACTTGGAAGGAAGACACGAACACGCTGCACATGACGGGCAAGCCCGTCATGCTGGTCGTGGACCATGGCACCTATGACTGCAAGAGCTGCGTACCGAAGATCAAAGTGAAGGTTGACGGACAACCCCACGCGGTGAAGGGCAGTCCGACAGAGGACGCCGTCGCGGTGACGGCGCCGGACGACCGCACGGTGA
Source organism: Rhizomicrobium sp. (assembly GCA_036511745.1). GTDB lineage: Bacteria > Pseudomonadota > Alphaproteobacteria > Micropepsales > Micropepsaceae > Rhizomicrobium. The sequence goes on from DATCBQ010000136.1 coordinate 19,202, forward strand.
GCGTCACGAGGATGAAGGACGGCAAAACCGTCGGAACTGCGAGTTGGAGCGTCGGGCCGGACGGGAAGCACGCGAGTCTTGACTTCACGGCCACTCGGCCAGGCGGACAGCAGGTCACCGGCAAATACGTATTCCGCCGGATGGGCGCCGGACCGAAAGGCGCGAATTTTGTGTCCGGCTCCTGGATGCCGGACAGCATGACCGCTTCGGACAACGATCTCACGACGACGGTGAAAGTCGAAGGCGGCGATCTGACAATGTCGAGCCCGACCGGTGAAACTGTCACCGCACCGCTGAGCGGCAAGCCTGCGGAATTGCAAGGCGGCACGCCTGGCACCACGGTCTCCGTCACGATGCACGGCGACAGCCGGCTCATGGAAAGGGATATGCGCGACGGCAAGGTGGTCGAAATTGTAACCTACGCCCTTGCCCCCGATGGAAAGTCGATGAAGGTGGACGCCCGTTTCCCCGTGGTCGATCACCACGCGACCTATACGATGGTGAAGCAGTAATCGCGCGGCGCCGCTCCGTCGGGAATGTCGATAGCGGGGCGGTGCCACCGCATTTGGAGATTGCGCGCCGTACGCGCCTTTAGCTTGCGAGGCGCGCCGCAGAAGATGGAAATATGGGAACCGGGTGTTGGCCCTGACGCGGGCGTCTTCCTCTTCTGGCTGCGAAGCGACGTAGAAATCCGTATGGCAGCCGCTTGGCTGGCTGCCCGTCCGGTTGTAAACTGTGGGTCGGCGTGAGTTGGTAGGCGTCACGCCGCCGAACCAGAGGGGAACACCATGAAACGCAATCCTGCAATTTCCATCCTGCTGGCCATGGGAGCGATCGGTATCGCCTCCTCTGCCGGCGCGGGTCCCGTTATTTCCGACAAGGCGAAGATCCAGGCACTCGAAGATCGTTTCACTACCGCTTTCAATGCCAAGGACGCCGACGCGATTATGAGGCTCTATGTGCCCGACCAGAGCCTGTTCGTCTTCGACGTCGTCCCACCGCGGCAATATGTGGGCGCGGACGCCTACAGGAAAGACTGGCAGGACTTTCTCGCCACCTTCAAGGGTCCGCTCAAATTCACTCTGAGCGACCTCGATATCCACACCGACGGCACGCTGGGCTACAACCACAGCATCCAGCATGTGACCGGCACCGACACGAAGATAAGCCCGTCGATTTCACGGTGCGGGTGACGGACGTGTACAAGAAGGTTAAGGGCGACTGGCTCATCGTGCAGGAGCATGCCTCCGTCCCCGTCGATTTCGACACGGGCAAGCCGGACTTCATGTCGAAGCCGTAAGAGGCGCGCTCATGGGGAGGGTCTGTCGCGGTTTGCCGCAGCGATTTCGCACCGCCGCCGTGAAACCCTTGTCCGGACCCGCGCGCCTGCTCCCGGTGTAAGAGTCTGTCCGGAAACATCCCCCTACTTCTTTGGAAGGTTTTTTGCGATGAGATACGCCTCTGCATTCTGTGCGGCATTGCTCTGCGCATCGCTCGCGCACGCAGCAGATTACCCGGCAATGGCTCCGCTGGATCAATACCTGATGGATCCTTCTGCCGAGATCGCGCTGGCGAAGAGCGCTGCCCCGCCTTCCATCGCGGACCAGGCGACGGTGCTGGTCCTCACGCCTCACGGCTACGACACTGCGGTCAAGGGCAGCAACGGATTCGTCTGCGCGGTCGAGCGGGCGTGGATGTCGCAATACGACTTTCCGGGGTTCTGGAATCCCCATATGCGCGGGCCGCTGTGCTTCAACCCGCCTGCCGTGCGTTCGATCCTGCCATACACGATCAGGCGGACGGAGCTTGTGTTGGCGGGACGCTCCAAGCCGCAAATCCTCGCCGCGATCGGGAATGGTATCGACAGGCACGCGCTGCCACCGCTTGAGGCCGGCGCGCTGACCTACATGATGTCAAAGCAGGGCTATCTGAATGACGACGCGCGCAATTGGCTGCCGCATCTGATGTTCTATTTCCCGCGCGCGGCCGGCGCGACCTGGGGCGCAGATCTGCCCGGTGCGCCCCCGATGCTGAACCCGCAGTTTCAGAAGTCGCCGGAGGCAATCAGCGTGCTGATGGTGCCGGTGACGCATTGGTCCGATGGCACGCCCGCGCCCGAAATGCGGTGAATGATGGGAGGCTTTAGGGCGATACGATACACATTCACTCAAATTGCTCTGTCACGATGTCCGCAGCGACAATCCGGTTCGGGAAAAATGTATCGTGTCGGCCGAATCCGCACATGACAAAACCGCCAGAAACTCCCTTGCCGCAATCCAACTCGTTGCTGCTATCATCCGGCTCAATTGAGGACAGGCCCTCGCTTTGGCTTTGACAATATCGTAGGTTCACCGGCGCAAGGGCTCCGCCGGTGGCGCTCAGCAAGTATATGATCGGGGGAAAAACTGATGTCACACAATTTTGCGGGGAAATTCGTTCCGATTTGCTTCAGTGCGGTCGCGCTCCTTGCCCCCTTCCATACCGCTCAGGCCGGTAAGGGTTTTACGGTCCTCTATAATTTCTGCCAGGATCAGAATTGCACCGATGGCACTACACCCAGAGCGGGCCTCATTGCCGACAGCACCGGAAATCTCTACGGCACGACATCTGGTGGCGGCGCGAATGGCAGCGGGACGGTCTTCGAGGTTGGACCCGACGGCGGGGAGACGGTGCTGTATTCGTTTTGCGCCGAAACCAATTGCACTGACGGGAACTATCCAGTCTCGTCTCTGATACGGGACGCGTCCCGCAATCTTTATGGAACGACTGAGATCGGTGGCTCGACCAATAATGGGACTGTGTTCAAGGTTACGCCCAGCGGTGCGGAGACGGTTCTCTATAGTTTCCAGGGTTATGACGGCACCGGCCCCTACGCCGGTGTCATCATGGACAGCGAGGGCAATCTTTATGGAACCACGGAGCAAGGGGGATCTGGTGGCGCTGGCACGGTCTTCAAACTTGCCCCGAACGGCACCGAGACCGTGCTCTATGCCTTTCAGGACGGAAGCGACGGCGGTTATCCCTTTGCCGGTCTGATCAGAGACCGGAAGGGAAATCTCTACGGCACGACATGGGAGGGCGGGGCGAACAACAACGGCACGGTATTCAAAGTGAGCGCAAGCGGCGCCGAAACCGTGCTCTATACATTCTGTTCGCAACCCAAATGCAGCGACGGCGCTAACCCGGAAGCCGCACTGGTCGAGGACAAGGCAGGCAATCTCTATAGCACTACCCAGGGAGGCGGCCTCGGCAACGCCCACTGCGGAGGCGCAGACGAAATGGACCATGGTCAAAAAGACCTGCCAGCTTGCGGAACCCTATTCAGGCTCGCGCCGAACGGCACGGAGACGGTACTTTATTCATTTTGCAGCCAACACAATAATTCCGGCTGTTTGGACGGCAGCAATCCCGTCGCTGGGCTTCTCGACGTCGGAAACGGAAAGACGTTGTACGGCACAACGGCCAACACCAGGAATGGCTTCGGTGGTACGGTGTTCAAGTTCACCGGCGGCGAGCTTACGGTGCTTCATTCCTTCAGCTCTGGCCCAAGTCCGCCATACGCCGGAGTAATCAAGAAAAAGGGCTATCTATACGGCACAACGGCGTTGAACAATGACGGCTCCGTTTTCAAACTCGGCACCTTGGGTGGAAGCAGCCGCTGAGACTCCGTTGAGAGGGAATGGCGGGACGTGAAATAGATTTCTCGAATTGTCGGAAATGGGAAACCGGCGGAAATATTGAAGATATCATTAGAAAATACGGGGAAGTATGGCGGTCATGGCATGGGGGTCATGGCAAAGGGCGGTGTCAACGGGCGGTGTCAACGTGCTAAGAAGTATGGGGTCAGAGTCACAACTACCTCATCGCTTGTACTTATGGTTTCCAGCTGCGCGCGAGTTCTACTCTGACCCCATACTTCCTTTACTTCCTTCATGACCGGCCTCCGAGCCGGCCACCCAGCCAGCGAGTGTCCGCGAGCTGAATTGACTCTTTTCACTCGCATTCAACTGGCGCGATTCACTGCCGCGCAGACGCGCGGCGCTGGGTGGCCGGCTCGGAGGCCGGCCATGGTGAAGTTTGGTGGTTCAACCCAATCCGAAACGCGTCTAGAATCCAGGGACGCCATTGTACAAGAGTGGTCAGAGCTCGAAATTATGAATCATGGCCCTGTATTCCTCTGTATTCCTTCGGTTGTTGGTCTCGCCTCTCTAGCCGTGCCGTGCGGGGAGGAAGCTGCTGAAACGCAACAGGCCCGCGGAAGCCAGCGACACCAGCACGCCGACCGGGAAAATCTCGGCGAACGTCATCGGCAGGCGGTAAAACGGGTTG
>DATCBQ010000137.1:0-20665 GCA_036511745.1 Rhizomicrobium sp.
TACTAGACGCGTTTCGGATTGGGTTGAACCACCAAACTTCACCATGGCCGGCCTCCGAGCCGGCCACCCAGCGCCGCGCGTCTGCGCGGCAGTGAATCGCGCCCGTTGAATGCGAGTGAAAAGAGTCAATTCAGCTCGCGGACACTCGCAGGCTGGGTGGCCGGCTCGCAGGCCGGCCATGGTGAGATGGGAGATGCGTGCCAACGCATTCAGAAAACGCTCTAAAGCGCGGGCGGCGTGCGAACCAGCGCCGCCAGGACAAAAAATACTCTCTCCGCATTGGCGGTTTCGGGAAAGCTCCGCTTCGGTTTGCGGTCGGGCATCGGTTTGACGGATGGCCGCAGCGCCCTTCAAGACCGCGCGCATTGCGGGCCGCGCGCATTTGGGGCAATTCCGTGGCGGGATTTCGGAAGAGCGCAATGGCGAAGCCGTTTACGAAGACGCAGGCCGAGACATTCTTTTCGCGGCTGCGCGCGCAATGCCCCGAGCCAAAGACCGAGCTTGTTTATACCAATGCGTTCACGCTTCTGGTGGCGGTCGTGCTCTCGGCGCAGGCCACCGACAAGAGCGTCAACAAAGCCACCCAAAGCCTGTTCGCGCTTGCAGCCACGCCGGCGAAAATGGTGGCGCTGGGCGAAGAGGGATTGATCGCACACATCAGGACGATCGGCCTTTATCGCAACAAGGCAAAGAATGTTATCGCGTTGAGCAAGGCCCTGCTCGGCGAGCATGGCGGCGAAGTGCCCGGGAATCGCGAAGCGCTGGAGGCATTGCCGGGCGTGGGACGCAAGACCGCCAACGTCGTGCTCAATGTCGCGTTCGGCAAGCCCACGATCGCTGTCGATACGCACATTTTCCGCGTGGCGAACCGCACCGGCCTCGCGCCGGGCCAATCGCCCCGCGAAGTGGAGGACGGGCTGGAGAGAATCGTTCCGGCAGCCTATCGAATGCACGCGCATCACTGGCTCATTCTTCACGGCCGCTATGTTTGCGTCGCGCGCACGCCGAAATGCCCGCAATGCGTCGTGCGGGACCTTTGCCGATACAAAGAGAAAACGAAACCGCCACCGGACGAACGCGGCCGCTAGGGATTGAAGCTGCGCCGGAATCAGGAAACCGGAGTCGCCGAATGCGCGCGCAAGGCGGCCAGACAGCCGGCGTCGGCGGCGATATCGTGTCCGCGCGGCAGCGTTTCGACATGACGCACGGCAAGCGCGCTGCCGGACGGATAGAGGAAGAAGAACGCTTTGCACGCTGCGCCATCGTAGCGCCACATCTCGGCATGGCCGTCCTTGCGGATCAGCGCCGGGGTGCCGAAAGCGATGCGCAGTTGGGTTTCTTCCAGGCCGGCCATTCCGCCGGGCTCGCCCACCGGGGGAGCCGGCGGCAATGCGACCTGTCGCTGCACCGGCTGCGCCGCCTGACGCCCGGCGGTGGCGCAAGCGGCCAGCGCCGCACAGAGCAACACGGCGATGAGCGGTCTGATCATGCGAGGCGTTCCCGGTGCTGATAATGCTTGAAGACATGTACCATGAATGCTGCTCCGAACAGCGGCGCCGCGAAATTGACGATCGGGATCTCGGCCAGGGTGGCGATGACCAGCCCCGCTCCCAGTATTCCGGCGCGGTGGCGGCGGCGCATCGCATCCACCCCGGGGCGCGGCAGATGCCTGCGCGCGACGAGCTCGAAATACTCGCGTCCCAGAAGCCAGCCATTGATGAGCAATGACGCCAGACTACCCACGACCGGCAGTGCCACATCGACCGGCAGAAGCGCAAGCGCGAACACGACAATCCATGCCAGAAGACGCAATGCCGTCATCAGCGTCGCCGAGACCGGAGCGCCGCGCGCCGGAGGATCGTTGCCGTAGTATTTTGTTTCCACGATTGTCGCGATGCGGTTGAGATAAAGCGAGGCAAAGATCGCGGCGACCGGGGCACCCAGCAGATAGGCCAGAACAACGACAAGAACCGGCGCCAACAGCGCCAGCAGCATGTTCAGCCAATGCCATTGCAGCAGGGGCAAATGCTGCGCGCCATATTCCGCCGCCACGAACAGGGCCGCGAAGAGCAGGAACGACAGCGCGAAGGATTTCACCACGAGGCCAAAAAGCGCCGGCTCGAAAAGCATTTGCAACGCTTTGCCCGCGCTTGCGAACATCAGACGAGCTCCCGAATTGCGGTAAAGTGAAACCGAAGACGATGAACGTCAATCCAAAGCTTCCAATATGCGGTCGCCTTAGTACACTGAGCTTCGGCAACAAATGTGGCGCGAGGGCGGCATGAGCGAGGCTTACGACGTAGCCGGGATCGGCAATGCGATCGTGGATGTGCTGGCGCCGGTGACCGACGCGTTTCTGCTCGAACATAACGTCGCCAAGGGGGTGATGACCCTGATCGACGAGCATCGCGCGCGGCAGCTCTACGAAGCCTTCGGCACGGGCAGCGAGATCGCGGGCGGTTCGGCCGCCAACACCATGGCGGGGCTGGCTTCGCTGGGAGGAAATGGCGTCTTCATCGGCAAGGTGAAGGACGACCGGCTCGGCCGCGGTTTCGCCGAAAGCCTCAGGCGGCTCGGCGTGCGCTTCACGACGCAAATGGCCAGCGACGGACCTTCCACTGCGTGTTGCCTGATCGCCGTCACCGAAGAAGGCCAGCGCAGCATGAATACGTTTCTCGGCGCCAGCCGGGAAATCTCGCCCGACGATATCGACGAGACCACCATCGCAGCCTCGGCCGTGCTCTACATCGAAGGCTATCTGTGGGACCAGCCGCGGGCCAAAGCCGCCATCGAAAAGGCCATTGGCGCCGCCAGGCGGGCGCGCCGGCGGGTAGCGCTGACGCTGTCCGACCCGTTTTGCGTGAGCCGCTATCGCGAGGAGTTCCTGCGCCTTCTTTCGACCAGCGTGGATGTGCTGTTCGCCAATGAAGACGAAGCCATGGCGCTGTATGAAGCCGACAGTTTCGATCATGTTCTGCAGGCGGTGCGGGCATGGCCCGGAATCGCCGCGTTGACGCGGTCCGCCAAAGGCTGCGTCGTCGTGCGCGGCCACGAGATACATGTGCTCGATGCCCACCCCGTTGCGCGCGTCGTCGATACCACCGGCGCGGGCGATCTGTTTGCCGCCGGTTTTCTTTACGGCCTGACGCGCGACAGGACTCTCGCCGATTGCGGCCGGCTGGGTTCCCTTGCCGCCGCCGAAGTGATTTCTCACTACGGCGCGCGGCCGGAAACCTCGCTCAAAGCCCTCGCGGTCGAGGCAGCGCTGGACTGAGTCCGGCTGTCGCGGGCCGCATCCGGCGGCACGCTTTGGAATGTGAATCTTCACTCGCCAATCGCATGCAGCAGCACTTCGCGCGTCTGCGCAGCGTCTCGATGCTCGAAAAGATAGAGGCCCTGCCAGGTGCCCAGGGCAAGACGGCCGCCGCGGAAGGGAATCGCAAGCGAGGTTTGCGTCAGTGCGGCGCGGATGTGGCCCGGCATGTCGTCCGCCCCTTCGGTGGTGTGCCGGTAAAGTTTCGGCTCGCGCGAAACCAGGCGGCGCATGAAGCTTTCGAGATCCGCAAGGACATCGGGATCGGCATTCTCCTGGATGAGCAGCGACGCCGAGGTATGGCGGACAAAGCAAGTGAGAAGGCCGTCCGCGAGCGCAGCATGGCGCAGGAAGGATTGGGCTTTGTCCGTGAACGGATAAAGCCCGGGCCCGCGCGTCGCAATGGCGAGCGTGTCGAACATCTGTTTCACGGCGCGCGCTTTCGCAAATAGACGTAAAGCGCGCCATCGCCGCCGTGGCGCCGGTGGGCGGAGCGCACATCGGCGACGAGGTTTTCGAGATCGCGTCCCTGCAGCCAGCGCGGTGTCATGGACCTGAGCACGCCGCGCGCGCGACGGTCGGTCTCCATGTCGAACGGCGCGTCCGAAAGATCTCTCTTCGCGCCCTTTCCCGTAACCACAAGCACCAGCCGAAGGCCGCGCGCCTGGGCGCCTCTCACGAAAGTCAGCAACGCGCGATGCGCCGAGGTTTCCGTCAGCCCATGCAGATCGAGACGCGCTTCTGGCGCGAGTTGTCCTCGCCGCAACCGGTCGGCGGTGCGGCCATCGAGACCGCTGGGGCCGGTGCGCGGGCGCGCCGCCGGCAGCTCCGGCCTCGGCACAGGGACGGATTTCGGCTCTTGCTTCGGCGCGGACGGTTTGGGGGCTTTGGTGCGGGGCGCGCGGCCCTTCAACGGTTTCGCGTCCGCCAAAACCTCTTCGAACAAATCGCGCTCTTCCCCGCTGGGCAATCTTTTGGTCATTGCGAACCCAGTCGTGTGCGCGCGGGGAGTCGTGCCGCGACGGCTTTGGGAAGAAGCACATAGAGGCGGCCGGTGGTCTTCATGCGGCCCGCGATCGACTCCGCGTCGTGGCCGAAACCCCAGAACACATCGGCTCGCGCCGCTCCCACGATCGCGCCGCCCGTGTCCTGTGCCACGAACAGCCGGTCGAGCGGACGCGCTGGCCTGGTCGGGTCGGCATCCGGCGCGCTAGCCGCCACGAAGAAAGGCGCGCCGAGCGGATGCACCTGTTCGTCGATGGCAAGGCTCGCTTCCGGCGTCAGTGCGACGCCTTCGCTGCCGGGACTGCCGAGCGACGGATCGCCCAGCGGGGCGGTACGAAAGAAGACGAAGGACTGATCGCTTTCCATCGCGCTGCGCGCCGCACCTGGATGGGTCCGCAGCCAGTCGCGGATCGCCTGCATCGACATCCCGGCACGGTCGATCGCGCCCTGCGCGATCAATGTCCGCCCAACCGGCGTATAGCGGCGCCCGTTCTGTCCGGCGTAGGCGAGCCGCACGAGAGTTCCGTTTTCCAGCCGCGCCCGGCCCGAGCCCTGAATGTGGAGAAAAAAGACCTGCACGGGATCGTCCGCGTACAGAAACACCGGTGCATGCGGAAGCCCGTCGGCATCGATTTGCGCCCGCGTGAAGTAGGGGACGAGCGCGTGGACGACAACCCGCCCCGTAACATGCTCCCCCATCAGGTTGTTGCGAAAGAGGCCGAGATCGGCGGTTACCAGATCGTCGGGCAGACCATAGATCGGTGTGGCGTAGGTGCCATGGCGTCGTCGGCTCGCGTGAAGTTCCGGCTCGTAATAGCCCGTGAACAGCGCGTCGGCATCGGCTCCGGCTGCCACCATCACAGGCACGAACTGGGTTTCGAAATAGCGCCGCGCGGCATCCGCGCCTGCTGCTACGCCCGGAGCGGCCGCGCAAACGCCCATCCAGTCGGCCGCTGTGCCCGCGTATCCCTTCCCGCCAAGCGCGTGCGTCGGCGATTCATTCGTCAGAACGGCGCATGAGCGGCGGAAAGCGCTGAGCGCCGGCCGCGGATCGCTCCCGGTCCATCCGGGAAGCGACGCGAACGAAACCGGCGTCAGAGCGAGGCCGGGGGGCGGTCGGATGTTTCTGGCGCGCCACAGCCAGAGGCCCGCGGCGGCGATCGCGAGAACCAGCACGACAAGGAGTATCGCCGGGCGGCGCTGCGAACGTCTGGCCATGGAGTGCGATTCAGGCTCCGCCCGAGGTCGCCACGAGAATCCAGTTGGGGTCGCCCGATTTTACATCCCTGGCGAAGGTCCAGCGATCGAGCACGTCGCGCATCGCGCCGGAATCGCCATCGACGACAGTGCCTGCCGCATTGGCCGTGGAGGTTGTGTACTGCGCGGAAAACTCAACCGTGATCTCGGCCATTCGGCCCTTCATTTCCGCATGCAGGATTTTCGCGCTCTTGAAGCCTCCGAAAGCGAACGTGACTTTCTCGTTGCGCCCTTCCCGTCCGGACATGACGGAATCGAACGCCGCATAAACCTCGTCGCTCAAAAGCGGTTTCAGGGTTGCCCGGTCGGCGGCGGCATAGGCTTCCACGATCATCTCGTAGGCCTTTTGCGCTCCCGTCAGGAAATGATCGGTTTCGAAACTCCGGTCGGCAAGCTTGATGTCCACAAGTCCCTGGGGAACGCCGTCGGCCGGCGGCGCCGTCCGCGACGGAAGTGCGACGACATTATCGGTCGCCGGCTTCGGTGGCGGAACTGCCGGAGCTTCCGGAAGCCTGCCGAAGCGCCATTTTTCGCCCGGCTGTCGTTCATTGCCGGTCCGGCGCCCGAGCACCGAATAAAGGCGAAAGAGGATGATGCCCGCCACCATTGCCAGGACGAGAATAAGAAAAAGCTGCGAACTGGCCATACTCGCAAAACCTGGTTGCAGGAGAGGTTTCCCGGCGAGCATAGCGTCCTGCTTGCCGGGGGTCCAACCCTGACATGGGCGGTAATGTTTAATATGGCAATCGGTGCCCTCGATTGCGAGGTTCCACACGGTGTTGCTTGTACGCGGGTACCAGCCATGCTAGCCCGCCGGGCCATTTCCGAAAAGAGAGTTCCATGAGCGAAACAGGAAAGCCCAATGGCGATTCACCGCCCGCGGGTCAGCCGGCCCAGGCCCAGATTCAAATCCTGGGACAATATGTAAAGGATTTGTCGTTCGAGAATCCGGCTGCTCCCATGGCGAACACCACCTCCCGGCCGGAAATCGACCTGGGCGTCGACCTGCAGGCGCGCCCGCTCGATAAGGACCGTTTCGAAGTCGAGCTGAAGCTCAGGGTTTCCGCGAAAGCCGATGGCAAGCCGCTGTTCATGCTGGAGCTCGTTTATGCCGGCCTCATTCTTGTCCAGTCGGCGCCAGCCGACTATCTCACGCAGATTCTGCTGATCGATGTGCCCCATCTCATTTTCCCGTTCGCACGCCGCATCGTTGCCGATGCCATCCGCGATGGCGGTATGCCGCCGCTGATGATCGAGCCGATCGATTTTGCCGCAATTTATCGGGCCAAGGCAGCCGAAGGTCAGATGCGAACCATGCCCGTGACCGCCTGAAGGCTTGCCGCCTTCGGCCCCGAAGCGCCGTCCCAATTCCACACGGCATCATTGCCGAGTTCGCCGGCAACGAAAGCGGCATGGGCTTCGATCTCGGCGCCGCCAAGGCGCGGAGCTAGAGCATGCGGGCGAACGCGAGCGGTCGGGAATACAGCCACCGCAGCGGATATAATTTCCGCCGGACTGAGCTTGAGCCGCGTCTGGCGGCCGCCGACCAGCTCCAGATAGACGCGCGCCGTAAGTTCCGCGTCCAGCAGGGCGCCGTGCTTTTGGCGCCCCGAAAGGTCGATGCCGAAACGACGGCACAACTCGTCCAGCGAATAGCGGGCGCCGGGAAACTTGATCTTGGCGATTTCGATCGTGTCGATGGTGCGTGCAAGAGGAATGAACGGGTGCGCGATGCGCCCGAACTCCGCATTGAGGAATTTGAGGTCGAAGGATGCGTTGTGGATCACCAGCGGCGCATCGCCCAGAAACGCCGCCAGATCCCGAATCACCGCCGAAAAGCACGGCTTGTCGGCGAGAAAGATGTCCGTCAGCCCGTGAACGCGCTGCGAGTCCGGGGGGACCGCGCGTTCGGGATTGAAATACCGCTGGAACGTAACGCCGGTGGGCACGTGATCTTCGAGTTCCACACAGCCGATCTCGACGATCCGGTGTCCGTCGGCCGGATCGAGCCCCGTCGTTTCCGTATCCAGGACGATTTCACGCATCGCGTTTGCCCGCAGCGCGTTCGCGCAACGCGCGAACGACACCCCTCACCTGTTCGAGAGCGTGGCCCAGCCCCTTGTCCGTCTCAATCACGAATTGCGCTTGTGCACGCTTTTCTGCATCCGGCATCTGTTTGCCCAGAATGCCCGTGAGCCTGTCCGGCGTCATTCCGGCTCTGGCCAGCACACGTTCGCGCTGCACGTGTTCGGGCGCCGACACCACCACCACCGCGTCCATACGGGCGTGCCCGCCGGTCTCGAACAGCAGGGGAATATCGAGCACAACCATGTCCGCGCCGCGGTCTTCCGCCCGCTGAAGAAACTGTTGCTGTTCGCGCGCCACCAGCGGGTGGACAATCCCTTCGAGGGTTCGAAAGGCCTCCGGATCGCCGGCAACGATCTCCCCCAGCCTTGCGCGATCGACACGCTCTTCCACGACTCCGTCGGGAAAAACTTTCGCGATCTCGGCGACCGCGGCACCCCCCGGCTCATAAAGTCTGTGGACGGCTGCGTCGGCGTCATAGACGGGCACGCCAAGCTCCGCGAACATCTTTGCGGTTTCGCTCTTTCCCATGCCAATGGAGCCGGTCAGGCCCACAAGAAGCGGGCGCTTAGCCGGCACGCCGCAGCTCCGCTTCCAGCGCCAACCGCAGAGCGGGGCCGACATATGGCGTAACCCCGTAGAAGGCTTCGAACGCCGGCACGGCCTGATGCATCAGCATGCCCAGACCGTCAATCGTGACGTGCCCCTTTGCGCGCGCAGACTTCAGCAACTTCGTTTCCAGCGGATTGTAGACCAGGTCACAAACCGCCGCCGCAGAAGTCAGCGCGTCAAGATTCAGCGCGAGCTCTGCCGCGCCCTTCATTCCCGCAGAGGTCGCATTGACGAGCAATCGGACGTTCGCGGCGGCCTTCGACCAGTCGCTCCATGCAAATGGTCTCAATTGCGCGCCGACATGCGGTTTTAACGCCGATACAAGGGCGTCCGCGCGTCCGATCCGACGACTGGCGACGCGGATGTCGGATGCCTGCAACAAATCGCACGCCAGAACGGCGGCGCGGGCTGCGCCCCCCGCACCAAGCAATAGGACGGCGCGTCCGTGCAGGCCATCCGCGCCCAGCGTTTCCGCAAGGGACGTCCGCAGGCCCGCCACATCGGTGTTGCAGCCGACGAAGCGTTCGTTGCGAAACAGCAGAAGATTGACCGCGCCGGCCGCGCGCGCCGTCGCGTCCGCCTCGTGCGCCAACGCAAAGGCCGCTTCCTTGTGCGGCACGGTGACGTTCACCCCCCGAAAGCCTGTCTTGCGCAAACCGTTCAGCGCGTTCGAAAAGTCTATCCGCGCGACCGGCAACGCCAGATAGGCGCCGTCGATAGCGAGTTCCCGCAGCCAATGCCGATGCAGCAGCGGCGACAGGGAATGGGCCACCGGCCACCCGACAATTCCCGCAATCCTGCCATGCGCGGTCAAGCTCATTGTCGAAGACCTCCGTAATCCCGCAAGGCGGACAGCACCGCAATAAGCGGCAGTCCCAGGACAGAAAAATAGTCTCCATCGATGCGCCGAAAGAGTTGCGCGCCCAATCCCTCCAGCCGATAGCCGCCAACCAGGTCCAGCAACGCATCGCCTTCGCAGGCAATATAATCGTCCAGAAACGAGTCGCTGAAGTCGCGCATCCACAGCGTTGCGTCCGTGACCAGCCGCCAGACAACGACACCGTCCCTCGCCATAACGGCCGCAGTCGCCAGCGTATGGGAGCGACCGCGCAGGCTGAGCAATTGCAGGCGTACGGCATCCATGGCGGCGCTTTTGCTCAGAAGCTCGCCATCGAAATCCAGAGTCTGGTCTGCGCCGATCACCAGCGCGTCGGGCCGGGCGGAGGAAACCTGCAGGGCTTTCCTCTCGGCCAGCGCGGCGGCAATTCCACGAGGGCGCGCGGCTTCGGCCTGGAGGCCTTCTTTGATCGCATCCTCGTCAATGCCGGCCGGGAGCACTTCGAAAGAGACGCCGGCGGAGCGAAGCAGCGTCGCTCTGGCGATGCTGGCGGATGCGAGAATAAGCCGGGTCATGGCGGCGAGTCCTGCCGATCCGCCATCAGGTTCATCACCGAAGCGGCCGTCTCTTCGACCGAGCGACGCGAAACGTCGATAGCGGCCCACCCCTGCACATCGAACAGCCGTCGCGTCGCCGTGACCTCGGCGCGCACGCTGTCCAGATCGACATAGCTCGTGTCGCGCATTTCTCCCAGATTGGACAGCCGGTTTCGGCGCACCTGAACCAGCCGGTCGGGCGACGCCCACAGGCCGACAATCAGCGGCTTGCGGACCTCCAGCAATGCGGGCGGCAAAGGCACGCCCGGCACCACCGGCACGTTTGCCGCGCGCACGCCGCGTATTGCAAGATAGACACAGGTCGGCGTCTTGGATGTCCGGCTTGCCCCAACCAGAACGACGTCGGCGCTGTCGAGCAAGGAGAGCGCCTGACCGTCATCATGTGCGATCGCAAAATTCAACGCCTCGATGCGATGCAGGTATCGCTGGTCGACTTCGTGTTGTCCGCCCGGCCTGTGTGTTTCGGCCGCGCCAAGGAATTGCCGCATGGTGCCTATCGGTCCGTCGAGAACGCCCTGGACAGTGATCCCGAGTTGCGCGCAGTGGGTTTCCAGTTCGCGCCGAAGTTCGGGGTTGACGATCGTAAAGAAGACGAGTCCCGGCTGCTCGCGAATGTGCTCGATGACCCGCTGAAGCTGACGCTGGCTGCGGACCAGTGCGTAGAAATGCTCCTTGACCTCGATTCCTTCGAACTGTGCACAGGCAGCTTTCGCGATCGCATTCAAGGTTTCGCCCGTCGCATCCGAAACCAGATGCAGATGAAACACCCGGGTCATGTCAACAATCCGCCAACAGCTTCGTCCACAGAGAGCGCCCCGAAAACATTTTTTACCCCAAACCGCCGGGTTCACGGATTTCATCCACCGCCGCGACGCCCTCTGTCTGAGGATAACGAGGACCTGGCCTCCAGGCGATTCTGCCTTGAGTCGCGCCCGTTTGCCGCATAGAGACTCGCTTCGGTGGCCCATCGCTCCACATACTCACACCCCAATCATCATCTTCATCAATCAGGAGTCTATTTGTATTGGAAGATCGAACAAGGCCGCGGTTGTCGATAACCCTCGATGGCGAGGTACCCGATTCGCCACCGATCTGGCTGAT
Organism: Rhizomicrobium sp.; assembly: GCA_036511745.1. Taxonomy (GTDB): domain Bacteria; phylum Pseudomonadota; class Alphaproteobacteria; order Micropepsales; family Micropepsaceae; genus Rhizomicrobium. The sequence goes on from DATCBQ010000137.1 coordinate 10,829, forward strand.
GCGTCAGGCTGGGCGCTATCTTCCCGAGTATCGCGCGTTGCGGGCTCGCACGGACTCATTCTGGAAAATGTGCATGACCCCGCAGATTGCGGCGGAAATCACCCTGCAGCCGATTACGCGGTTTGGATTCGACGCCGCCATTCTTTTCTCCGACATTATGGTCGTGCCATACGCTTTGGGGCGCGAGATTGCGTTCGAGGATTCGGTTGGACCGTCGCTCGATCCCGTTGCATCGGCCGATGAACTCGATGACAATGATGCACGCTGGTCCGCGAAGCTCGCGCCGGTTTACGAAACGCTTCAGGCGGTACGAAGCCGCCTGCCGCCCGAGACGGCCTTGTTGGGCTTTGCCGGTTCGCCCTGGACGCTGGCGACCTACATGGCCGAAGGCCACGGGTCGAAGGATCAGAAGGCCGCGAAGCTTTGGGGATATCGTGCGCCCGAAGCGTTTCAGCGGTTGCTTGCGCTGCTCGAGCGGTGCGTCGCCACCCATTTGATTGCGCAGCTTGAGGCCGGAGCAACGGCCGTGCAGCTATTCGACAGCTGGGCCGCGGGACTTCCCTCCGCCCAGTTCGCGCAATGGGTCGTCGCGCCGACCCGCAGGATCGTGGAGCAGGTGCGCGAGGCGATTCCGGCGGCGAGAATCATCGGGTTTCCGCGCGGCGCAACTATGGCAGGCTATGAGAGCTTCGCGGCGGAGACAGGCGTCGACGCCGTTTCGCTCGACACGGCCGTCCCGATCGGCTGGGCGGCGCGCACGCTGGCCCCGGCGGTAGCGTTGCAAGGCAATCTCGATCCTTTGGCGCTCGTCGCGGGAGGGCCAGCGCTGGAAGCGGCCGTGGATGACATTCTGGAGGCCATGGACGGCAAGCGGCTGATTTTCAACCTTGGGCATGGCGTGGTGCCGGAGACGCCGCTGGAGCATGTCGCACGCGTTGTGGAGCGCGTCAGGCGGCGGCATTGAAGCTCGCGGTCGTCCTTTTCAATCTTGGCGGCCCCGACAGCCTGGATGCGGTCGAGCCCTTCCTGCGCAATCTTTTTTCCGATCCCGCCATCATCGATCTGCCGGCGATCTTGCGGTTGCCGCTGGCGCGGTTTGTTGCCTGGCGGCGCGGACCGGTGGCGCGGGGGATTTACGCGAAGCTCGGCGGGAAGTCGCCCATACTGCCGGAGACGGAAGCCCAGGCGCGCGCGCTCGAACAGGCCCTCAAGCGACAAGGAACGGACGCGCGGGTGTTTATCGCCATGCGCGCATCGCCGCCCCAAAGCGAGGCCGCCGCTCGCGCCGTTGCCGCCTGGAAGCCGGACCGGGTCGTATTACTGCCGCTGTATCCGCAATTCTCGACCACAACCAGCGCTTCTTCGCTGGGTGCCTGGCGAAGGGCCGCCGCAAAAGCAGGGTTGCGCGCGCCGGAATCGCGAGTCTGCTGCTATCCTTGGGACGCCGGCTTTGTGACGGCCGAAGCGAAGCTGGTGGCCGAAGCGCTCGCTGCGCGAAAGCCCGGCATATCCTATCGCATGCTTTTCTCTGCGCACGGACTGCCGAAATATATCGTTGCACGGGGCGATCCATATGCGTGGCAGGCTCGACGCACCGCGGAAGCCGTCATCGCTGCGCTCGATGAGAACGACACGCTCGACTGGCGCCTGTGCTATCAAAGCCGCGTCGGTCCGATGAAATGGCTCGAACCGGCCACGGATAGCGAGATCCGCCGCGCCGGCGCCGAAAGCAAAGGCCTTGTCGTGGTGCCGATCGCGTTCGTGTCGGAACATTCCGAAACCCTGGTCGAGCTCGATCTCGAGTATGGAAGTCTCGCAAGCCAATGCGGCGTCGCCGACTATATTCGCGTCCCCACCGTTAGCGTGCGGGAGGCCTTTATCGACGGGTTGGCTCTGCTTGTGTCGAGAGCGGCCGCCAGCAATGTTCCGGCGACCTGTGGCGAGGGACGCATTTGTCCGGCAGCCTTCCGGCGCTGTGGGTATGATCAGGGCGCGAAATGAGCGAAGTGTTCGGTTCGTGGCAATTCTATCTCTGGGTGAAGGCGCTGCACATCGTCGCCGTCATCGCCTGGATGGCAGGCATGCTCTATCTGCCGCGACTGTTCGTTTACCACTGCGAAACCACGCCGGGCTCCGTCGAATCGCAGCGCTTCAAGACCATGGAGCGCCGGCTGCTCAAAGCCATCGTCAACCCGGCGATGATCGCGGTCTGGATTCTGGGGCTGACGCTTTCGTTTCTTCCGGCCACCGACGCCTGGCATCAGGGGTGGTTTCATGCGAAATTTGCGCTGGTGCTGGCTATGAGCGGCGTGCATGGCCTTTTCGCCCGCTGGGTCGGAGTTTTTTCGCGCGACGCCAATACCCACACGGCCCGCTTCTACCGCCTCTGGAACGAAGTTCCGACCGCGTTGATGATCGCGATTGTCATTCTCGCGGTCGTGAAACCTTTCTGAGCCGTCCGAACCTGTGAAAGTAACGATTTGCATCGGCACGAAATCGCTGTATAAGGCGTTAGTTCCCCATTCACGTCGCAAGCAGCCCGCGCCCCATTAGTGCGAGGTTGTTCCCCGGTCGATCCGGCGCGACGTGCAATCCGATCTCCATCAGCCGTCTCGCGAGTTTTTTTCCGGGCGACGCCGGCAGACAGGGGACCGGTCTCCCCTAGGCCTCCGTTTTCTCATGCAATCCCCCAGGTGTAATCCATGACAGTTCAGTCCGGCCTGCAGGCCATGAAGCTGCAGGACTTGAAGGCAAAATCCCCCACCGATCTTTTGGCGTTCGCCGAGGAGCTCGAAATCGAGAACGCCTCCGCCATGCGCAAGCAGGACATGCTGTTCGCGATCCTCAAGGAGCTCGCGGAACGCAATGTCGAGATCACCGGCATCGGCGTGCTCGAGACGCTCCAGGACGGTTTCGGGTTCCTGCGTTCGCCCGAGTCGAATTATCTTGCCGGCCCGGACGACATCTACGTCTCGCCGTCACAAATCCGCCGCTTCGGCCTGAGGACGGGCGACACGGTCGACGGCCCGATCCGCAGTCCCAAGGACGGCGAGCGCTATTTCGCGCTGCTCAAGGTATCGGCGATCAATTTCGAGGACCCGGAAAACGTCAAGCACAAGGTGCATTTCGACAATCTGACGCCGCTCTATCCGACGAAGTGGCTCAACATGGAGATCGAGGATCCGACCGTAAAGGACAAAACCGGCCGGGTGATCAACATCGTGGCGCCGCAGGGCAAGGGCCAGCGCGCCCTCATTACCGCGCAACCGCGCACCGGCAAGACCGTCATCTTGCAAAACATCGCCAGAGCAATCGCCGCCAATCATCCCGAATGCTACCTGATCGTTCTGCTGATCGACGAACGGCCCGAGGAAGTGACGGACATGCAGCGTTCGGTGAAGGGAGAGGTCATTTCCTCCACCTTCGACGAGCCCGCGTCACGCCACGTCCAGGTGGCCGAGATGGTGATCGAGAAGGCGAAGCGGCTGGTGGAGCACAAGCGCGATGTGGTGATCCTGCTCGACTCGATTACGCGGCTCGGCCGCGCCTACAACACCGTCGTCCCCTCGTCGGGCAAGGTGCTGACGGGCGGCGTCGATGCCAACGCATTGCAGCGGCCCAAGCGGTTCTTCGGTGCCGCTCGCAACATCGAGGAAGGCGGCTCGCTGACGATCATCGCGACCGCGCTGATCGATACCGGCAGCCGCATGGACGAAGTGATTTTCGAAGAGGTCAAGGGCACCGGCAATTCGGAAATCATTCTCGACCGCAAAGTGGCCGACAAGCGCGTCTTCCCGGCCATCGACATCATGCGTTCGGGCACCCGCAAGGACGAACTGCTCATCGAAAAGGGCACGCTCGCCAAGACCTACGTGCTGCGCCGCATCCTGGCGCCGATGGGGACGATCGACGCGATCGAGTTCCTGCTCGACAAGCTGCGCAATTCCAAGACGAACTCGGACTTCTTCGACAGCATGAATACGTAGAGAGCACATGTGCCGGTTGTGCGCACGAGCGCGCGGCAAGAAATCAAAATAAAAGGACTGTCATGGCCTGCGGAATGCGGGCCACCCAGTTCGTGATCCGAGCTGTTGGGAGAAGCCAACGCGACCGCGCCAAGGATCGAATCGGCCCCACAACTTTCAGAACCTGTGTGGCCGCATGATGATGCGGCCAAGATGGCCGCGCTCCCAGGGAAAGTTTGTCGGTTGACCGAACGGATCACCCGGCAGAAGGTGAAGTGGACAGATATTATTGGGAGACTTTGCCATGACCGAACAGCCACAGGACCGCGCTCAGTTCCGGGCCATGACCGAAGGCACGCAGGAAGACTGGGCGAAAATTTACCTGGCGGCGCAGGGGTTTCACAAAGGTCTGGCCGACCGGGTGCTGACGCATCTTAAGCTGCTCGAGGGCGATTGCGGCGGCTTTGCCGTGGACCGGCTGACCCATTCGCTGCAATCCGCCACGCTCGCCCACCGCGACGGCATGGACGAGGAATATGTCGTCTGCGCGCTGCTGCACGACATTGGCGACACGCTTGGCTCGCACAACCACGCCGACATCGGCGCGGCGATCCTGAAGCCCTTCGTGTCGGAAGAAAATCACTGGATGGTCGAGCACCACGGCATTTTTCAGGGCTATTATTTCTTCCAGTTCGGCGGCCTCGACCGCAACATGCGGGAGAAATTCCGCGGCCATCCCGCGTCCGAGCGCACCGCGATGTTCTGTGCCCGCCACGACCAGAACGCCTTCGATCCCGCTTACGACACGATGCCGCTTGAAACCTTCGAGCCGATGCTCCGGCGCGCCATGGAAAGGCCGAAGCGCTCGATCTATCTGCGCGAAGAGCAACCGATCGCCGCGGAGTAATTTCTCCAATGCGTAATCGAACCTATGGCAGCAGTACCGTCGCGCCTGTTGTGGCACGCGAATGCAGCGCTTCGTGCGCCTGGCGCGCTTCGGACAATTTGAATCGCTGGTGAACGGCGATCTTCACGGCGCCGGATCGAATGACCGAGAACAGGTCGTTTGCCGTTTCCTGCAGCGCCTGGGCGGTTTGCGTGTAGTGGAACAGCGTCGGACGCGTCAGATAGAGCGAACCCTTGGCGGCGAGGATTCCCGGCTCGAACGCGGGCACCGCGCCCGACGCGTTGCCGAATGAAACCATGCATCCCCGAACGCTCAGACAATCGAGCGAGCCCGACCAGGTATCCTTGCCGATCGAATCATAGACGACGGGGACGCCCTCGCCGTTTGTGATTTCGTGCACCCGCTTCGCCCAGTCGTCGTCGCGCGTGTTGAGCACATGCGCATAACCGTTGGCCTTTGCCGGCCCGATCTTTTCGTTCGAGCCGACAGTGCCGATGACCGTGGCGCCCAGATGCTTTGCCCATTGGCCGGCGATGGTACCGACGCCGCCCGCCGCCGCATGGAACAGGATCGTCTGTCCGCGTTGCACGGCAAAGGTGCGCTTGAGCAGATATTGCGCCGTCATGCCCTTGAGAAGGCTGGCGGCGGCGACTTCGTCGCTTATGCCATCGGGCAATTTGACGACACGGTCCGCGGGGACATTGTTCTCTTCCGCGTAAGCACCCAAGGGCCCGGAGCAATAGCCAACGCGGTCGCCCTTTTGGAGAACGGTTACGCCGTCGCCCAATGCATCGACGATGCCGGCAGCTTCGAGTCCGAGTCCCGAAGGCAGAGAGACCGGATAAAGCCCAGAACGCTGATAGGTGTCGATAAAGTTGACGCCGATGACGGTGTGGCGCACGCGAACCTGGCCCGGCGCCGGCGCGGGCAGCGCAATATCTTCAAGCGTCAGAACGTCAGGGCCGCCGAATTTCGAGAAGCGAATGGCTTTCATGGACTCAACTCAGATGCTGACGGAAGAACGTTGCCGTGCGGCCGTTCGCGAGTTCCGCGTTCGCCGGATCGTAATGCTGACCGCCTGTGCGCGCGAAGGCGTGGTCCATGCCCGGATAGAGGTGGATCGTCACCTGGGGATTGCCTCTCAGGCCATCGACGATCTGCTTCTGCGCCGCGGGCGGGGTGAACTGGTCTTTCTCCGCGATGTGCAGCAGGAGCGGCCTCTTGATGCTGGCCGCCTCGTTCAGCATCTTCTGGATGTTGACGCCGTAATAGCCGACGCTGGCGTCCACATCCGTGCGCGCCGCCGTCAGATAGGCGAGCAGGCCGCCCAGGCAATAGCCGACGGCACCGACTTTGCCGGTACAGCCGGGTTCGTCGCGCAGGCGCGCGATCGTCGTCTGGATGTCCCTGACACCGAGATCGGCGTTGAATTTGCCCATCAGCTCGAAGGCGCGTTTCCACTCTTCCTCCGTTTTGTCCGTGAGCCGCACATTCGGTTCGATGCGCCAGAACAGATCGGGCGCGAGCGCGAAATAGCCGCGGGCCGCATAGCCATCGGCTACGGCGCGCACGAAACCGTTGACGCCGAAAATTTCCTGGATGACGACGATGCCGGGCCCTTTGCCGGCCGTGGGCGATGCAAGGTAGCCGCCGAACGTGCCGTCGGGCGACGTGATGGTGATGTCCTTGCCGGTCATGGTCGCGCTCCTGAAGATAGGAGGCGCAAACTAACCGTTCGGCTGGTGTGGTGTCATCCCTGGAAGCTCCGGCGCTTTGCCCGCTTTCGCGGCCGCCTCGCGAGCACGCCAGTCTTCGCGGGTGTTCGTGCGGGGGAAAGGTTCGTTCGGAACCGGCAACTCAAGAGCCTTGCAGATCGGCTCCCAGCCTTCGCTCGCATCCCAGACAAGGAGCCGCTCGCGCGGTACCTCGCGCAGAACCCGTTGCGTGTTTTCCTGCAGCGCGGCAATCGAGGATTCGCGGTCGAGGGGTTTGCCGGCCCATTGCCTTGCAAACATTGCCCTGACCATCGCGCGCCACTCCTCGGTGATCATGGGCGCATCGTGGGGACCGAAGATGGTTTCGCTGGCGCTCTGCCACCACGCGTCCGGATCGCGAACCGACAGCAGCACCAGCGCGTCGGGATAGGCCTTCATCAACTCCGGCCAGAAAACGGAGGCGGGAAAGTCGACCGCGGCGGCGTAGCCGTCGAAGAGCTTGTCCCAGTCCGGCATGTTGCCGAGCGACGCCTGATGCCAGAGCGGGACATGCTCGGGATGCGCGAACACTTCGATCATGTGATAGCAGGGCGCCCCCAGCAGTTTCTCGAGCGCCACCTTCAGCGAATTCGTTCCCGTGCGCCCAAAGCCGGCGCCAACAACACGCAATGGCATGACGGTCTCTCCCCTTTGGATGGTCGTCGCGTTCTCTACGCCTGCCCTTGCGGGGGGCGCGGCGGCAATTGCAGCACCTGACTCAAGGTCACCGGATTGGTGATCGGTGCCGAGCAGGTCATGCGCTGGCAGACATATGCGGTGGGCTGACCGTTCTGCATGGTCTTGCCGTGCGCGGGATGGCCTTCGGGCAGCGCCTCTTTCGGATCCACGATCATCAGCAGGCGGTTGGGCAGGCTGCGGCCCAGCACGGCGTTGACGAGCTCGTGAGTCTTCGAATTGTCGTTCGGGCCCAGGATGACGATCTGCATGCCGGTGATCGCGGTTTCGATGCCGTTGAGATAGGACCCCATCGAGATATAGGCCCGGTTCACTTCGCCGGAGAACGCCTGGATCATGGCGTTGCAGCGGTCGCGATAGCCAATATCGGCGGTGGCGAAATGCAGCTTCGCGAGCACGCTCACCATCACGCCATTGGCAGAAGGCACGGACTGGTCGAAGACGTTGCGGGCGCGGATGATGAGCTGCTCGGCATCGTCGGGGGTGTGGAAGTAGCCGCCATTCTGTGCGTCCCAGAAATGTTCGTTGAGAACATGCGTCCAGCGTTGCGCCCGGTCGAGAAAGCGTTTGTCGTTGGTCGCTTCCCACAGCGCCAGCGCCGCGCGCGCCATATGCGCGTAATCGTCGGAGAGCCCGGTGTAGCTGCGCTTGCCGCGGCGCCAGGAGTGAGACAGACGCTCGCCGTCGCCGAGCGCCTTGACGATGAAGTCGAAAGCCTGGATCGCGGCGGCGGTCCAGTCGGTGCGGCGGAACACCGTGCCGGCATTGGCGAGGGCCGCGATCGTCATGCCGTTCCAGTCGGCGAGCAATTTGTCGTCGCGCGTGGGCGGTGTGCGCTTGAGGCGGTTGGCGAGCAGCAGCTCGCGCTGGCGCTTGAGCAGCGCCTCGTCGGCCTCCGGCAAAGGATAAGTCGAGATCGTGCGGTGCAGAATATTGCGGCCCTGAAAATTGCCTTCGCGGCGCACCGCATAGACGTCCTTGAAGCGCTGGACGAAGGTGCCCATCAGGGCGGCGTCGATTTCCGCCTCGCTCCAGAGATAATATCGGCCTTCCTCGCCGCCGGAATCCGCATCGAGGCTCGAAGCGAAGCCCTGCTCCACCATCATCTCGCGCTGCAGCCAGCCGATGGTTTCCTCGACGCGTTCGCGGTAGAGCGGCGAACGGTTGTGCTGCCACACCAGGGTCAGCAGATCGATCAGCAGCGCGTTGTCGTACAGCATCTTTTCGAAATGCGGCACGAACCAGCGCTCGTCCACGGAATAGCGCGCGAAGCCGCCGCCGACATGATCGTAGATGCCGCCGCGGCAGATGTTGTCGAGCGAGGTCAGCACCAGCTGGACGAATTGCAGCAGGCCGGTGCGCAGATGCCCCCGCCACAAAAGCTCGAGCAGCGGCGTGGAAGGAAATTTCGGCACCCCGGTAATGCCGCCGAAGAAAATATCGAAGCGCTGGCCGATGTGAATCGCGCATTGGTCGAGAATGCTGGAATCGATCTGGCCGCGCAGATCGCGGGCCCACAGATTGGCGAAAATCTGATGCACCCGGGCGGTGGTGTTGGCGACGGGCTCGGGCTGCTCGCGATACAACCGCGCGACTTCGGGGAGAATTTTCCTGAAGGCGGGCTGGCCGAACCGCTCTTCCTTCGGAAAATAGGCGCCGGCATAGAACGGTTCGCCCTGCGGCGTCAGGAAGATCGTCAGCGGCCAGCCGCCGTTCTGCCCCAGCGCATTGGCAGCCGCCTGATAGACCTGGTCGAGGTCGGGGCGCTCTTCGCGGTCCACCTTGATGTTGACGAACAGCTCGTTCATCAGCGCCGCGGTTTCGGAATCGCGAAAGCTTTCCTCTTCCATCACGTGGCACCAATGACAGGCGGTGTAGCCGATGGAGAGCAGAATGGGTTTGTTGGCGGCTTCCGCTTCGCCGAGCGCCTGCGCGCCCCACGGCCGCCAGTGGACGGGATTGTCCTTGTGCAGCAGCAGATAGGGGCTGGTTTCCTGGTCGAGCAGATTGCGGGTCATGAGCGGTCCTGAGGGGCGGCGCTTTCGGGGAGCGGGGCGGAGAGATAGCTTAGAAGGGCTGGAACAGGAAAGGCCGCAAGCGATGAAGTTTCATCTCGATTTCGAAATGACTCCCGACGAAGCCCGCAAGGTGATGGGTTTGCCGGATGTGAGCGCGATGCAGAAGACCCTGGTGGCGGAAATGGAGCGCCGCATGCTGGCGACGCTCGATACCGCCGCCGACCCGGAGGCGCTTTTCAAGAGCTGGTTCAACTGGGGCAATCAGGGCATGGAACAGTTTCAGCGCTTCATGCAGCAGGCCTCGAGCGGCGCGAAGGAACCGCGGCGCAAGGCCTGAGGTGCCAAGGTCTGAGGTGCCAAGGTCTGAGGTGACAGGCAGCTCCGCGACGATCTATGCGCTGTCGAGCGCGCCGGGCCGCGCCGGGATCGCGGTCGTGCGGGTCTCGGGTCCGCAGGCGGGCGCGGCGCTTGAGGCGCTGACCGGGCGTCCCCTGCCC
>DATCBQ010000138.1:0-4373 GCA_036511745.1 Rhizomicrobium sp.
CGCTTGAGCGCGGCGAGCCCCTGGTCGAACTCGGCTGAATAGCGTTGCGATCGGAGACCGGTTGAATCGTGCCGCCCTGCCTTAGCTGAGGCAAAGCCTCGGCTTCGCGCAGGCCGCGCGCATCGTCGAGCGGATGGAAGAAGAAGCCGTGATCTCGCGCGCCTCCGCGTCCTGGGCGATGCGGTTGAGCAGCACGGTCTTTCCAACGCCGCGCAGCCCATAAAGAATGAGGCTGCGCGCGTCGCGGCCCGACCGTATCCGGTCGAGCGCGATCGCCGCCCTTTCGATCAACTCGTCGCGGCCCGCCAGCTCGGGCGGCGGCGATCCGGCTCCCGGGGAATAAGGGTTCTTGCGAGGGTCCATTTATAAGGGAATTAGCAAAGTTATCGAAAAAAACTAATACGCATAAACTCCCTATAAAACAAGGGACCTCCTCTCGCCAGATGGCGCATCTGCAGACCATCCGCCGCGCGGCCAGGGCGCTCGGCAAACGAGTCTCACTGACGCTGAAGGACGCAGCGTAAGACGTGCGTGATCCTCTCGCTGGGCAAGTCTGACGGCATTGCGCCGCCAATTCCCCCCTTCACACCCCGTTCGCGCGGAACAGGGCAAGTGTGCGGTCGCGGGCGAGCTTGGCGGCAGCCGGGTTGTAGTCGGCGCGGCGGTCGGAATTAAAGCCGTGACCGGCGTCGTAGGTGTAAACCTCCACTGCCGGGTGCAACGCCTTCACCTTCTCGCCCACCGCCGGCGGGATATGGCTGTCGTGCTTGCCGAAATGCAGGATGGTCGGGCATTTCGGGGTCTCCTCGGCCATCTGCTCGATGTTGCCGCCATAATAGCCCGAGGCCGCGTTGAGGCCGTCGAGACGACAGGCCGCCGCCCACGCCACCGAGCCGCCATAACAGTATCCGGTGATGAAGACGGGCCCCTTGCTCTTCAGGGCGTCGATGCAGGTTTGGGTATCCGCCACCGAAAGATCGAAGGGATGTTCGCTGCGCGCGAGGCGTATGGCTTTTTGAAAATCGTCGGGGCCGTAACCTGCCTGGAATCCCGGCGCTTCGCGGTCGTAAAGCGACGGCGCAAGAACCTCGTAGCCGTCCGCCGCGTAACCGTCGGATAGCTCCCTGATGTGTTCGGTGACGCCAAAAATTTCCTGAATCAGAACCAGCCCGCCGCGGCGCGTGCCCGTGGGCTCGACCCGATAGACGCCGATCGTCGCGCCATCGCCCATCGTCATCGAGATCATGCCGCCGCGCGTAGTCATGCCATGCTTCCTTTCGGTTTGCGGGCCACAAAGCCCTTGCCGACGAAACGGAAGACCAGCGTGCCCGCTTCGTCATGCGCTTCGCCCAGAGTTTTGATCAACCCCAATTCGGGCCGGCTTTTCAAGTCCACCTTTTCAATCGGCGTCATCGAATAGCGCAAGGTCATGCCGGGCCGAACGGGCTTCAGCCAGCGCATGTTCTCGAATCCCGGCGAAACTCCGGAACGCGCCAGCGCGCCACTGCTTTGCGATTCGCTCTTCGACTCGTTCTGGCGGCTTTCGATCGCAAGCTTCATCCAGACGGATGCCGTGTGCCAGCCCGAGGCGATGAGACCTCCATACAGCGACTCTTTCGCGGCTTGCGGATCGACATGGAACGGTTGCGGATCGTATTTGCGCCCGAAGGCGATGATCGCGTCTTCGGTGAAGGTGAAGCAGCCAAGGTCCTTCTTTTCGTCCAGAACGATATCCTCGAACCACATGGCTCAGGCCCTCCGCCGCGCCAGGATCGGCGTCATGGCCAGCAACGCCACCTGTTCGCGTTGGTTGAAGATGCGGCAGGCCACGTGCACGAAGCCGATATCGGACCTGCTCGTCGACGCCCGCGTCTCGAGCACTTCCACTTCCACGCGCAGGATATCGCCGGGCCTTACCGGTTTCATCCAGCGGCATTCGTCGGCGCCGACGCCGCCGCGATTGGCGGCTTTGACGATCAGCCCGTCGACGACCATGCGCATCGCCATCGCGCAGACATGCCATCCCGACGCTGCAAGGCCGCCGAGCAGCGAGCGTTTGCCGGCGTCGTCGTCGAGATGATGGGGCTGCGGATCGAATTCCCCGGCGAACTCGACGATCTCCTCCCGGCTGACCGCATAGTGGCCAAACACGAAGGTCTGGCCGGGGTGAAAGTCCTCGAAGTGGAGGAGTGGGGATGGCGCTGTCATCATCACCTCTCACTGTCATTCCCGCGAAAGCGGGAACCCAGTAGCGAGCGTCCGCGAGCGAAATGACTCTGCCGAAAGTTCTCGTCGCGTCGCGGAGTCATTGGCGCGCAGACGCGCGCCCGCTGGGTTCCCGCTTTCGCGGGAATGACAGTTATTGGGAGCGCGGGAGCATCCCCGATCACATCTCGCCCTGCGCTTCGTCTTTCGCGATCGGGCGATAATCGCGCCGCCGATAGAGCACGCCGCGCTTCACCGTCATGACGATGCTTTTCAGATTGTCGATGTCGGTCAGCGGATTTTTCGCGACGAACACGAGGTTGGCGAGTTTTCCCGGTCTGATCGTGCCCATCTCGCCCGCTTTGCCAACCGTCATCGCCCCGATCCGCGCCGAGGCGACAAGGGCCTGCATCGGCGTCAAACCCGCATGATGCACCAGCAACGAAAGCTCGTCGAACACAGACGGCCAGGAATCGCTCCAGGCGCCGGGTGCGTCGGTACCGGCGGAAATGAGCACGCCGGCGCGATGGGCTTGTGCCGCAAGGCTTTCGGCGGTTGCCAGCGTGCAATAGGGCGGCGGCTGTGCGTTGGGCACGCGCCACATCGCGTCATAAACGAAGAGCGTTGCGTCCAGAATGGTGCGGCGCTGTTTCATGTCCGCCAGCAGCGCGTCGATTTGCGGATTTCCGGCGGAAAGCCGCGCTTCTTCAACCGGCGCGCGGTTGTGATAGGCGCGTGGCATCGTCTCCGAGGCCTGATAGCCGAGCAGACAGGCATGCGAAACGATATCGACGCCGGCATCCACCACTTCGCGCGGGCTGGCCGGAAACACGGCTGCATGCGCCCATACCAGCATGTGCTGGCGATGCGCTTCGGCCGTGATCCGTTGCACCAGTTCGCCGGGAAGATCGGCATAGATCTTGATGCCGGTGGCGCCCGTGCCGTGCGCTTCCGCAATCGCCAGCGTGAGGTCGGTCTTGCCGGTGACGGCGCGCATCCAGGGGACCTCGCCCGGTATCGCGCCGAGCGCCGCATCGTGTGTGCGCGGGTCCTTGAAGAATTCGGGGCCCGCCATCAGGGCGGCGTAATAAATGTCGGGTGCGGGAATTTCGGCCATGCGGGCGGCACGCGAAAGATCGGCCAGCAGCCGCGCATCGCCCGCCATGTCGCGCACCGCTGTAACGCCGCTGTAGACATCGCGCCGGAGCAGCGCTTCGGCATAGCGCCGGTTCGGCGACGTGGCCATGTGGACATGGCTGTCGATCAGGCCGGGCAGGACATAAAGCCCGTGTGCATCGATGACGGTGGCATCGGAGCGATGGCGCGGCATCGCCGCATCGGGAACGACCGCGCGAATGCGTTCTCCGTCCACGACGATTGCCATGCCCGCCTTCGGCGCCGCGCCCGTGCCGTCGATCATCGTCACGCCGCGGTAAACGGTGAGTTTGGGGGGCTCGGCCGCCGACGCCGGCGCCCACGCGAGAATTAACCCAAAGGCCAATGCAGAAAGCGCTCTGTGGATCGACAGAAGCATTCCATTTGCGGGCATCGCGGACTTCACCTTAGAATCCTGGTTACAATAGCCACATTGGCACACGTCACCGACACATCGAAGTGACGCACATGCAAATAGTTGCAGTGTATCTTCCAAAGGATGAACTCGACGCGCTCCGCAGGACGGCTGCTCGATCAGGGCGCAGCGTTTCGGCTCTCGTTCGCGACGCGATTCGCAAATTCTTGCTCCGGGGCGAAATGACTGGGCCAGTGGCAATTTGGGGCGTTGAGCCGAAGCAGACATCGCTGGACCACGACGATATCTGCGACTGAAACGAGAATATGGCGAAAGCTCAAGCCGGGTTCGGCAAGGAATTGATCGGGAGCACGAAGCAGGCGGCCCGGTATGCGCGGGGCGGCAAGGTGCGTGGCATGCGCGTGATCAAATTTGGAGGGGACGCGACATTCCCGTCCCCTCACTCCCCGTAGTCCTGGTTTTCGAGTATGCGTGCGTCGTGGAGCAGCCGGATCAATACGATCTCATTGTCTTCGATCCGGTAAAACATGAGGTGACGAAACGGTCTCACCCGGATTGAACGCAATCCCGGAGCAAGAGCTTCGCGGGGCGCGCCGATCAGGGGGAACTTGATCAAACGCGCCGCGGTCGCCTCGAC
>DATCBQ010000139.1:0-11220 GCA_036511745.1 Rhizomicrobium sp.
CCTGCGGCCGCCCCCTCCACCATGCTGCGCATGGTCCCCCTCGCCCCACTGCGCTTCGCTTCGTGGGGGAGGAGCCGGCTCCTCCCCTGCGAAGCGGGGGAGGTGGATCGCACGGACAACGTCCGCGCGAGACGGAGGGGGCCAACCACGCACATCGCGCCTGCGGCCGCCCCCTCCACCATGCTGCGCATGGTCCCCCTCGCCCCACTGCGCTTCGCTTCGTGGGGGAGGAGCCTGTGTCAGAAATTCGGACTGCTCTTTCAAGCGGCGAAGGCGATCGCGTCGGGCTTCCGCCAACCTGTGAATCGCACGCCAGCCGGTTGAAGGATCGCGTCCGTCACAGCGGTTCGCGGCGGCGGCGGAGCCAGACGGCGAGAGCGAGGAGGGCGGCCGCCGCCAGCAGGCCGAACCACAGGCCCGGTGTGCTGAAGAATTTCGCGGGGTCGGGCACCGGCCACTGAAAGTTCATCTTGGCGTTCTTGGCGTGATGGGGGAGCGACACAAAGGCTTCGCCCACACCTCCATGCAGCCGGTAGGCCACGAAGTCCGCGAAATGCGAGGTTTCGAACGCCAGCGTCTCGACGATCGCGATCGCGAAAGGCGGCAGGATCGCCCACAGAAACGGCCCGCGCCTGGCCCAGGCCGAGATCACCAGCAGCCAGCCATAGAGCGGCGCATTCCATAAAGTCAGCGTGACAAGCGCATAGAAGAGCAGTCCCCACATCCGCAGCAGCGGAACCGACGCCCAGAGCGGGGCGGCGCCGGGTGCGCTCGCAAGCGCCGCGGCGGCGCCCAGCAGCAGCATGACGAGTTGCGTCGCGCAGATAACGACAAAGGCGAGCAGCGGCAGGATGACAAGCGGCACGCTGGCTTTCGCCAGCACGGTCGTCAGATCCGAAACCGGCATCGACTTCCAGAACAGGATGCTGCGGTCGCGGCGTTCGTTGTAGAGCGCGCCGAGGCAATAGAACAGCGCGACGATCGTGGTGGTGGCGAGGATCGCCAATATCGCGATGCCATAGGGAATGAGATGGATCGCGGCCTGCGCGTCCGGCGGCATCTGCGAAATTTTCTGCAGAACGTGCGGGCGGCGAAGCAGCCCGATGGCGACGCCGAACAGCACGAAACCGGCGGCGGTCAGCGGCGCGATCCAGATCGCGCGGTTCTCCCACACTTCGCGCCGCACCGACCAGAAGAACGGTCGCGTCTGGTGAACGGCGGCGGGAGACGGTGCCAATTCTGCGTGCGTGCTCATGCCGCCAGGCTCCCTTGCGTGCCGGAATTGTCGCCGGAATTGTCGCTTCCGATCGTCGCCACAAACAGATCGGCGATGCTGGGCGTGCGCACCTCGCCCAGCGCCGCCAGCCGGGCACGGTCGGCGCCGTCGAACAGCAGCAATGTGCGCCCGAAGGCCTGCCGCTCGTAGATCGGCTTCAGCGCCCGCGCGGCGGCGAGCGTGTCGGGATGCACCGTCAGCTCCGCATAGCGCGCCTCGAAGCTCTCCATCGTGCAAGCGAGCACGATGCGGCCGCGATTGATGAACATCAGATCGGTGAGGATATGCTGGACTTCCTCGACCTGATGCGTCGTCACCACAATGGTGCGGCTGTGATCGAAATAATCGTTGAGCAGCGAATCGTAGAACTGCTTGCGGTAAAGAATGTCGAGCCCCAGGGTCGGCTCGTCGAGCACCAGCAGCCTGGCGTCGATCGCCATCACCAGCGCCAGATGCAGCTGGGTCACCATGCCTTTCGACAGCTCCCTGACCTTGCTCGTGCGCTTGATGGCGGTTTTGGCGAGCAGGGCTTCCGCCTTGGCGCGGTCGAAACGCGGATGCACGCCCGCCACATAATCGAGCGCCTGGGCGACGCGCATCCAGCGCGGCAGCACCGCGACATCGGCGATGAAACAGACCTCGCCCATCAGCGCATTGCGCGCCGTCCAGGGGTTGCGGCCGAGCACGCTCAGTTCGCCCTCATAGGGGATGAGCCCGAGAATGGCGTTCAGCGCCGTGCTTTTCCCCGCGCCATTGGGACCGATCAGCCCCAGGATGCGGCCCGGTTCCACCCGCAGGTCGAGCTTTTCCAGCGCCACCGTTTTTCCGAAGACCTTCCTCAGGCCCTTTGCTTCGATGCAAGCCATCGCTTCAGCGTTTCCCTTGTTTGTCCGGCGCAACGCCGGCCGTTGCGCCCGGCGCCAGCAATTCGCCTAACGACAGATCGAGCAACGACAGATCGAGCCGTCGGATGTTTTGCCGGATGGGCGGCCATTGCGTTTCCAGGAATTTGCGGCGCTCGGCGGCGAGCAGCGGCGCCTGCACGTTTGCCCTGACATACATCCCGAGTCCGCGGCGCTTCTCGACCAGATCCTCGTCGGCGAGCTGCTGCCAGGCTTTCAACACCGTCATCGGGTTGACCCGGTTTTCCGCCGCGATCGTACGCACCGACGGCAGCGGATCGCCTTCCTTCAGAACGCCATCCAGAATCATCGCCACCACGCGGTCGCGCAGTTGGCGATAAATCGGCTGGTTGTCGTCCCACTGGTCATTCATCGCGTCTGCCGGCCCTGGAGCAATTGCCTTCAGACACCGATGTAGCGCGTCATGGTGCTATAGTCAAGTAGATCACTAGCTGACTATCCCGGCTCCTCCCCTGCGCAAGCGGGGAGGCGGATCGCGCGGACGCACGTCCGTGCGAGACGGAGGGGGCCAACCCCCAACATCGCGCCTGCGGCCGCCCCCTCCACCGCCTTCGGCGGTCCCCCCCTTCCCCCGCATCGCTTCGCTCGCGGAGGAGGAACCCCATTTGAGCGGCTTATCGTTTTGCCGCGCGCTTCGCAAAGTCGCAGGACCTTCTGACCCGTCTTTCCGCCAAAGCGGCAGATCATATCGCGCGCGGCGCCACATTGCCCTTCGATCCGTCCGACCGCCCGGACTAGTGAAGTCCGCAACGACGGGCGGAGTTCTGGCGGTGTTTTGCAGCATTGCCGCGGGAAGGTGCAACGCACTACCTCCCATTCTCACCATGGCCGGGCTTGACCCGGCCACCCAGCAGCCGCGCGTCGGCGCGGCGAAAGACTCTGTAGCGCTTCGACCCGTGAGGAATGTCATTTTGCTCGCGGACGCTCGCCGACTGGATGGCCGGCTCGGAGGCCGGCCACGGTGAGGGAGGGCAGGCCCGGCTACCAGAAAAGCGTTAACACTCAGCCGTGTGGCGAAACCGCATCGCAAAGGCGTTTCGTCCGCGCGACCCGGATCAATGAGCCGGTTGGGGCGTTCACCGTGGTCAAGCGCAAAGGCGCTCCTCCGGCAAATTCGCGTCGCCGGGTTGCGCGAGGTTGAGTCATGGCCCACGCCGTCGTGCTGGTTGTAGAGGACGAGACGCTGCTGCGATTGAACGCCATCCAGATCATCAAGGATGCGGGCTATGAGGTCATCGAAGCCGCCGACGCCGACGCGGCCATCGCGATTTTGGAGAGCCGTTCCGACATCGGGATCGTTTTCACGGACATTCAGATGCCGGGCTCCATGGACGGGCTGAAACTGGCAAACGCCATTCGCGGTCGCTGGCCGCCGGTCCGGCTGATATTGACCTCGGGCAAGACCGTGCCGAAGCCGGACGAGTTCCCTTCCGATGGACGGTTCATCGGCAAGCCCTATACATCGGCACAGCTTCTGAGTGTGGTCGGCGAACTCGCCGCCTGAGCGGCAAATCCTTCGGCCGGATTTCGCGGGCGGCTTCACGGATCGGCGCCGATCGCCTTTCTCCACACGCTTGCCAGCCAGGGCTGATGTTCGCGCGGCAGGCCTGTCGGGCGATAATAATGCGTCAGCTCGGCGAATCCCGCCCGTCGCAGATAGCCGCGCCAGGATTCGAGATCGTGCCAGACGCAATAGCGCCCCTGAACCCAGCCTTCCTCGTTATCGCCGCGCGGGTTCGATGCGAACAAAACCCCTCCCGGCTTCAGCGCCGCATGCAGCTGCGCCAGCACGCGCGGCAGCTCCTGGCGCGGGACATGAAAAAGCGAAGCATTGGCGAAAATGCCGTCGAAGCGGCTTTCGGGGAGCGCCAGCGCGAGGAAGTTCTGTTCCCACACGTCGAAGCCTTCCGCGCGCGCCATTGCGGCGAAAGGGGCGCAGCCCTCCAGCCCGATCGCGCGGTGACCGAGTTCCGCAAGCGTCTTGAGGTCGCGCCCCGGCCCGCAACCGAAATCGAGAATTTCAAACGGCGCGGCGCCTTCGATGGCCTGCAGAAGTGCGGCGATGTTCTGGCTGACGTCGTGACCCTGGGTGCCGGCGCGGAAATCATCGGCGCGCCGCTCATAGTGCTGCAGGGTCAAACCGGCGACGGACTCCAGCGCCTGCGCATTCAGCTCCGGCGCATTCAGCTCCGGCGCATTCCGTTGCGGTGGCGCGGTCACGTCAGGCCGAGTCCTGTTCAAAGCCGAATCGCGAGTGCGCGCGAGGCGAGCGGTTCGGGAGGAATGTTCGCGCTCAGTTGGCTTGCGGCGGCGATCAACAAAGAGCGATCATTGTCGTTCAGCCGCCAGGACTCCGAAATGTCCCCGAAATAGGTCAGCGCCTTCGCGGCCTCGGCAAGAGGAAAGCCCGGCGCAAACAGCGAAGCCGCAGCCCCCATCGCGGTTTCCAGCGATACGCCACTGCGAACGAGGGCCGCGATGTCCTGGTAGTCTCTGCCCTCCGCGCGCTGGAGGATGACCTTCAGCTTGCGAGCCAGCAGGTCGAGCGGGGAGGCAATTTGCAAGACTCCATCCGCCGTTACGTCCGGGCAACCGACGCGTCCTTCAATCCCTCCGAAACAGGAGAGCTTGATATCGCCTCCACGGTCGACGAGCAGCGTAAGCGTGTTAGGCTCGGCCTGCAAAATGCGCGCTTCGCCCAATGCAACAAGCGACTGGCGCAAGTCCAGCGGATCGAAACTCTGCTCCGTAAAGAAATCGAAATCGACCGAATTGCGGTGTGCGAGACGCAAGGCGACGGCCGTTCCGCCATACAGAACGAAATGGCGCGGCATGGATTTCAGGTCCGGCCAAAGCAGGCGCTGCGGCGACGGAAGAATCGCGAGATCAGGCGCGAGCCGCATCGCATCGTCTGCCGATTATGCGCACCGGAGCAGCTTCGCGCGGTTCGCCGAAGCCCAGCCGATGATGCCAAAAGGTCCAGGATTTCGGCGACAGGATTCCCGCCGGCGGTGAATGCAGCACCTTTTCGAACGCGCCGCGGCCCAACAGCCCCAGCAACTCGTGGGCGTCTTCCCACGTCGCCATCTCCATCACCTGCGCAACGAGCCCCGGCAGGTTCTCGGGGACGGTACGCTCCGGCGGCGTCCACCAGACGTAACGGCGAGCCAGCAGATAAAGACGCTCGGAATCGGCTTTCATCGCGCCGAGGATAACACGATTTGCGGGAATTACCCGCCCGCAAGCGAGGCATTATCTCGCGCCGATCGCCTGGCTTCTCACCATTCCTTCATCGGGCGGGACCGCGGTTCCGCCAATGCGCGCCGGACGCCAATGCGCAAAATTGCGCCGGACGAAGGGCGGGACACGGCATTCGGAGCCTTCGATTGTGTTTTCCGACCAAAAAAACGACGCCGCGCAACGCGTTTGCCCTGTTGGATTTTTCGTGAAATCGTCCGCGAAACGTTCTGCGTACGGATGAAAAAACGCAAAATTGCGATTGACGCGTTTGATCAAACGCCCTACGCATTTCGGCATGTCCGCATGGTGCGCCCCGCCCGCCGCCGATTAAATTCCCCTATGAACGCGATTAGCGTTGCGCATTAAACTTCATTGTCATTCCCGCGAAAGCGGGAACCCAGCCGCCGCGCGGCCTCCCCGGACTGTGATCCGGGGGAAGCGGTAGCGCTTCGCAAAGCGCGGCGAATAGCACACCCGCATTCTCAGGATTGAAGAGGGTCCATTGCGCTCGCGGACGCTCGCGCGCTGGGTTCTCGCTTTCGCGATAATGACAAAAGGGTGATGACGAAACGAGGAGAATTTCCATGTCGCTCGATGCGAAACTCATCGGCGCGCGCATCAAAAGCCTGCGCGACGCAAAAGGCATGAGCCAGAGGGAATTGGGCGCGATCGTCGGAACCGATCGTCGATACTTCTCGGCCTGGGAAAAAGGCGTGCATGTGCCTTCCCTGCGCTTCCGGGCCAAGATTGCCGATGCGCTGGGCATTTCGCTGAAGCTGCTGCTTGCAAATGCGGGGGCGCGCGTTGCCGAAGCCCGCGAAACGGTGCTTCTCAAGTCCATCGCCATGATCGAGAAGCCAGATCCGAGTCCCAGCGAGATGAATGCGGCGACGAACGGCATCGTGCGCACCAACCCCGCCACCCAACAGCAATCCGGCGCGCGCGAGGAAGAAATCCGTCAGCAGATGAGAGGCGCCCGTGAAGAATTCCTCCGCAAGCTCGCTCGCCTCGAACAGGGGGAAGGCTGAGCAATTTCTCGCGAGCCTCAGCCCACGAGCGCGGCTTTACGGCTTGCACCACTGGCCGTTCTGGGGGCGCCGGGAACAGCTTGCGCCAGCAGGCGACTGGACGACATGGCTCTATATGGGCGGTCGCGGCACGGGCAAAACCAGAGCCGGCGCGGAGTGGATTGTGCAGCGCGTGGAGAGCGGCGCCGGCAGACGCATCGCGCTGGTGGGCGCCACCGCCGCCGACGTGCGCGACGTGATGGTGGAAGGCGAAAGCGGGCTGCTCGCCATCGCGCCGTCGTGGGACCGGCCGCATTTCGAGCCGTCGAAGCGCCGCCTCATTTGGTCCAACGGCGCCATCGCCACGCTCTATTCCGCCGAAGAGCCGGATTCCCTGCGCGGGCCGCAACACGACACCGCCTGGTGCGACGAACTGGCGAAATGGAATCGCCTGCGCGCGGCGTGGGACAATCTGCAGTTCGGCCTGCGGCTGGGCCTGAAGCCGCGGCAGACGATCACCACCACGCCGCGGCCGCTCAAGCTGCTGAAGGAGATCATGGCCCGCAGCGACACGGTGACGACGCGTGGCACCACCTACGACAACCGCATCAATCTCGCGCCGGCGTTCTTCGCCGAAATCATCCGGCGTTATGAAGGCACGCGCGTGGGCCGGCAGGAAATCGAGGCGGAAATGCTCGAGGATATTCCCGGCGCCTTGTGGACCCGCGCGGTCCTCGATGCGGCGTTGCTGCCCGACGGTGCGACTGCGCCCGAAATGGCGCGCGTTGTCGTCGGCGTCGATCCTTCGGGAACGCGGGGACACGACGGCAACGACAGCGTCGGCATCGTTGTCGCCGGCAAGGGCATCGACGGCATCGCCTATGTGCTTGCCGATTTCACCTGCTCGCTGTCGCCGGCCGCGTGGGGCCGCCGCGTGGCGGATGCGGCGAACATCCACAAGGCCGACTGCATCGTGGCGGAAGCCAATTTCGGCGGCGCGATGGTGGAAAGCGTCCTGTTGACCGCCGGCGTCACCCAGCGGGTGAAGATGGTGAGCGCCTCGCGCGGCAAGGCGGTGCGCGCGGAACCCATCGCGGCGCTCTACGAGCAGCAGCGCGTGCGTCATATGGGCGCCTTCCCCGCACTCGAAGACCAGCTCTGCGCCTTCACCACCGAGGGCTATGTCGGCGAAGGCTCGCCCGATCGCGCCGACGCGCTGGTGTGGGCGCTGAGCGAGCTGATGATCGCCGAACCGGTCCTGGAATCCGGCTGGCTCGAATACGCCGCCGAAAAACTGGCGGAATGGAGGAAGGAGGGCCGCGTGCCGTGAGTGGCAACTTCCCCCGCTCCACGCTGCCGAATTCACACATTCGCCGCGGAGGACACCGTGGCCCGGTGCCGATGAAATCCGTGATCTGCTCCGCGTCGCTGCGTCTCCGCGTGCCAACTTCTTTTTCCCCGCGTTCCACCAACGCTGTTTGCGTTCAATCGTCGTCCGGCGGCAGAGCGGGAGATTTGTCGTTCAGGAAAAAATCGGCGTCGAGCGGTGCGGGTATGGTTTGAAACGGCCGCGCCCCCTGCCGGAAATGGAAGAAGGTCAGGAGATCGGTCGTGGCACGGGCATCGGCAAAATTCAGTTTCCCCTCGCGAATCGCGAAATTGTGTTCGATGAAGCGGATGATGCTGCCGAAATCGTGGCGGCCGTTGTCGATGTATCCCGCCGGCGTATAGGCAGAGACGACGATCATCGGAACGCGGAAGCCGAGCTGATAGCCGCCTTGCGGGAACGGCAGAAACCTCGGGGGTTCGTGATCGTACCAGCCGCCCCAATCGTCCCAGACGATGACGATCGCGGTGTCGTTCCAGTAGGAGCGGCGCCCGTCCTTGCACGCGCTGTTGCCGATGGCGTTGACGATGGAGGCGACCCAGGATGGTCCGCCGCCCTTGTTGCCGTCGGCATGATCGGAATTCTGTCCGGTGGGAATCACCCAGCTGGCATTGCGCAGATTGCAGTGGGCGATATCGCTCAATACGTCGGCCGGTACGAGATCGACATTCGCCGTCCATTGCGCCCCCGTGCATTTTATGTAGCTGGTTTGGGTGCTGGGAACGCAGATGTGTTTGATCGCGTTGGGCGCCGTCCAGATGCTGTCCTGTCCGGGTGTGTAGTACCGCCATGAGAATCCCATGGGCGACAGCAGGTCGGGAACCGTCTGGTGCTCGAAACAGGGGAATATCTTGTCGTGCGCGGGTTCCACGCCATAGGCATTGATCAGCGGCACCCTGGCGGCAGCGGCAGCCGCGCAGCCGGCCCACGCAAGATCCTTGTTGCCATTCTCCGACACGAAGATTCCCTTCCTGTCGTCCGTCGCGCTGGGCGCGGAGGTGCCGCCGAACAGATACTGATGCGCCGGAAGGCTGGGGCCCTGATTGGTCTGAAACATGTAGTTCGCCCAGCCATATTGCGTGGCCAAAGCGAGATAGGGCGCGAGAATGCCGGTGGAGTTATCGACATAAGCAAAGGGCGCATTGGGGGGGCAGATAGTTCCCCGGCAGCCGATGCCTGCGGCGCCGTCCATGCGGCAGGCGGCCGTGTCGGGAGCGGGATCGCACATCGCGGTAAAAGCTTGATGGGAATGACCCATATCATAATGCCCCGCCAGAAAAACAATATGGGGCTGGACCACGCCGCCCGGCGCGGCCTTGTCCAGCCAGTTGGCGGTCTGAATGTTGTATTGGCCGGGGCCGGGCCGAACTCTGCAGGCCTTTCTGGCGGTGCACAGGCCCTGAAACAGGTTGTCGGGGGTTCGGTTCTCCTGGACGACGACCACGATGTGCTCGAACGTCCCAGCCGGCGCCGCCGCGGCCGGCGCGGACAATGCAGCCGGCAACCCCAGAAGGGCCGCGAGCGAAACCAGCGTCCTGGCGACTTTCACTGTTTTCTCCTCCGCACCGATCGCGCCGGCGGCGACAGTGCTGCCCCGGCTCCGCCAACGCAACAACGCAACAACGCCGGCGGCAGGTAGCCTTCGTTTCGGCGCCGCAATGACGGCGCTCAGGAAATCAGATCGCTCCATATCGCCCGGCGGATGCCGTCGGGGGCGGGTTCGGGGATTTCCATCGCCGGCCGCGGTTCGTGGGCGATTGCGCGGCCGAGTTCGCTCCACGCTTCGAGGCCGCCCGACAGCGGCCGGATCTTCCTGAAACCGGCGCTCCTCAGATGCCGCGCGGCGACGGCGGCCGAAACCTCGTTGGGACAGGAGCAATAGACGACGATCTCCGCATCGCGCGGATAGGCGGCGAGCGACAATTGCGGATCCTCGGGATGGGCAAACACCGCGCCGGGAATGATGCCGTCGCGCCAGCGCACTTCCGGCGCGCGCACATCCACCACGACGGGTTTTTCGCCGCGGTCGATCATGTCCGCCAATTCGGCGGCCGAGATGCGGTCCATGCGCAATTGCGCGATGAAGGTCCGCCGCTGCCACCAGCGCGCCAGCAGCCACACCGCAAGCGCCACCGCCACCAGCGCCAGCCCGAAGCCGCCAAGCTGGGCGAGCGTCGCCAGGGCGGTGGAAATGGCATTCCTGAACAGGAAGCCGAGCAGAACCGCGGTGCTCGCGTAAAGCGCGACGCCGGCCGCATCCAGCGCCACGAAGACCGGCGCCGAAACCCGCGTGATGCCGGAAAGCGCGATGGCGACGAGGCCGAGGCCCGGAACAAACCGGGCGAAGAGCAGCGACGCGGCGCCGAGCCGCGCATACAGCGTCTCGGTCTGGCGCACGCAGGAATCCGGCGACAGCGAAAGCTTGCAGAGCACGCCCAGAATGCGCCGGCCATAGCGGCGGCTGGCGACGAACCAGCAGATGTCGGCCAGCAGCGAGCCCGCCACGGCCACAGCCACGATCTCCGGCAGGCGCGCGATGCTGCCCGCCGCCAGCGCCGCCGCCACGACAAGCGTGGGATAGACAGGAAGGGGCAGCCCCGCCTGGCTGAGGAAAATATTCACGAACACGACGACGAGGCCGTAGCGTTCGATCAGAATGGCGATTTCGTGCATCTCTGCCTGTCGTAAAGGGCGCGGGCGGTGAACCGCAAAGATGGGCTCGCGATAGCGCAACCGCAAGCCGCGCGACACCCGCCTGCCGCGCATGGCAGCCTCGCAAAATTGTTGCCGGATTATGTGTCGCGATTCGCATTTCGTGGGACTCCTCCCCTGCGCAGCGGGGGAGGTGGATCGCACGGACGACAAGTCCGTGCGAGACGAAGGGGGCCAACCCCGAACGAGGCCGCCGATCACCATGCCGAAATGCAAAGAGATTGGTGATTACGCCGCGTCGACCATCACGACTTCGCTGTCCTCCAGCGCCCGGATGGTCAGTTCGGCGATGTCGGCGATGGCGGCGCCGTCGCGCGCCTCGATGCGCACGCCGTTGATCTCGACGGCGCCGCTCGCCGGCACCAGATAGGCGTGGCGATCCTTGCCCAGCGTGTAGGCGATGGTTTCGCCGGCCCTCAGCGTGGCGCCCAGCACGCGGGCGTCGGCGCGGATCGGCAGCGCCTCGTTGTCGTTGGCGTCGCCGCTGGCGAGCACCACGAAGCGCCCCGAGCGGTCGGCTTTCGGGAACGGCTTCATCCCCCAGGCCGGCGGACCGCCGCTGCGCGTCGGCAGGATCCAGATCTGGAACAGCGTCGTGGATTCGCTTTCGCGATTGTATTCGGCGTGGCGGATGCCGGTGCCCGCGCTCATCACCTGCACGTCGCCGGCGGCGGT
>DATCBQ010000140.1:0-14499 GCA_036511745.1 Rhizomicrobium sp.
CCAGCTCGCGTTGTAAGTGCCTTTGGACTGATAGACTTCGACCCCGCCAATCAGAATCTCACCGGTGGGAAGCACCATCAGGGAGCTGCCCCCGCCATTGACAGACTCGTTCGTTAATTTCGTGCCGTCGAATTCGTAAAGCGTGCCGCTGCTGCCCTCGACCAGCACATTTCCGTCCGTCAGCAGCGAACCGTAGCTGTCGCTCGCCTGATCGCCGTTGGGAAAGTCGGGACCGGGTGTCCACGTGCCCGGCTGTTTGCCGCTGCCCGGCGTATAGATCGACGTATGCGCAATGCTCTGACCGTCAGGCGTCGCACCGGTCGCGAAGACTGTCCCGTCCGGACGCAGAATCCCGGGGCCCACTTCGCCCGGCGGGTTGTAACATTTTCCGTGGTGTCCGTAGGGGATGCAGCCGCAGCAGTTTTGCGGTCCCCGCAGGGTTACGACCGTGCTGCCTTCGCTAATCCATTTGCCGGCCGCAGGAACGTAGCGTTCGGATTGCGGAAAGTCCTGCACGTCATAGGTCAGAATGGAGCCGTCCGGCATCAGGGTCCAGCCTTCTTCGGCGTTTTCATCATTCTTGCCTATGGAGGAAAGCTCCGTCCATTTCAGCGTTGCCGGATCCAGATACGCAACATTTTTCTTGAACTTCTCGCCCACCATAAACTGGCCGGTGGGCAGCACCGATGAAGGGGAGTCGCCGATAAAACCCCAACCCTTGGGATGGCCGATGGCGGTCCATTTGTTCGCAACAGGATCGAAAATCGCGCCCAGATTGGTGAAGGCAAACTGGTCGAAATTGTATTCCCCGCCCGAGATCACCAGCCGCCCGTCCGCCAGAACCGCCGACGCGAAGTAGAGCGGCGAGTAGCCCGAAGGCAGGCTCGCCACCTGTTTCCAGGTGCCGTTGACATAACTTCCGGTGTTGTCGGGAGTGAGGACGTACCAATCGGTTTCGTTGTTGCCCTGGACCATCACGGTGCCGTCCGTCAGCTGAAACGTGATGAGCGCGCCGTCCGGCGGCTGGTGCTTCAGGGTCTGCACCGTCTGTGCCGCGGCGCCATACGGCAGGAATGCAAGACTCAGAGCGAGCAACAGTGCGAACCGACGAAGCATTATGGATTCCCCTCTATTTCGATGATCCCGTCCGGGCAATGTGGCAGATCGAAAGCGAATCGCGATGCTGTCCGCATGGCGTTCGCATGTTCGAGCACAGGTTAGTATGAACCGGCGTCGGGTACAATCCGCCTCGTCGTCGTTGTCCAGGCTTTTGCTCTGCGCCGCGGATGGCGCAGGGCCGACGATTTCTTGCGCCGAACCTCGCTGCCAAGCGTTAGTGCTGCGACATCGGGTCGTTCCCGAAGAGATCGTGCCCATGCGCGTGGCAGGACGTCTGGTGCTGGACCGCAATCGCGACAATTTCTTCGCCGAGACCGAACGGGTCGTGTTCTGCGTTGGTAATGTTGTTCCGGGCATCGACTTCACCAACGATCCGCTGCTGCAGGGCCGGCTGTTTTTCTATCTCGATACGCGGTGGCGGCATTTAGAAAATGGATATGGCGCAACATAAAGCTGAAATCGAATGCCTGATTATCGGTGGCGGCCCCGCCGGACTTACCGCCGCGACCTATCTGGGACGCTTCCGCAGGCGAGCCCTGCTCGTGGACGCCGGAGCCAGTCGAGCCGCCTGGATCCCGGAGACGCATAATTTGATCGGGTTCGCGGAAGGTATTTCCGGGCCCGTGCTGTTGGACCGGCTGCGAAAGCAGGCAGACTTGTATGATTCGCAACGCCTTGACGGTCAAATCGACAGTCTTGAGGTGAGTTCCAGCGGAGGCTTCAGGGCCACAATCGGCGAGCAAACCATCGTGGCGCAGCGGATCTTGCTTGCGACAGGGGGTCTCGATGTTGAGCCCGACCTCCCGGGCATTCGTCAGGCCGTCGAGACGGGACTCGTTCGCTACTGTCCCATCTGCGATGGCTTTGAAGCAAAAGGCCGGCGCGTCGCGCTCATTGCCTACGGCAAATGCCGCATCAAGGAAGCTCTCCTGCTACGGGGTTACACGGCGGATTTGACGGTACTGACTTTGGGCCGCGAAATGCAGCTTCCGGATGACGAACAACACCAGTTGCAGGGGGCAGGAATCAAAATCGTGCGCGATCCCGTCGTCAGGCTCTCGCGAGAGGTCGATGGCATCGGGGTCTGGCCGCAACACGCCGGCAACCCCGCGGTTTTCGACATCCTTTATTCGGCGCTGGGAACGCGCATTGCGTCTTCGCTGGCAACGCGGCTTGGCGCCGAAGCCGACGAGGACGGGGCGTTGCTTGTCGATCGGCACCAAAGGACCAATGTACCTGGCCTCTATGCCGCGGGCGATGTGGTCCAGGGTCTGTCGCAGATCAACATCGCCGCAGCGCAAGCCGCGATAGCTGCCACCAGCATCAATGCAGAGTTGCCCCCGCTTCGCTATTGAGGCGCAAAGGAACCGAGTTCCTGCGTCCGCTTTTCCAGTCTGACCGGGGGAATTTTTGATGCCGCCAAAAAAGAAGCTCGTCACCTATCAGGCCAAGCGGGATTTCTCGAAAACCGCCGAGCCCAGCGGCAAGCGCAAGGTCGTTGCCTCCCGCCGCCTGCGCTTCGTCATCCAGAAGCATGCCGCCACGCGGTTGCACTATGATCTGCGCCTCGAACTCGACGGCGTCTTCAAATCCTGGGCGGTGACCAAGGGTCCGTCGCTGGACCCCCATGTCCGCCGGCTGGCGGTCGAGGTCGAAGACCATCCGCTGGACTATGGCGATTTCGAAGGCACTATCCCCAAAGGCCAGTATGGGGGCGGAACGGTCCAGCTCTGGGACCGCGGCTATTGGGAACCGGAAGGCCCGGGCGGCGCGGACGCCATGCTGCGCAAGGGCGATCTCAAATTCCGGCTGGACGGCGAGCGTCTGCAGGGAGGCTGGGTGCTCGTTCGCATGCGCGAAGACAAATACCGGAATTCCCGCACCAACTGGCTGCTGATCAAACATCGCGACGGGCTGGAAAAAGAAGGCGATGAGGATGCGCTGCTCGCCGAGGATCGCTCGGTCGCATCCGGCCGCGCCATGGATCAGATCGCTGCGGGAAAAGGCCGCCGCCCCAAGCCGTTCATGCTCAAGGGAGAAAAACCGTTCAAGCCCGACGCGGTGTGGAATTCCAATCGGGCGGATGGATCGGCAGAGCCCTCAACCCCGGACCGGCCAAAGCTGCGTTCTCTGCGCGCCAAAGCTGCGTCCGTGCGTGGCAAGAAGGTTTCGGCAATGCCCCGTTTTGTCGAGCCCATGCTGTGCCGGCTGGTGGAACGTCCGCCGGCGGAAGGCGGCTGGGGTCACGAAATCAAATTCGATGGCTATCGCATGCAGCTTCGCGTGGAGGATGGCAAAAGCGTCCTGCGCACGCGCAAGGGTCTCGACTGGACACAAAAGTTCGATGCCATCGCGCGGGCGGCCCGGGACCTGCCGGATTGCATCGTCGACGGCGAGGTCGTGGCGCTCGATCGTCAGGGAGCGCCGGATTTCGCGGCGCTTCAGGCGGCGTTGTCCGACGCAAAGACCGGCCAACTCATCTTCTTCGCCTTCGATCTGCTGTTTCTGGAACGCGAGGAACTGCTTGGCCTTTCGCTCAACGAACGAAAGCGCCGGCTCGAAGCTCTGTTGGCGGCGCTGCCCAAAAAGAACAGCACGCTTATTCGCTATGTCGAACATTTCGAGACCGGCGGCGATGCGGTTCTCAAATCCGCCTGCCGCATGTCGCTGGAAGGAATTGTCTCCAAGCAACTTTCATCGCCCTATCGCTCCGGCAGGAGCGACGCATGGGCCAAGGCCAAATGCCGTGCCGGCCATGAAATGGTGATCGGCGGCTGGAGCGAAACCAACGGCCGCTTTCGATCGCTGCTGGTCGGCGTGCATCGCGGCAAGCAGCTTGTCTATGTCGGCCGCGTGGGCACCGGATTCGGGCAAGGCACCGTCGCGCGTCTTCTGCCGCGCCTCAAGGCACAGGCAGCAAAGGACAATCCGTTCGGCGGACTCAACGCGCCGCGACGCGAACGCGAGGTCCACTGGACGAATCCCGTTCTGGTGGCGGAAATCGAGTTTGCCGGCTGGACCGGCGACGGAATGGTACGCCAGGGCGCCTTCAAAGGCTTGCGGGAGGACAAACCCGCTAAGGACGTGGAAGCCGAAAAGCCGGCCGCCGCCGCCGCCACCGAACTTGCCGAGCCGTCGCCGCGCAACCGCAACGCCGTGCACACCGCCAGACATTCCGGCAAAGCCGGGAGCAGTGGCGCCGTCGTCATGGGCGTCGCCATCTCCCATCCGGACAAGTCCCTGTGGCCGGATGGCGGCGACGGCAAGCCGGTCACCAAGCTCGATCTTGCGCGCTATTACGAGAGCGTCGGCGCATGGCTGATCGAACACATCAAGGGACGGCCCTGTTCGATCATCCGCGCGCCGGACGGCATCAAGGGCGAACACTTCTTTCAGCGTCATGCCATGCCGGGAACTTCAAATCTGCTCGAATTGATTTCGGTATCCGGCGACCGCAAGCCCTATCTGCAAATCGACCGGATCGAGGGGCTGGCAGCGATAGCCCAGGTCGCGGCGGTTGAATTACACCCGTGGAATTGCCAGCCGGGCCACCCGGATATTCCCGGCCGTTTCGTGTTCGACCTCGATCCGGCGCCCGATCTGGCATTCGATCGCGTCGTGGAAGCGGCGCTGGAGTTGAAGCAGCGCCTGGAAAAACTTGGCCTGGTGCCGTTCTGCAAAACCACCGGCGGCAAGGGCCTGCATGTCGTCACGCCATTCACCGTCGCGAAGAAAGACCGGATTGGCTGGCCGGAAGCCAAGGCGATCGCGCGCGCGATCTGTATGCAGATGGCCGACGATAGCCCGGCGAAATATCTGATCAACATGGCGAAAAAGGAACGGGTGGGACGCATTTTCCTCGACTATCTGCGCAACGACCGCATGTCGACCGCGGTGGCGCCCCTGTCGCCGCGCGCCCGCGACGATGCGCCGGTTTCGATGCCGCTGACCTGGAGTCAGGTCAAGAAGGGTCTTGATCCGATGCGCTTTACCCTGCGCACCGTGCCGGCACTCATCGCCAGAGGCCGCGCCTGGGCGGATTATTGCGAAGGCGAGCGGCCGCTTGCAGAGGCGGCAGGAATTGTTCTGGGGCGGAAGCGCGGCAAAGCAAGGGTCTCCGCATCTTGAGCGAAGCAACTTTCGGAAACGGCAAGCGCAGAAATCGCGTGCCGCATCGTGGGGCGCCTAATTATGCGTGTGGCGATCAGGCCGCCGGCCGCTCGCGCAACCGTTCCTCGCGGAAGGCCATCATGTATCGCCGCGTCCACCAGATGAGGACGATCAGCGAACCGAATCCCATGACAGGCGAGAGCGTAACCACTTGTGCCGGCGAAAGCACCAGCGCGAAAGCAACCCTCAGCAACGCTTCGGCCAGATAGGCGATTCCCCAAACCGTCGTCACGAAGCGCATCGCAGCACGAAAGCGCGGATACTGCCAAAGGGAATTCCACCATGCGATCCGCGCCGGATCGTCGCCGGCGACAAACTGGCGGTTAACGGAGAACATCAGCGGTCGCGGCGCAAACAGCGAACCGAGGCAAATGACCCCGAACGTGCCGGTCAAAAACGAATCCTTGATCAGCGCAAAAAATACGCTTCCCGAGAGCAACGACGCCGCCGTTCCGACCGCCAGGAAAGTCATCACGATGATTCCCAAAGGCTCGAGGCGGCGCGCTTTTACCCAGACGCGCAGATTGTTGAATGCCGGCGGCAGGCCGCCCGCGACCAGCGCCCACAATGTGGGCACGCCAATGCGGCTGAGCCCATTGAACAGCAGGATCGGCAGCGCCACGTCGACGATCAGTGTCGGCACCATCTGCACGAAGACGTTGCGCCCGGCGGGCTCGGGGTTCACCTCCAGTGGATCGCTCATCTGTTGCAATCTACTCCAAACGATCTCCAGTCGGTCCGGAAACCGGCTTGCGTCACCCGCCCACCGCCTCAAATTCGCCGGTCGCGGGATCGAGGATTTCCAGCTCGCCGTCGGCGATGCCGAAACGGGCGCCGTTGAGATCCATCAGGCCCTCCTTCACGCGCTCGGCGACAAACGGAAAGGTCATCAACCGTTCAAGCGAAAGACGCACGCTTTCGCGCTCGAGAGCGACGTGACGTGACGCTTCGTCTCCGGGCGCGATGCGCCGCGCCGCCGGCGCCAGAAGATCGACCCAGGAACTCAAGAACGGAATGCCTTGCGCGATGCTGTGGTCGAGCGCGGCGGCGACGCCGCCGCACTGCGCGTGACCCATCACGAGGATATTGCGGATTTTCAGCTTCAGCACCGCGAAGGCGATGGCCGCACTGGTGCCGTGATGGCCGTTATCCGATTCGAAAGGCGGCACGATGGCCGCCACGTTTCGGATCACAAACATGCTGCCCGGACTGGCGTTGAAGATGGTTGCCGGATCGCACCGCGAATCGCTGCAGGTGATCACCAGGGTCTGCGGTTTCTGGCCATGGGTTGCGAGCGCGACGTATCGCTCGCGTTCGCCCGTCCAGCGTTCGCGCCGGAAGCTGCGATAGCCTTCGATGAGTTCGTGCATGGCGTTGCTGGAGGGCAAGACGGTGCTCCCGGCTTTTTCGATGGCGCCGCCTCTTTATTCCCGCCCGCACGGCAGTTCAAACGGCGCGTCGCTGTTCGACTTTGCCCGATACTGTCGGCGACCCGTCAAACCCGGATGATCGGCAAGACGAATCGGAGTCGTGGAACGCTGTCTATCGATGGCCGCCATGACTGGTCGCGATCAACATCTTGTTGGCAAGAAACCCCCGTTGAACAAGCCATCGCCGCAAATTGTCGGACCGAACGGCATCGAGAGGAACCTGCACGTCATCGTCGTAAAGAAAATGCACGGAGATTGCGACCGCAACCTGGCGATGCCATGGTTCTGCATCCTGATGCAGTTCCTGGCGGAGCGGCAAGCCGGTTGCAGGGGAAATCCAGATTTCTCCGGAAACGTGGCTTGCCCGCGCGTCCGGCACATATTCAAGCGCATAGATCGACAGCGGCCGCCCGGATGGGTTGGTGATGCCTTCGAAGCGGCAAGCCGCAAGGCCCATATGTTTGACCATCGCTTCAGGCGCCGGGACCTGACGGTCGCCAAACACGAGATTCATGGTGCTCCATGTCATGCCATCCTCGCGACCATAGGCAGAATCCGGCGTGAAGATTGCCTCGATGGTTTTGCTGCTCCCATCCGCGAGGGTTTCCGTCTGCTGAATTTCAAGTTTCTTCGCCGTCCACTGGGCATATTTTGCCGTGGCGACTTCCAGGCAGGCATCGGCAGGTTGTTGCGGGCCGATAACGGTCACCGCCTCGGACGTTGCCGATGGTGCGGCTGCCGATCCTCCAGCGCAGACCAGGCAACTGATCGTCACGCCGGTTGCCGCCATGAGGTAGCTACGCGCCATGATCTGAGCTTTCGACGGACCCAATGGCGATACTAGCTCCCGGCGCCGGGAAACCCCAAAGACTTCCTGCGCCGTCTCTCCAGCCACGGAGTCATTTTTCGGATTCCGTCGCTTTCAAGAATGTGGTCGGACGCAAAGGCCCGGGCGGAGAGCCGTTGCGATCTTCCCGCGCTAATTGCGTTGCTCCTACGGCTGGCCGCTGCCCCCGGCCGAGCCGTAAACCTGGCCGTTGGCGTAGCTGGCGTCGCTGGCGGCGAGCTGGACATAGATCGACGCCAGCTCGGCGGGTTGGCCGGGACGGCCGAACGGAGTCTGGCTGCCGAATTGCTCGAGCTTCTCCATCGTCGCGCCGCCGCTCACCTGCAACGGCGTCCAGATCGGCCCCGGCGCCACGCCGTTAACCCGAATGCCCTTGGGTCCGAGCTGCTTGGCGAGCGACTTGATGTAGTTCATCGTCGCGGCCTTGGTCTGCGCGTAATCGTAAAGATCGGGCGATGGATCGTAAGCCTGTTCCGACGTCGTTGCGATGATGACGGAGCCGGGCTTCAGGTGGGGAAGTGCGGCCTTGATGATCCAGAACGGCGCGTAGATATTGGTTTTCATCGTCGCGTCGAATTCGTCCGACGTGATGTCGAGGATCGATGCGTTCGCCTGCTGGCGTCCGGCGTTGCTGACAATGATGTCGAGACTGCCCAGTTCGCGCCGCGCTTTTTCCACCAGGTCGCGGCAGAACTTTTCATCGCGGAGATCGCCGGGAATGGCCACGCCCTTGCGGTCTTCCTTGCGGATCAGGGCAATGACCTCCTTTGCATCGGGCTCTTCCGCCGGCAGATAATTGATGGCGACGTCGGCGCCTTCGCGCGCGAAGGCAATCGCCGCCGCGCGGCCCATCCCGGAATCGCCGCCGGTGATCAGCGCCTTGCGGCCGGCAAGCCGCCCCGAGCCCCGATAGCTCGTCTCGCCGTGATCCGGCTTCGGAGTCATTTTTCCCGCGAGGCCCGGCCAGGGCTGCGACTGCTTTTCGAAGGGCGGGGCGGGATATTTGTCCTTCGGATTCTGCAGCGGTGTATTGCTGGAGGAGGTCATGGGCGGCCGTGCTCCGGAAAACATTCGGCACAGAGAACGCCCGCGAGGCGGTATTTGTTGCCGGCCTTATGGCTTCGCACCGACCGCATGAAACAGATAGACGAAAAGCGCGATCCCGAGCAGCGCGAGGAGCGCCGCCAGCGCGATGTCGATGCGCGAGCCGGTGCCGGGCCGGACTTGATCGTCGTCGATCTGTTTTGCGGTCCTGACGAAACGCAGGGCGGCAAGAACGATCATCGCCACGCCGGCAACAATCAGGACCAGGCCTGCAACATGGCCGAATTCCGAGCGATGCACGGCAATCTTTTGCAACGGCGCGCCTGACGCCATTACGGCAAGAAACAGGTCGAAACGCTCGACCAGAAAGCCAAAGGCCGTCACGGTGATCGAGGTGCGGACCCACGCCAGGAATGTGCGCTCGTTGGCGGCGTGGTCGCTGAAGTTTTTTATCGTCATGGCGGCTTTGCGCCCGCGACGGATTATTTGCCGACGTGAATATTCTCGATCGTGCCCAGAAGACCAAGCGCCTGCAACAGCCAGAGCACAACACCGATCACGACAACGGCATTGAGAATTCCCTTAATCTTGCCGTCCATGGGAATGTAGGTATTGACCAGCCACAACAGCACGCCAACAACGATAAGAACGATCACCAATGTCATGAGCGGCATGAAGCACACCCCCTCTGATGCGCAACGAAAACGACGCAGCCCCACAAAAGTTCCCGGCCCCAATGGGGACGCACGCTGGCTCCTCGCGTGCGCGAGGATGACAGCGGGGGATGAACGCGATGGCGCGGAGCATTAAACGGCCGTTGGAGGACTGATGGTCCTTACGGCACATCGAGGCGATAGATCCGTGCGGCGGTGCCGGCGAACAGCGCCGCCTTTTCGTCGCGCGAACAGCCTTGCGCCAGACGCTTGAGGGCGTTCCACAACACGGCATAGCTGCAGCTTCCGCTATCGACCGGGAAATTGCTTTCGAACATGGCCCGCGCCGGACCGAACGCTTCGATGCAGGTTTCGATATAGGGCTTCCATTCGCGCGCAAGCTGTTGCGACGAAGCGGGCGGCTGCGACTTGTAGGAGGCAAAGCCGGGAAACGGCATCGCGAGA
The DNA here is from genome assembly GCA_036511745.1 of Rhizomicrobium sp. Classification (GTDB taxonomy): domain Bacteria; phylum Pseudomonadota; class Alphaproteobacteria; order Micropepsales; family Micropepsaceae; genus Rhizomicrobium. The sequence continues at coordinate 9,729 of DATCBQ010000140.1, forward strand.
CCGCCGAGCTTGACGCAGACGTTCTCACACCGGCCAAGCTCGCGAATAAAATTGCGCCAGTCGGCAAACAATTCCTCGCGTCGGCCTTCGTAGACGCCAATGCCGAGCGGCGCCCCGACATGGTCCAGAACGATCTGCGTTTCGGGAAAGGCGCGCGCCAGATCGACAAGCTCCGGCAGTTGCGGCTGCAGCAGCCACGCGTCGAAGGTCAGCCCGAGCGGCTCCAATTGCGCAAAGCCCTTGCGAAAATCGCTGTCGAGAAAAAGCCCTTCGCCGACGCGGCCGATTGCGCCCAGCACGGTGGGATCGCCGTCCCAGGCCGCGCCCTGCCGGATGCCGCGGAAACGGCCGCCGCCGGCTGCGATATGCGCTTCCAGCGTCTCGCGGACCGATTGGTGCTGGCGAAGGTCGCAGCTCCCGACAATGCCGGCGCAAACCCGTGTCGATCCATAGAGGCCGCTGGCGCTCATCGCCGCAACGCCGTTCACGAACTCCGTTTCGCCGACGCAGCGCAGCCATTCCGGACCTTCGCCGCGATACATCGCATGGCATTCGAGGAACACGGTGGCGCGGATATTATGGCCGCTCGCAAGATCGCTCCGCAGTTCGTCGAACAGATAAAGCGGAACGCCGCGCAGCAGCTCTTCGAACAGGACGGCCGTCCGCGGCCGCAGCTGCAACACGGGACGCAGGTCCCACAGATGATGATGCGGATCGATGATGGGCAGATCCGGTTCGATGATGTCTTCCATGACGCTTTCCTCAGCCGGAACCACGTTCGCTCAAGATCGACGCATATATTTCAGGGTCCACATTGCCGCCGGACAACACCGCGACCGTCGTGAAAGGGTCGAGATTCAAGGCCAGTGCGCCGGCGATGGCAACCGCGCCGCTCGGCTCCGCGACGAGCCGCGCTTCGGCCGCGATGCGGCGCATCGCCTCGCGAATCCCATCCTCCGGGACGCAGACGATATCGTCGACGAAGGCCTTGATGTGTTCGAAGGGCTGCACGCCCAGCTGCGAAACCCGCAGGCCGTCGGCGATCGTGCGCTGTGTCAGTTCGGGCTCCACGCGCACGATATGGCCGGCATGAAAGCTGGCATGGGCGTCGGCGGCCAGTTCCGGCTCGACGCCGATAATGCGCACCCCGGAAGCGGATCGTTTCAAGGCCGCCGCAATGCCGCCGATGAGGCCGCCGCCGGAGATCGGCACGACCACATGGCACACGCCTTCGCATTGCGACAGGATTTCCAGCCCGATGGTTCCCGTCCCCGCCATGATCGCCGGCGAATCATAGGGCTCGATGATCGCCAGTCCGCGCGTGCGCGCCAGCTCGGCGCATTTTGCCGCCCGCTCTTTTCCGGCCGGGTCCACAAGATGGATCTCGGCGCCCCAGAAACGCGTCGCTTCGAGCTTGATGCGCGGGGCGCCGGCGGGCATGACCACCACCGCCCTGACGCCCAGACGCTGGGCTGCATAGGCGACCGCCTGGGCATGATTGCCGCTCGAATGCGCAATGACGCCGCGGGCGCGCGCTTCGCCGCCGAGCGACAGAATCGCATTGAACGCGCCGCGCAGCTTGAACGCTCCGACGGGATGCAGGCTTTCCGCTTTCAGCCGCAGGCCGCTGGGCGACATGGAAACCACGGGCGTCACGCCGACATAAGGCGCAATGCGCGAAGCCGCCTCGCGGATCGCGTCGAGCGTCAGCAAATGCGGGGGGGGCAGGGGATTTTCCTGGATCATCGCCAAAGCCTTTTCATCGCAACAAGATCAGGTGCGATTGCGCATTCCCAATCTGGGGTTTCGTTTGTTCAGGCAATTGCTTCACGCGGAGACGCGGAGTACGCGGAGGGAAAGGCGGCGCCTTCAACATCTGCCTTCTCCACAGCATATCTCTGGACAATTCGAATATGGTCCTATATATGGGACCTTATGAAGCATTAAGGCTTCATATATGGAGCCTTATATGCGTTCCAGTGTTTACGATGTTTTGCCCCCTACGATCAAGCGGTCGCTGACCAAGTTCGGCAACGACCTCGCCACGGCGCGCCGGAAACGCGGGCTTACTACACTTGCCGTGGCCGAGCGCACGGGGGTTGGCAAGAACACCTATCTCCGCGTTGAGAAGGGCGATCCCACCGTGGGGCTTGGCGTCTACGCCATGGCGCTTTTCATCTTGGGCTTCGGTGATCCTCTCGGCAACCTCATTGACGTGAGCCGGGATGATACCGGCCTCCTGCTCGATGAAGGGCGATTGCCGCAGCGCGTGCGCATGAAGAAATCGCGGACTCCGCCCTCATGAAACGCACGATCGACGTTATTCTGGACGACGGGCCGCAGGTCGGTACGCTGCGCTATGATTTGCAGGGACGGCGCGAGAACGCGGCTTTTGAGTACAGTGCGGAATGGCTTGGCGACCGAAACCGCTTCGCGCTTGGACCGACGCTCCCGCTTCAGGCCGGACTGCAGTTCCATCGTAAATCGAAAGGCGGCTCGTTTTTTCATGCCGCGATTGCCGATACCGAGCCTGACGGCTGGGGCAAGCGCGTCATCATGCGGGATCATGTCAGACGCAAGCAGGAGCTGCGCCGCGAAGGAAAAGAAAATGATGCGCCGCCGCTGAATGCGCTCGATTTCCTGCTTGCGGTCGATGATGTCAGTCGCGTCGGAGCGCTTCGTTTTTGCGATGAAAACGGCATCTTCCAACGCGCACAGGAAGAGGGGCGCCGGACAGCTCCATCGCTCATTGAACTCGGACATTTGCTCAGCGCCTCTCGCGCCGTCGAGGCGAATAAGGAGACGGCGGCAGACCTCGCCTATCTGCGCGGTTGTGGCACGTCTCTTGGCGGGCTGCGCCCGAAATGCACCGTGATCGACGAAGATGGCGCGCTTGCCATCGGCAAGTTTCCGAGCATTGCAGACGAACGCGCCGTCACCAAAGGGGAAGTTCTCGCCCTCAAGCTCGCCAAGGGCGCCGGCATCAATGCCGCCGACGCGCGGATCATCGAGAGCGACGGATCGGCGGTCAGCTTGATCCGGCGCTTTGACCGCCGCGGGAATGGACAGCGCGTGATGTATGCCTCCGCCGCGACGATGCTTGGCGTCGAAGCGACAGAGCCGGAGGACCACACCTATACCGAGATCGTGGACGCGATCCGCGTCCACGGGGCCGATGCACAGGCCGACATCGAGGAACTGTGGCGGCGTATCGCGTTCTCCATCCTGATCACGAATGTGGACGATCATCTGCGCAATCACGGCTTCCTGCAGGAAGATCGTGCGTTCTGGCGGCTGTCGCCCGCCTTTGACATCAATCCGTCGCCCGAGAGGGTGCGCGAGATGAAGACGTGGGTTTCCGAAGATACCGGACCCGACATGACCATCGCCGCCCTTATGTCGGTGATTGCCTATTTCCGTATCGCGCCTGCGCGCGCAAGGGAGATATTGGGCGAGGTTGGGCGAGCCGTAGGCGGCTGGCGCAAGACCGGGCGAAGCATAGGCATGACTGACGGAGAGCTTGAGCCCTTCGCCGACGCCTTCGAGCACGCCGAGCGAGATGCCGTCCGAAAGCTCCTGTAGGCCATGACGACCATTGACGCTTATGTTCGGAGCCATCGGGTCGAAGAAGCGATCCGCATGGTGGCGGAATTGAAAGCCGCTTGATCGTGACGAGCGGCCCAACGCGAATGGGTCCTGGAGGGGCGGTTCGCCCACGCGAGGCAAGATTATTTTGCGGCGCCGTTTCAGTGGTCATTACGTTGCAGAGAAAACGCTGTTTCGCGAAACTTCGCTTTTGAACGCGTACCCCAGCGAGCCGATATGTCCGGCGAACCAGTCCGTCTGTGGAACGGTTTCCAGAATCAGCAGCGGTTTGCATCGTGCGAGCAGCGCCAGGGCGCCGGACAGGGCCTGTTTTTCGAAATTCTCCACATCCAGTTGCAACACGGTGACATTTCTTTGCGCTGGAATCGCGTCGTCAAGAAAGATCTGGCGCACCCGCTCGGTTGGTCCGGATGGATCGGGGCTCTGCGCGACATGACTTCCGCCGCCCATCGCGCGTCCTCTTGCGTCATGGGTCACCATGGTCAGCATCTCCGCCCCGCACCCGAGCGCGGCCTGCGTCAGTTCGACATTGGCGAGTCCGTTCAGACGCATGGTGATGGCCGCGCAGGCATGATTGGCCGCTATCGGTTCGAAGGCCCAGATTTTTGCAGCCGGCGCGATGGCCGCCGACAGGGCAGGAAGGAAATCGCCGAAATAGGTGCCCGCATGCACGATGTCGCCGTCGCCGGCATGGGCGATCATGCAGGCAATCGTCGCCTCTTCCCACACGCCGCCCGCGAGCACGGCCTGCGCCGCGGGGCGATGGAGCGACTGGTTGGGAATGGCATAGCCGCCAAACCTGTTATAGGCGATCACGGCCGAGAGGGCGCTGGGCGTTGCGGGCAGCGGCTGCAGGAATCTGGGCTGTCTTTGAAGAGGCATCTGTCCCGCGTTGTGCCGCCTGCGTCGCCGTCACACTAGCAGAGATTCATGCGGTGCAGCAGCGCTGCGCCAACCGATTGTCCCGCCTGCATAATCGGGCAAACCGTCCGCGAAACGTTCTGCGTACGGAATAAAAGCCTTGCATCGTTTGATCAAGGCGATTATATACTTGACTTAGCGACAGGAAGGATTAAATTTGAGGTCATAGGAGATAGCCATGACCTGCGATTTGCCCGCCCCGATTTTCACCAATGAAGCCAAGGCGATAGAGCATCTGGAAGCC
>DATCBQ010000141.1:0-18703 GCA_036511745.1 Rhizomicrobium sp.
GCGGAAAACGATTTTGCGCTGAAGCCGGGCAGTCCAGACACACCCGCAGCCGGCTTGCTCCAGGGCACAACGGGTACCCCGATCTATCGGCACCGCTTTCGATCGCTGTCGCTTCAGGGAATTGTGGTTCACAATCTTACCGTTGCCGTGATTCCGGACCTGACGCCGAACGCAACCTTCGGCGGCCGTGGCTCGGGAACGCGTTTGGCCGCCAATGACGAAGCGCAAGGCTTCCCCGACGTTACTCTCGGTGTTGACGTTCTGAAGTATCTGCATCTCTACATCGCCTACAAGGAACAGATGCTTTATGTGACGCCGGCGGAAGCGCCTACCGGCCGCACAGGGATCCCGGCGCCTTCCGGTGCGGGCGCCACGGCCAGGTCCGCCTCCCCGCACTGACTTCCGATCTCGGCAAGGTATCTTGACCCGCGCAACGTTAAACCTTCACATGCCGGCCGCGCCGGTCCACGGCTCTCGAAAGGGCTAAATCATGTCGCTGTTTCTCGAATCGTCGATCTACGCATTCGGAATCTACACTGCGCTGAACGCGCTCATCATGCTGGTCTTGAGCATTCTCGTCGTACGCGCGCGGGTCGTTACGCAAACACCGATCGGCGATGGCGGCCGCCCCGAAATGGCCGGCCCCTTGCGAGCCCACGCAAACAATTCCGAATATGTCCCCATGGCGTTGCTCCTGATGTGGGCGCTTGCTTCGCCGCTCGGCGGAACCATCTGGATGATTCATGGCGTCGGTATCCCGCTCACGCTTGGCCGCCTTTTCCACGCCATCGGGCTTTCGAGATCGACCGGTCCATCCACCGGCCGCCTTATCGGGATGACCTTGACCTGGATCGCCTATATCGTGGGAATTGCTTCCATCGTGTATCTGATTTTTTTCCGGCTGGCTGCGGCTCAGTAAAATCTTGGCGACAACCCCCGACCCTCAGGCCACGCTTCAAAACCTGATTGGCGCCGCACGCAAAGCGGGTGCCGATGCCGCCGACGGTCTGTTCGTGCAGAGCCTTTCCGCGAGCGTTTCCTGGCGGCTGGGCAAGCTCGAGGAGGTCGAGCGCGCCGAGTCGTGGGACTGCGGCCTGCGGGTCTTTCTCGGCAATCGGATCGCCTTCGTTTCCTCGACCGACCTGTCCGCGCGCGCGCTGGCGGAGTTGCCGGAGCGTGCCGTGGCCATGGCGAAACTGGCGCCGAAGGACAAATACGCCTGCCTTGCCCCCCACGAGTGGCTTGCACGCGAATTCCCGGCTCTCGACACGGAGGACCCACGGGAACCTTCCGCCGAGGTTCTGACGGAGCGTGCGAAAAGCATCGAAGGTGCGGCGATGTCAGTTGCGGGCATCAGCAATTCCGAGGGCGGGGGCGCCAGCTTCAGCCGCTCATCGATCGCGCTCGCCACTAGCGAAGGCTTCTTCGGACATTACGCTGCCACAAGCCACAGCATCGGCGTGGCCGTGCTGGCAGGCGAAGGCACGGGCATGGAGCGCGACTACGACAGCGCAACCGCGCGCCACGCCGACGATCTCGAGTCTCCGGACACAGTTGGCCGTCGTGCCGGCGAGCGAACGGTGGCCAGGCTCAATTCTCGCACTGCCAAATCCCAGGCTGTTCCGGTGATATACGATCCTCGGGTTGCTTCAGGCCTGGTCGGACATTTCGCCGGTGCTATCTCGGGCGCTTCGATCGCGCGGGGCGTCAGCTTTCTCAAGGACCGCCTTCAGACGGCCGTGTTCGGGCCTTCGATTTCCATTGTCGATGATCCGCACCGTCGCCGCGGGCTGCGATCCAAGCCGTTCGACGGCGAGGGTGTCAGGAACAGGCGCATGATGTTGATCGAAAACGGCCTTCTCAAAACCTGGCTGCTGGATTGCGCGAGTGGAAAACAGCTGGGTCTTGCGTCCACGGGACATGCCGCGCGCGGAACCGGCGGTCCGCCTTCGCCGTCGTCGACCAACCTCTACATGGAGCCGGGAACGCTTTCGCCTGACGAACTGATCGCGGACATTGCGGAAGGATTTTACGTCACCGAGCTGATGGGGATGGGAGTCAACGGCGTCACCGGCGATTACAGCCGCGGCGCCGCCGGATTCTGGATCGAGAAGGGCAAGCGTGCATGGCCGGTGTCCGGGGTGACGATTGCGGGCAATCTGAAAGACATGTTTCTCCGCATCACACCGGCCAACGACCTTGAGTTTCGCTACGGCACCAATGCGCCCACGCTGCGCGTCGAAGGAATGACCGTTGCCGGATCGTGACGTCGATGATTCAGCACTTATCGAGCGGGTTGTGCGTCAGGCGGGGGAAATCGCGCGAAAATATTACGGCGGCGAATATCGCCGCTGGAGCAAGAACAGGGGCGAGCCTGTCACGGAGGCGGACCTCGCCATCGATCGCTTTCTGCACGAACATCTTCTCGCCGCGAAGCCGTCTTACGGCTGGCTTTCGGAAGAGAGCGGCGCGAAGGAACGCCCCGATGCGCAGCGGCTCTTCATTGTCGATCCCATCGACGGAACGACGGCCTTCCTCAAGACAAAGCCGCACTTCTCCATCTCCGTTGCTGTGGTGGAAAGCGCGCGCCCAGTGGCGGGAATCGTATATAACCCGGTGACGGACGAATGTTTCACGGCGGCGAAAAGTGCGGGAAGCTTCCTCAACGGCCGCCCCATTCATGTAAGCGCCTGCGCCACGGTGGCAGGGTGCCGCATACTCGGTCCGAAGGACTTGTTCGCGCATGCAGCATGGTCAACACCGCCGAACGCCCCATGGCCGGAAATGCATATCGAGACTCGCAGTTCAATTGCGTATCGCATGGCGCTGGTGGCTGCCGGCGCCTTCGATGCGGCGCTTGTGCTTTCCGCGAAGCATGATTGGGACATGGCGGCCGGCGATCTGATCGTGCGCGAAGCCGGCGGAAGGTCGAGCGCCGGCGACGGCGCGGATTTACGCTTTGGAGAATCCGTTCCCATTCAGCGCTCGATGGTCTGTGCCGGTCCGACGCTTCATGCACAACTGATCGGGAAACTCGTACACACGACCCTGTTCCCGCGCTGACATTGGGTTGAATGCAGCGTCAAGTCTTGCGATGGAAGTGCAGCCGCATAAGGGCATCGAACATGAAACAGCGCCAATCCGCGCAATTGCTCCATCTGGTCTTCGGGGGCGAACTGGTTTCTACCGACAGAGTGGAGTTCAAGGACCTTTCGAATCTCGACCTCGTCGGTATGTATCCCAATTATCGGGAAGCATATGCAGCCTGGCGCGGAGCGGCGCAAGCGAGCGTCGATAATGCACAAATGCGCTATTTCGTCGCCCACATCCACCGCCTGATGGAGCCCGACCCGGTCGAAAAAACCTGACTGCCGGCATTCGTTCTCGCGCGGCAAGGGGTAGGCATGCTAGACCGTTTCCTCTATGGCCATTCCTTCCGATAACTCCGGCGTCCATTCCGTTGCCGCGACGCGCGTTCCGGCGCAAACCGCAATTCCAGGACGCGACGTCAAGCCGCACGGCGATTTCGCTATCCTCGCCCGCCTGGCGCGCGACTATCTCGGCCACCGTTATCTTGTTCTTGCGGCCGCAATCGCCTGCATGGTCGCGACGTCGAGCATGAACGGGGCCCTGGCATGGCTTCTCGATCCTGCGAGCAAGAAGATATTTCTGGACAAGGACGCCGCGATGGTGCTCGCCATCACGCTCGCGATCGTCGGCGTGGTTGCCATTCGGTCCTTCACGAATTTCGGTGAACAATTTATCTTGAACAGTATCGCGGAACGCGTCGTATCCGAAGTTCAGCGCGACATGTTCAGAAGCCAGATTCAGCTCGATATCGGCACGCTCAACCAAGTGCATTCCGGCGAAGTCGTCTCGAAATTTCTATACGACGCGACCCTGCTGCGTGCCTCGATCACGCGCGGAGTCTCGGGATTGGGACGGGAATTCGTGACCCTGATCGCGCTGGCGATCGTCATGCTGTACGAGGACTGGCAGCTCGCGCTCATCTCGGTGGCGGTTCTGCCCGCTGTCGGCTGGGTGACTCAGAGGTTGAGTCGGTCCTTGCGCAAATCGGCAACGCGCGGCATGGAAGAAACCGGCACGCTGACGCGCGCATTGAGCGAAGCGCTCAGCGGCCGACGCATCATCAAGGCCTATGGCCTCGAGCAGTATGCGACGCGATCGGCGGAAGCGAGAATCAAGGGTCGCCTCAGATACCTGCTGCGCGCTGCGCGAGCACGGGCGGCTGCCGTTCCCTCGACCGATCTGTTGGGTGGCGTTGCGGCGGCGGCGACGTTCGCTTATGCCGGCTATCAAGCCATTCACGGTCAGCTCGCCATCAACCATTTCTTTTCGTTCGTGGCCGCAATGCTGCTTGCGCAACAGCCCGTGCGCAGCCTGAGTCAGCTGTGGAACATTTCCACGGAAGGCCTGACGGCCGCAAACCGGATCTTCGCCGTCATTGACAGCCGGCCCGGCATTGCCGACGCACCTCAGGCGCGGGCCTTGACAATCAGGTCCGCGCCGTCGGGCGGCGCCATCCGCTTCGAAGACGTGTCTTTCCGCTACAATGCCGATGCGGGCACGGCAACCCTCGATCGCATTACGCTGAACATTCCGCCGGGTAAGAAAATCGCGCTCGTCGGTCCGTCCGGCGCGGGCAAGAGTACGATCTTTAGTCTCCTGTTGCGTTTCTACGAAGCGGATGGCGGCAGCATAGCCATCGATGGTCACAACATTCGTGATCTGACGCTTGAATCTTTGCGCGCCAACATTGCGCTGGTTACCCAGGAAGCTACGCTGTTCGACGAAACGGTTGCCGACAACATCGCATTGGGCCGCCCCCGTGCGACGCGCGAGGAGATTGTGGAAGCGGCACGCGACGCCGCGGCGGACAGCTTTATCGAGGAACTTCCCGATGGCTACGAGGCGCGTATCGGCGAAGGCGGTCTCAAGCTTTCCGGCGGCCAGCGCCAGCGCATCGCCATTGCCCGCGCCATCCTGCGCAATGCGCCCATTCTGCTGCTTGACGAGGCAACGTCGTCGCTGGACACGGAAAGCGAGCGACAGGTTCAGGACGCGCTTGCGCGATTGATGAAGGGCCGCACGACGATTGTCATCGCGCACCGCCTTTCTACCGTCCTCGATGCGGACCGCATTTATGTGCTCGATCGCGGCCGCATTGTGGAGTCCGGTACACATGGCGAACTCGATGCAAGTAACGGGCTTTATGCGCGACTGTATCGCCACAATTTCGAGGACGAGGCCACCCCATCCATCGAGGCGCAAGCCTGACGCAAATGAAATCAAGGCCTCTTTCGTTGCTCGCGTGGCGCTATGTTACGGGCGCCCTTGCCCCTATTGCGCCGCTTGCTCTCGGCCGGCGTGCGCTGCGTGGCAAGGAAGATCGGGCGCGCACCGGCGAGCGGCTTGGTCGGGCGAGCCTTTCGTGTCCGATCGGACAGCTTGTATGGATTCATGGCGCGAGCGTGGGGGAATGTGTGGCGGCGCTGCCCTTGATCAATCTTCTGCTCGAGACGGAGAACCGCTCGGTGCTCGTTACCAGCGGAACGGTGACCTCGGCCACGCTGATGGCGGAACGGTTGCCCCCGCGAGCGATGCACCAGTTTGCGCCGATTGACGCTCCGGGAGCGGTGGCGCGGTTCTTGGATCACTGGCGACCAGCGGCGGGACTCTTCATCGATTCCGAGATCTGGCCCAATCTTCTCATGACCGCAAAGGAGCGCGGCGTGAAGCTGGCACTAATCAATGGCCGGATTTCGCGACAATCGTTCCAGGGCTGGCGCCGGGCGCCGAAGACCGCGGCGGCACTTCTGTCGCTCTACGATGTGTGTCTCGCCCAAGACAAGGATTCGGCGGACCGTCTGCGACTGCTGGGCGCACGCGCCGTGCAGGTTTCCGGCGGCCTCAAGGCCGACGCCCCACCTCTTCCGGCCGACGAGGTCAAGCTTGCGCGGCTCACACGCGACATTGGCGATAGACCGCTCCTGCTTGCGGCAAGCACGCATCCAGGCGAGGACGAGATTCTGCTGCCCGCACACGATGCGCTGCGCCGACAATATCCCGGGCTGCTTACGATCATTGCGCCAAGACATCCCGAACGTGGGTCCGAAATCGCGATGCTTTGCGGCACGCGTCATGCGCTGCGCCGCAGTCAGGGCCACGAGCCCACGGCAGCGACGGCGATCTACATTGCCGATACATTGGGCGAGCTCGGTCTTTTCTTTCGTGTCGCAACCCTGGCATTTATGGGAGGCAGTCTCGTGCCGCACGGCGGACAGAATCCGCTGGAGGCGGCTCGGCTCGCGCGGGCCGTCATGGCCGGTCCGTTTACGCATAATTTTGCACGGGCATACGAAGCAATCTTCGCGGCGCAAGGGTCGGGGCTGGTGCAGACCAGCGTCGATATTGCGACGTTTGCGGCGGCTCTGCTGTCCGATCCCCGGAAAGCAACGCAGATTGGCATGGCTGCGGCCCGGGCCGCGGATAGTCTCGGAGGCGCGCTGCAAAAAACGCGTCTCGCCGTTGAAGCTATGCTGTCCCATGCATCCCCCTGAGTTCTGGGAACGCAGAGATCTTTCCGCGCGGGCTGTTTCGGCCGCGCTGTCGCCGATCGCGTGGCTCTATGGCGCGAGCGTTGCTTACAGGCGCGACCACACCATGGGGTATCGCACGAAGGCCAGGATTGTCTGCGTGGGAAACGTGACCGCGGGCGGCAGCGGAAAGACGCCGGTCGCCATTGCCGTGGCTCTCGTCCTGCTTGCAAGGGGCAGGCGGGTCACATTCCTGACGCGCGGTTATGGCGGCAGGCTGGCGGGCCCCGTGGTGGTCAATACGAAGGAGCACAATGCGCGCGATGTCGGCGACGAGCCCTTGCTGTTGGCCCGGATCGCACCCACCATCGTCGCGCGCGATCGAAAGGCGGGAGCACGGCTGGCTGACGCGCAGGATGGTGGTGTCATCATCATGGATGATGGCCACCAAAATTTCGCGCTCGCAAAGGACTTGTCGATCGTTGTGGTGGACACGGAAAGTGGATTTGGAAATGGCAGGGTTTTGCCGGCTGGACCTCTACGTGAACCGGTCAGGCAGGGGCTTGCACGAGCGGATGCCGTGATCATGTCCGGACAGGGTACACTATCTCTGCCGGGGTACTCGGGACCATTGCTGCGAGCCCGGATCGTGCCCGCGATGCCCGCAATCGGGAATTGCCGTGCGCTCGCTTTTGCCGGGATAGGACGTCCCGAAAAATTTTTTTCTACGCTGAAATCACTCGGCGTCCACCTTGTCGCATGCCATGCTTTTGCAGATCATCACTTTTACACGCGCGGTGAAGTTTCCACGCTCAAGGCAAAGGCCGCAGAAGAGCACGCCATCCTCGTGACCACGGAAAAGGATTATGTGCGGCTGAGCGGGCAAGATCGAGTCGATATTCTCGCGTTGCCTGTCCGTGCGATATTCGATCTGCCGGAAGAACTGCAACGTCTGCTCGACAGGGTCGCCGAGCGCATGGCAGTTCCGACATGACCGCCCTTGCGCCACGTCTCCCTACCATAAAGCCTCTCAAACCAATCCGCTATCGGGCGGAAGCCGCGGCCTTCTTTGTACTCATTGGTTTTTTCCGCGTTCTGGGTATCGAACTCGGCTCCGCATTCGGCGGTTACCTGGGTCGCAAAATCTTCTATCGGACTGCCATTACGAATCGCGCCCGGGTCAATCTGCGGGCCGCTTTTCCCGCAATGGCCGATGCCGAAATCGAATTTACCCTGCGCGAGATGTGGGACAATCTCGGCCGCACCGTCGCGGAGTATGCCCATCTCGGCAAATTCTCCGTCAAGGGATCGCGCCCACGCCTCGAACTTGCCGGCATGGAGCACGCAAATGCCGCTCTTGCAGGCTGCAAACCCTTCCTTTTCATCTCCGGACATTTTGCAAACTGGGAAGTGATGCCCGTCGCCGCGGCGCAATATGGCGTGACCGGGGGCCAGGTCTATCGTCCGCTGAACAATCCTTTTGTTGACCGCTGGATGGTACGCCAACGCATCAAATATGGTGCTAGAGAACAGATTGCGAAAGGCGCGTCGGGGACGCGACGCATCTTTACGCTGCTGCGCGCCTGCAAGACAATCTTTCTTTTAGTCGATCAGAAGACGAACGAAGGCATCGCCGTACCTTTCTTCGGGCGCGATGCGATGACCACGCCGGCTCCTGCCGCACTGGCGCTGAAGCTCGGCGCCATCCTGGTGCCGGTATCCAACGAGCGATTACGCGGCGCCCGATTTCGCCTGACGGTGCATCCACCCATCGAATTCGACGCCACCGGCGATCACGACCGCGACGTGCTCTCGCTTACAACGAAAATCAATGAGACGTTCGAGAGGCTCGTGAGACATCGCCCTTCGCAATGGCTGTGGATTCACCGTCGCTGGCCAAAGCCCGGGGACAGACCGCGCAGCAGGCGCGGAATCGAAGCTCAGGATTTCGCCGGTGCGGGCATCCGCGTCGAAAGTGACGGATCGAGCGCCAGCTGAAACCAGCTAAGGCCCCAATGCAGATGCGGACCCGTGGCGCGCCCCGTCATGCCCACAAGGCCGATAACATCGCCGCGGCCTATTTTATCCCCCACTTTGACCATCTGCCTGCTCTGATGCAGATAACAGGTGGAAACGCCCTGCCCGTGATCCAGGATCGTTAAGCCGCCTTCCAGATAAAAATCCGGACCAGCGAGCGACACGATTGCGGGCGCCGGCGCGTGGATGGGTGTGCCTGCGGCAGCGGCAATATCGACCGCCAGATGCGGCGCCCTTGCTTGCCCATCGAGAATGCGCTGGCCGCCATAGGGCTCACTGATAATGCCGTTGATGGGCCAATCGAACGGTTCATCGAACCAGTTTGCGACAGTGAGACGCTTGCGGGCATCCGCGATGGTCGCAATTTCGTATCTGCGTCGCTCCAGCACATCCGGCGGCAAAGTCACCATTTTTTCTGGAAGACCGGTGATGCGCTGAATTTCATATTGGCGCGCAACGGGCATAATGCTCCGGGCTTCTGTGGTGCCATCGCTGAAGCTGGCCGTCAGCACCGCCGATCTCGCTTGATCATAGGCGAATCCAAAGACGAAATCGCCGGCGGGTCCCACACTCAGTGACGCGCCGTCGAGCGCGAGCTTTGTTCCGGCTTGCGTTTTGCCGAGCACGAGACCGCCGTCCTTCAGCGTGCCGGAAAGCATAAGGCGGGAAGGCACCGCAAGAACACATCCCGGCAGGACAAAGCTGAACGCAGCACCCGCAAGAAAATACCGGCGCCGGATCATCTCGGTGTAAGGCCCGCTTCCTGCATCCGCCCGAGCGCAACGGCCGAGGAGGCATAGGCCTCCTGCAGGTCGACGCTCCAATAGCGAAGATCCTCGAGCGGGATCGCTGCGCCGGTCACTGCGCAGTGAACGAACGAGCCCGGCTTCAACACCTGGAATTCGCCGTCGAGATATTCGACTTCCGCCAGACCTTCGGGCCGGAAGTCACGTTCCACATAGTTCATTGCACTCCCTCACCTGTCATCGGTTGTTACCTTCAGAAAAGCGTTTCCTGTCCTTCGCGCTTGCGCGGATTTGCTTTCAGTCTGGACGGCGTATCCACCGCCTGCGCCGTTGCACTCGCGGAGCCGTCGACAAATGCAAGCGTCAAACGTTCGCCCGCAACGATCTGGACGGCGCGTCGTCTGATGGCGCCGTCCAGGCCGCGGACAAGGGCGAATCCCCGCTCCAGAACCGCTTTGTGGCTGACGCTGTCCAGGACGCGTCCGACTGCGCTTGTGCGGTCGCGCCATTCGCGCAAACGCGCACAAAAGCACCGATCAAGACGATTCGCGAGCATTTTCGTTCGCTCGGCGCCGATGGCGATCCGGCGCGCCACCGACGCCGCGCGGACGATTGCCGCGGTTTCGATGAAAGCTCGGCGATGTTCCTGCAGATTGCGGCGCAACGCATTGGCGAGGCTGTCCGCGGCCCGGTCGAACCGCTGCCGCGGCTGCGCTAGCAGTCCGTCCGCGCGCGGCAGAGCGCGAGCGAGAGCGACGAGATGCTTGCGTCGTTCGCCCAGACCGCGGGAAAAGCAGCGCAGATTTCGTCGCTCCAGCTCCAGCGTCAGCCCGAGCAGCTCGGTGCGCACCGGAACAGCCATTTCCGCGGCAGCGGTCGGCGTCGGCGCCCGGCGGTCGGCGGCGAGATCGATGAGCGTCGTGTCGGATTCATGTCCGACCGCCGAGATCAGCGGAATGGCGCTCTCGGCCGCCGCGCGAACCACGACCTCCTCATTAAAGGCCATCAGGTCTTCGATGGAGCCTCCGCCACGCGCCACGATCAGAAGATCGGGCCTTGGAAAACGGCCACCGGCACACATGGCATTGAAGCCGTGGATCGCGTTTGCCACCTCTGCCGCCGCGCGCTCGCCCTGTACCGCAACGGGCCATAGCAGCACGCGGCGGGGAAAGCGCTCGTTGAGCCGATGCATGATGTCGCGGATGACTGCGCCCGTTGGCGAGGTGATGACGCCAATCACGTCGGGCAGAAACGGAAGTCTCTTCTTGCGGCTTTCCGCGAACAGACCTTCCGCCGCCAGCATCTTCTTGCGCGCTTCCAGAAGCGCCATCAGGGCGCCTATCCCTGCAAGTTCAAGCTGTTCGACGATGATCTGATAGCGCGACGACCCCGGATAGGTGGATATCCGGCCCGTACAGACAACTTCCAGGCCCGGCTGCGGCCTGACCCTCAACGTTTGCGCGGTCGTTCGCCAGATGACCGCATTCAGAACCGCCTTGTCATCCTTGAGATCGAAATAGACATGGCCGGAGGAATGATTTTTCAGTCCGCTGATCTCGCCCCGGACGCGGACGAAAGGAAAGGCGCCTTCGACCGTGCGCTTGAGCGCGGCAGAAAGTTCGCTGACGCTGAACTCGGGCAGGTTTGGCTGTCTGGCAGCTTCGGACATGATCGCGGATGATATAGGAATCAGACGAAGAGCGAGACTTGAATCCACCTTCCCCCCAGGAAGTGTGACCGGAGGTGATCCCAGGTGAACGTCCTTCTCATCGGCTCCGGCGGCCGCGAGCACGCCCTGGCCTGGGCGCTTTCCGGAAGCCCTATCATCTCCCGCCTCTACTGTGCCCCCGGCAATGCGGGCATCGCAGACGTTGCGCGATGCGTCCCGATCGCTGCGATGGACCTTGATCGGCTTGTCGCCTTCGCGGTGGAAAAGAAGATCGGTTTTGCGATCATTGGTCCGGAGGCTCCCCTGGCGGTCGGCCTCTGGGATCGCCTGGAAGCCGCCGGTATCAAGGCGTTTGGCCCAAGTGCTGCCGCAGCCCGGCTCGAAGCCTCGAAAGGCTTCATGAAAGATCTCTGCGCCGCCGAAGGAATCCCCACAGCTGCCTACCGGCGCTTCCGCGAACCGGGCGCCGCAAAGACGTTTGCCGCTGCGTTGGGTACCCCTCTCGTCATCAAGGCCGATGGTTTGGCACAGGGGAAAGGCGTGATCGTTACCGAATCGCTTGCAGACGCGCGCCATGCGATCGACGCCATGTTCGAGGGAGGGTTTGGCGAGGCGAGCCGCGAAATCGTCGTTGAAGAATATCTCGACGGGGAAGAGGCGAGCTTCTTCGCGCTGACCGATGGCGAAAAAATCCTGTCGCTCGTTGGCGCGCAGGACCATAAACGCGTCTTCGATGGCGAAAAGGGTCCCAATACCGGCGGCATGGGCGCCTATAGCCCCACGCCGATACTGACGCCAGCGGTGGTCGAGCAGGTGATGGCGCGCATCGTGAGGCCCACCGTCGCGGCGATGGCGAAATGCGGAACACCTTACATGGGTGTGCTCTATGCAGGTCTCATGATCGCGAAGGATGGCCCAAGGCTTATCGAATACAATTGCCGCTTCGGCGATCCCGAATGTCAGGTTCTCATGTTGCGACTCAAATCCGATCTGTTAACGCTTCTGCTTGCCGCGCGCGACCGTGTTCTCGGCCATGTCGATCTGCGCTGGCGCGACGAGGCCGCGCTTGCCGTGGTGATGGGATCGCGAGGCTATCCCGGCGATTACTTGAAGAACACGGAGATTCGGGGAGTGGAGGCTGCGGCTTCCGTAGAGGGGGTGCGGATTTTTCATGCCGCGACCGAACGACGTGACGGCAAGCTCATCGCAACTGGCGGCCGGGTGTTGAATGTGTGCGCACTGGGCCGCGATGTTGCCGAAGCTCAGGCGCGTGCGTACGATGCTGTTGCGAAAATCGAGTGGCCGCAAGGTTTTTGCCGTCGCGACATCGGCTGGCGCGCGCTCGCCCATGAGCGTCCCGAATAGCAGCTTGTATGCCGGCGGCAAGCATCCAACAATGCTCGCAGACAACACCGGGGAGTGACCGATGAGCGAGCCGGCGCAAGACGATCGCCAGGAGAGATTTACCGGCACAAAGGCGGTGGCGGACGCGCATCGCTTCGATGTCGCGACGCTTGAGAATTATCTCGCCGAACACATCGAAGATTTTACCCGTCCGCTCAGCGTGCGCCAATTCAAGGGCGGACAGTCAAACCCGACCTACCAGCTTGTCACGCCGGACAAGAACTATGTTCTGCGGCGAAAGCCGCCCGGCAGGCTCCTGCCGTCCGCCCATGCGGTCGATCGCGAATACCGCGCCATCGCGGCGCTGCACCCCACCGGCTTTCCCGTCGCCAGACCCTATGTGCTGTGCGAAGACGATTCGATCATCGGCACGATGTTTTACGTCATGGATTGCGTCGAAGGACGCATCTATTGGGGGCCGCTCCTGCCCGATTGCAGCCCGCAAGAGCGCTCGGCGATCTACGACGCGATGAACGAGACGCTCGCGCGTTTGCACATGCTCGACTACGAAACCCTGGGCCTCGCCGATTTCGGCAAGCCCGGCGCTTACATCGCGCGCCAGATTTCTCGCTGGGGCAAGCAATATCTGGCGTCGCAGACGGAAACCATCGTCGAGATGGACCGGTTGATGGAGTGGCTGCCAAAGCACCTGCCGCTGCAGGATCGCTCATGCATCGTGCATGGCGACTATCGTCTCGACAACATGATCCTGCATCCGACCGAGCCGAAAGTTCGCGCGGTGCTTGATTGGGAATTGTGCACGATCGGCGATCCGCTCGCCGACTTCACCTACCATCTCATGCAGTGGCAGATGCCGGCGGGCATGGCCACCAGCGGCTCTGCGAGCCTGGCGGATCAGGATCTCGAAGCGCTGGGAATTCCGTCGCTCGACGATTATGTGGCAGCGTATTGCCGCCGCACGGGGCGCACGACAACACCCAATATGGACTACTATGCGGCCTACAATTTCTTCCGGCTGGCCGGCATTCTGCAGGGAATCGTCGGCCGGGTGCGCGACGGCACCGCCGCCAGCGCTGATGCGGCGAAGAACGCCGAAGGCGTGCGCCCGCTGGCCCAGCGCGCGTGGTGTTACGCCGAGCGCGCCGGCGCCGTGGCCTGACGGCGCCGCTCCGGCCGACTTACGCCGCCGCGCGCCTTGGCAGGTTCATGTATTTGCCGTATTCGAGCCGCGCGATGGTGCGGTTGTGCACTTCGTCCGGACCGTCGGCAAGCCTGAGCGTTCGCTGGCTCGCATACATGCGGGCGAGTCCGGAATCGGTGGTGACGCCGGCGCCCCCCCACGCCTGGATCGCGTCATCGATCACCTGCAGCGCCATGCGCGGCGCCGCAACCTTGATCATCGCGATTTCCGTGCGCGCCACTTTGTTGCCGACCCTGTCCATCATGTCGGCCGCCTTCAGGCAAAGCAGGCGGCACATTTCGATATTGGTGCGCGCTTCGGCCACGCGCTGCTCCCACACGGAATGCTCGGCTATCTTCTTGCCGAACGCCTCGCGCGAAAGCAGGCGCCTGACCATCAGTTCCAGCGCCCGCTCCGCAACGCCGATGGTGCGCATGCAGTGATGGATGCGCCCCGGTCCGAGACGACCCTGTGCGATCTCGAAGCCGCGGCCTTCTCCGAGAATCATGTTTTCGAGCGGCACTTCCACGTTCTCGAACAGCACTTCGCCATGGCCGTGCGGTGCGTCGTCATAACCGAACACGGGCAGCATGCGCTTGACCGTGACGCCTGGCGTGTTCATCGGCACGAGAATTTGCGATTGCTGTCGATATTTGTCCGTTTCCGGATCGGTCTTGCCCATCACGATCATGATCTTGCAACGTGGATCGCCGACACCAGACGACCACCATTTGCGCCCGTTGATCACGTAACGATTGCCCTTTTTCTCGATACGCGTAGCGATGTTCGTGGCATCCGAGGAGGCAACCGCGGGTTCGGTCATGATGTAGGCGGAGCGGATCTCGCCTGCGAGCAACGGCTTCAGCCATTCGTCCTGCTGGTGCGGACTGCCATAGCGGTCCAGAACTTCCATGTTACCGGTATCGGGCGCCGAGCAATTGAAGACTTCGGAGGCGAAGCCGACTCGGCCCATCATTTCGGAAAGCGGCGCGTATTCGAGGTTCGTCAGACCTGCGCCGTGTTGGCTGTTGGGCAGGAACATGTTCCACAGCCCCTGGGACTTTGCCCTGGCTTTCAATTCCTCGACGATGGGCACGACAATCCAGGGATTGCCCTTGTCGCGCGCTTCCTGCATTTGTGCCGCGTAGGTTTCTTCCGCCGGATGGACATGCTTCTCCATGAAGTCGCCGATGCGTCTCATCCAGTCCTTCTGACGCGGCGAATAGTCGAATTCCATTTCGGTGCTCCTTCTCGAAATCGGTGGAGCAACCGTAGTCCCCGCGCCTTCCCTCCACCAGCCTGCCGGGCCGCCGATCCGCATAGCATAGAGGGCACGTTTGACAGCGCGTTGCCGGCGCGGCAAGCAGGCTCGCATGCTGCTATGGGCCGGAGTGTTCCTGTTGCTGGGCGGACTTGGCTGCTTCGCCATCGATCGGCGGGCGGCGCATGTCTTTCATTCCGTCGTGGATCGGCGTGTCGAGAAAATCCTGCACCGCACTACCGACTGGGCCAAGGGAGCGCACTGGCTGCTGATTTCCTGCGCCGCCTTTGCGATTGCGTGGCTGTTGCAGCGCGCGTTGGGAAGGTCCGCCGTGCTCGCGCGGACGGAACTGACGTCGCTCGCCTTTCTTGTCAGTCTCGCCATTGCCAGCATCATCCTGCATGCGACGAAAATCCTGCTGGGCAGACGACGGCCTCGCGACGAGCTGGAACTCAATCTTTATGGATTCAGGCCGTTTAGCTTTGATCTGTCGAGCGATTCGTTCCCGTCGGGCCATGCGTTGACGATCTTCTGCGTCGCCGTTGTCGTCTCTGCCGTTTGGCCTATGCTCGCGCCATTGTGGTTCGCTATCGCAGCCTGTCTCGCGCTCACCCGCGCGCTGCTCAATTCCCATTACCTGAGCGACGTGCTGGTCGGCGCGGCGGTTGCCTTGATCGTCACGCGCGAGGTGCTGCTTTACTTTTTTCCATCGCTGATGCGCGTTTGGTTCTGACAGAAAAAAGCAATGCGACCGATCCGGTCAAAACGGCTATCGCTGAACGATCATTCGCGCGCTTTCGACCATGCGTTTGGCGCCTTCGCCATCGCCTTTCCACATCGCATCAAGGTCGAGCGGCCCGGATGGCCGGCTGATACGTTTCGTACCAGTACCGGGCGATCACCGACGGCGCGTTCCTCAATCGTCCTCAGGCGGCGCGCAAACGCTGCACGAAGCGGGTTTCGGCGTCGATGCAATCCTTGAATGCCGGCCGCGCGTGAATTTCGCCGATATATCGGGCCAGCTCCGGCCATCGGGCTGCATCAACCTTCTCGCCCGCATGCTCGAAATTGACCAGCATTGTTGCGATGGAGATGTCGGCGATCGAGAAGGCATCCCCCACGAGAAACTTGCGCGGGCCGATCTCCGTCTCGACGTATGAAAACACGGCGGGAACCTTTTCCTTCAGATTCGCCGCAACCAGATTTTCGTCGGTCTGCTGGCCGAGAAGTTTTTTGATGATGCGTTCGAAAAACACGCCGCCGACGCAGGCCTGCACCAACGCGGAGTCTGCATATTCCTCGAACCACAGCGCACGGGCGCGCTGGTATGGATCGCCCGGGTAAAGCGGCGGCGTTGGGAATTTGTGCTCAAGGTAATCGCAGATGACCGACGAATCGGGCAGCGTATTGGGTTCCGGAAGATCGGTGTCACGCAGCACCGGTATGCGCTTCATAGGACTGATTTCGAGAAACTCCGGCGGAGGTTGAAACGGATTGACCTGCTCGTGCTGGTATTCGAGGCCTTTTTCCGCCAGCGCCACGCGCACCTTTCGCACGAACGGCGACAGCGACGCACCATAAACGATCAGTGTCACGACAACCTCCCCTGTTCATTCCATATCTGTGCAGTTTGTCAGAATCATTGCAGTTTGTCAGGCTGGCCGCGGAACCATCAATCGGGCACTATCCGAACCGCAACATGAGGATTCTAACCGATCGCCAACCGCGCGACCAGCACAAGCGCGAGTGCGGGCGGCATAACGACGGCGACCTATCAGAGGAACTGCCGGAAGCTGACACTCTCGCCTTCCTTGCGAATGAGGGCCCGCCACAGGACGTGCCGGTCCATTTCACGCCCGAAGGGGGAGAAGTTAGCTCCTGGCGATTGAACCGGACAGTTCCGCCTGCCAAAAGGAACACCGAAAGACGCGCCGGAGAAATACTGCCATGAACAGCAAACAGCTTCTATTCGGCCTTGTGGCCGTCGCGGTCGTGGCCCTTGGCCTGGCGGCATACTTCGTTTTCGGGAGCGGTTCGGCCGCCAGCGACATCACGGCCGACCTGCCGAAGTTCACCGTCTCGCTGTCGCCGGCCGACCACATTCTCGGCTCTCCCAATGCGCCGGTCCAGCTGGTCGAATATGCAGCGCCCACCTGCCCCATCTGCGCCCACTGGGACATGACAGTCTTCCCCGGCGTCAAATCGGCCTATATCGACACCGGCAAAGTCGCCTATGTCTTTCGCGTTTTCCCGCTGCAGTCTGTCGATATTGCCGTGGAAGCGATGGCCCGCTGCCTGCCCAAAAGCGGTTACTTCCAGTTCGTCGATATGATGTATCGCAATCAGATCAAATGGGATCCGGACGGCTTTCAGATTCCAGACCAGCATGCGGCTCTTGTCGGCATGGGAAAAATGGCCGGACTGTCGGGCGCGCAAGTTGACGCCTGCATCTCAAGTCAGCCGGAGTTGCAAAAGATCGCATCAATCGGCCAATACGCCGAGAAGACCTACAACATCAACAGCACGCCCAGCTTCATCATCGACGGCGTGTTTCACCAGCGCGACATGATGACCATCGAAGATGTCCGCGGCGCCCTTGACGCGGAACTCAAGAGGAAAGGGTAGCCCGATCACCCTGCCGATTGATTATTTTCTGCAGCCGCCTTCGTTCGTTCATCCGGCGTTCAGCGTCGACCCGCCAGCCTGCATTCCGGTAATTACATCGGAGGTGTCGGGCGGCACGTTTCCTGTCGCCTGAATCGATGACGCCAGGCGTGCGCTCGATGGGAGCGAAGTCGCGCCGCGCGTTTCAGGCCGCCAACGGTTCGCTGCACGGGGGGTAATCAGGCTGGGCGCCGGAAACGGTGCTCTCCAGCAAGAGGAGTGTCTTGCCGTGCGTAGACTATCCGGTTTTGCGGCTGGAGCCGCTTTCGCCTTTCTTCCCCTTACCGCTTTCGCACAGGATCTGACGCCGGATTCGACCCGATATCTTTCCGACCCAAACTTTCTGCCCTATACGGGCCATATCTACGGCTATTCGGCCTATGGACACACGTGGACGAACGGCGACACGTTCAACAATCTGAGCGACAAAACTTCGTCCTTCCGCGTGAATACCGATACGCTTTCCCAATTCCTTTCCTACGGCATCACCGACGATCTGGAAGTAAACGGGGCAGTCCGCTACGATC
Organism: Rhizomicrobium sp.; assembly: GCA_036511745.1. Taxonomy (GTDB): domain Bacteria; phylum Pseudomonadota; class Alphaproteobacteria; order Micropepsales; family Micropepsaceae; genus Rhizomicrobium. Next base: position 18,007 of record DATCBQ010000141.1, read on the forward strand.
CGGACTCGCAACGCGAGATCGATTATGGGAACGGAACCCGGGCAACCCTCAACAGCTCGGGCTTCACCGATCCCAGCTTCGGCGTCGTCTGGCGCGCGTTGGACGAAGGTCCGTCGCCCGTCGATTTCGACCTGTTCGGTTCCTACACCCCGAACTTGATCAACTCCAACTCGTCGACGATCAACGCTGACGGTACGGTAGCGCGCGGCGGAGCGTCGGGCACGGCGGGTGCGGCGCTTGGCTATGTCACACAGCAGTTCTCGATCCGCGGCGCCTTCAACGCCAACATCTTCGGCGCCAGCAGTTCGTTCGACCCCGGCAATGGCGACACCTACCAGACGCAGGGCTTCAACGACTATGTTGTGTCGCTCGCCACGCAGACGCGGCTCGATCCGCTTTTCTGCATCAATGCGGGAATCGACCATACTTTCGCGTCGAACACGAACGCGCTCAACGCGGCAAACGGCATCGTCCATACAACGCAACCGGGGGACAATACCGCGCTGCACGCGGCGCTGAACTACAACCTCGTTCCGGAACAGGCCGTCATCGCCGCCACCTATACGCACAATTTTTATGATAACAGCCAGTCGGTTTTTGCCAATCCGGCTCTTGATACGTCCACGCGCAGCAAAAGCGGGAACGTACTGGGTATGCAGCTTTCCTACCTTCTGCCCTGATCTCCCGACACATCGGC
>DATCBQ010000142.1:0-7719 GCA_036511745.1 Rhizomicrobium sp.
TGGTGCCTCGTATTGCGACGGCCTACTCGGCACGTCGAATGGCCCCGTTTTCGCCGGCAGGCACATGTACCAGAATTGCAACAGCCCCGTAACCACCAACCTCTTCATCCTGGGCCTCAGGGAAAAACTGAAGGGCGATCCGGTCGGAAAGCACAACGTCATGTTCGTCGATGACTCGCTTGCCTGGTACTATCACGAGAATTTCGCGATCGGGTTCGACATCCAGACGCCGATCGCGGCCGGCGGCAAGTGGGATGAGTGGATCAACAATACAGGCTCGACCGCATTTATCGCCGATTCGGGCGTTCTGTTGCCGGGACAGTTTGCGAAACAGATTCCGCACGGACAGAAGGGCATAAGCACGCTTTCGAAAGTGATTGCGGCGCTTAAGCTGAAAGTGCCCGCGGTAGACAGCGAAAAATAGTTTCTTCCCGCTCTTATGTATTTCAAAGTGTAACCGTACCGTCTTCAACGTCACTCAGAAAACGGCTATTATCCGCTCCAACCCGGTCATCCGGGGAATGTTGGCTGACGGGAGACTCGCATGGTCGGATTGCTCGATACCGGCAGACGTTTGTTGGCCTGCTGCTGGGCGCTGACGGCGGTTGTCCCGATTGTCACTGCCGACGCCGCGCCAGCCAGACCCGAGACTGTACTCTACTCATTCCTGAACAACGGCGCAGACGGCAATGCCCCCGACGGCAACGTGATCAATGTCCACGGCACGTTGTACGGCACGACCGTTTCTGGGGGCGCCTCTGAGGTCGGCACAGTTTTTTCGATCAACCTGTCCACGGGCGCAGAGTCTGTGCTCTACTCACTTAAGAATAATGGCGGCGACGGCAAATTCCCCTACGCTGGCCTGATCAATGTCGATGGCACGCTCTACGACACGACCAGTCGTGGCGGCTCTTCTGTCAGCGGCACAGTTTTTTCGATCAACCCGTCCACGGGCGCGGAGACTGTTCTCTACTCATTTCAGAACAACGGCGAGGACGGCAATTTCCCCATGGCCGGCCTGACCAACGTCCACGGCACGCTGTACGGCACGACCGTTTTTGGGGGCACCTCTGGCGGCGGCACAGTGTTTTCGATCAATCCATCCACGGGCGCGGAGGCAGTGCTGCACTCATTCCAGTACAATGGCGCAGACGGCAATGGCCCGCAAGCTGGCCTGACCAAAGTCAATGGTATCCTGTACGGCACGACTTCTTCCGGCGGCGACCTTGGCAACGGCACTGTCTTCTCGATTAACCCGTTCACAGGCGCATATTCTGTGCTCTACTCATTCGGGACCGCCCCAGACGGCAATGACCCTCTAGGCAACCTGATCAATGTCGATGGCACGCTGTACGGCACGACCTTTGCTGGCGGTACCGGCTTTAACTGTCGTGCCTCACAATCTGGTTGCGGCACGGTATTCTCGCTCGACCTGTCCACGAACAAAGAGTCTGTGATCTACTCGTTCCAGAACAACGGCGCAGACGGCAATAACCCCATCGCCGGCGCGATCAATGTCAATGGCACGCTGTATGGCACGACAGAAGTTGGCGGCGCCTCCAACGTCGGCACAGTTTTTTCGATCAACCTTTCCACCGGCGCCGAGTCGGTGCTCCACGCATTCCGGAACAACGGGGCAGACGGCACGTATCCCGTCGCCGGCTTGATCGATTTTCATAGCACGCTGTACGGCACTACGTCTGGGGGTGGTGCTCAAAATGAGGGTACAGTTTTCAAAATCAAACCCTGACGGCTGCCCCGATGGCCAGCGCTGCATCGCGCTCCGCGCCTTTGCGTGAGTCCATCGACGGCGTTACGGACGCGATCCTGGGCACTGCACGCGAGTAACACGATTTTCCCGCGCGTCCCACGCGGAAGATGCGCCAGGCAGCAAACCGGTAGCGCGCCAAAAAGAGTCATGGTTGCTATCGCGCGCGCGCGCCTCAACCGGCCTTCGGCCACGTTCTCCACGTTGGGGAGAAGGCAGTAATTGCACCGGAATATCCAAAAATTGCCGTTCCACTGGCGAAAGCGGCTGGCGCACGCTATATCGCCGCCATGACCGATCACCGGAGCGACGCAATCGCCGTCCGGCGAAAGCGCTTGCGTTTTCGCGCCGAGCGCCGTGGGTTCAGGGAGGTCGATCTGATCTTCGGCGCCTTCGCGGCCGACCATCTGGATGACCTGAACAGCACCGAGCTGGACCAGTTCGAGGCGCTGCTGAACGCGCCCGACCAGGAGGTCTATGGCTGGCTGCGCGATGAGGCGCCGGTGGGGGCGGCGTTCGACACGCCGGTTTTCGCCCGGCTGAAGGCGATCTGCCGGCGCGCGAGTCCGACGTGGAACGTCTGACCACTATCGCCCGCGCCGACGGGCGTTTCGCCGTCACCGGGGCGCCGGAAGGTTATGATGGCTATCTCGCGGCCGAAGCGGCGAAACGGCGCAAGGGCCTCGTGGTGTTCCTCGCCGCCGACGATCTGCACGCCAGTGCGGCGCTCGATGCGCTGCGGTTTTTCGGGCCCGATATTTCCAGCCTCTATTTTCCCGCCTGGGATTGTCTTCCCTATGATCGCGTTTCGCCCAAGCCCGACATCGAGAGCAGCCGCCTGGCGACGCTTTCGGCGCTGGCGCGGTATGGGAAGGATGGCGGCCCGCTGGTGGTCGTCACCACGGTCAATGCGCTGGTGCAGCGCGTGCCGCCGCGCTCGGCGATCGCGGATGCGAGCTTCCTGGCCCGCATCGGGGGCGCCATCGAGCACGACACGCTGGTGAATTTTCTCGTGAAGAACGGCTATGCGCGGGCCGGCACCGTGCGCGAGCCGGGCGATTTCGCGCTGCGCGGCGGCATCGTCGATCTGTGGCCGCCGGGCGCCGACGAGCCGCTGCGGCTGGATTTTTTCGGCGCCATGCTGGAGGCCATCCGCAAATTCGACGCCGAGACCCAGCTTTCCAACGACACGATCTCGCAAATCGAATTGTTGCCGGCCAGCGAAGCGCCGCTCGATCCCGATTCGATCAGCCGCTTTCGCGCGGGCTATGTGGCGGCGTTCGGCCCCGCCGGCGACGATCCGCTGTACGAAGCGGTCAGCGCCGGGCGCAAGCATCCCGGCGCGGAACACTGGCTGCCGCTGTTCCATGGCGAACTCGACACCCTGTTCGATTATCTCCACCAGCCACTGTTCTTCGTTTCCCACCAGGCGGAGGAGGCGAAGAAAGCCCGTCTCGAACTGATCGCCGATTATTACGCCACCCGCAGACAGTTTCTGCGCGGTGCCGGCGAAGGCGTGGAGAGCGCCGGCGGCGCACCCTACAAGCCGCTGCCGCCCGAACGTCTCTATCTGAGCGACGCGGAATGGCGCGCGGCGTTTGCGCTGCGCCCGGTGCGCGAGCTTTCGCCGTTTCAGGCGCCGGAATCCACACACTCCGTCGATGCCGGCGGAAAACTGGGCCGCGATTTCGCGCCCGAGCGCGCCCAGGGCCGCACCAATGTGTTCGAAGCGGCGGCGGAGCATGTGAAGGCGCTGCGCCAGGCGAAAAAACGCGTGATCGTCGCCGCCTGGAGCGAAGGCTCCGCCGACCGGCTGGGCGGCGTGCTGTCCGATCACGGGCTTCCCGCCATGCGCCGGATAGAGAACTGGCCCGAGGCCGAAGCGCTGCATGCCGACGCCATCGGTGTCGCCGTGTTCGGTGTCGAGCACGGCTTCGAAGCTCCCGGCTTCGCCGTGGTTTCCGAGCAGGACATTCTGGGCGACCGCATGGTGCGGCCGCACGCGCGCAGTAAACGGGCGCTGCACTTTCTGGCGGAAGCCTCAAGCCTCGCGCCCGGCGATCTCGTCACCCATATCGAACACGGCGTCGCGCGTTATGCGGGCCTGCAGACCATCGACGTGGCCGGCGCGCCGCACGACTGTCTCGAACTCGTCTATGACGGCGGCAAGCTGTTTCTCCCGGTCGAGAACATCGAGCTGCTGACGCGCTACGGCTCCGACGAAGGCATTGTGCAGCTCGACCGGCTGGGCGGCGCCGGCTGGCAGCAGCGCAAGGCGCGCATGAAGGAGCGCGTGCGCGAGATCGCGGCGGAGCTGATGCGCATCGCCGCCGCGCGCCAACTCAAGTCGCTGCCGCCGGTGGAGCCGCCGGCCGGGCTTTACGACGAATTCTGCGCGCGCTTTCCCTATCAGGAGACGGAGGATCAGGAACGCGCGATCGCCGACACCATCGCCGATCTGGCGAGCGGGCGGCCGATGGACCGGCTGATCTGCGGCGATGTCGGTTTCGGCAAGACGGAAGTGGCGTTGCGCGCCGCGTTCGTGGCAGCGATGTCGGGTTCGCAGGTGGCGCTGATCGTGCCGACGACGCTGCTCGCCCGCCAGCATTATCGCACCTTCACCGAACGTTTCGCGGGCTTCGCGATCAGGACGCGCCAGCTTTCGCGGTTTGTGGACGCCAAGGACGCGCGCGAAACCAAAGCCGGTCTCGCTTCGGGCGATGTCGATATCGTCATCGGCACCCATGCGCTCTTGGCGAAAACCATCGCCTTCAAACGGCTGGGTCTCGTCATTGTCGACGAGGAGCAGCATTTCGGTGTCGCGCACAAGGAACGGCTCAAATCGCTGAAAGCCGATGTGCATGTGCTGACGCTGACGGCGACGCCCATTCCCCGCACTTTGCAACTCGCGCTCTCCGGGGTGCGCGACCTTTCGCTGATCGCCACCCCGCCCGTCGACCGCCTGGCGGTGCGCACCTTCGTCACCCCGTTCGATCCGCTGGTGATCCGCGAGGCGCTGCTGCGCGAGCATTATCGCGGCGGCCAGAGCTTTTACGTCTGTCCGCGCATCGCCGATCTGCGCGAAGCCGAAGACTTGGTGAAACACATGGTGCCGGAAGTGAAGGCGGCTGTGGGTCACGGCCAGATGGCGGCCAGCGCGCTGGAAGACGTGATGACGTCGTTCTACGACGGCAGGATCGACGTGCTGATTTCCACCAACATCGTGGAAAGCGGGCTCGACATCCCGAGCGCCAACACCCTGATCGTCCACCGCGCCGACATGTTCGGGCTGTCGCAGCTTTACCAGTTGCGCGGCCGCATCGGGCGCTCCAAACAGCGCGCCTATGGCTATCTGACGACGCCGGCGGACCGCAAACTCACCGAAACGGCGGAGCGCCGGCTGCAGGTTTTGCAATCGCTGGATCAGCTCGGCGCGGGGTTTTCCGTCGCCAGTCACGATCTCGACATTCGCGGCGCCGGCAATCTTTTGGGCGAAGAACAATCCGGGCATGTTCGTGAAGTCGGCATCGAGCTTTACCAGGAGATGCTGGAAGACGCGGTGGCGCAATTGCGCGAGGGGACGGAGGCCGAAGAGCGGGGCGACAACTGGTCGCCGCAGATCAACATCGGCACCGCGGTCCTGATCCCCGACCATTACGTGCCCGATCTCACGGTGCGCATGGCGCTTTACCGCAGGCTCGCGACCATCGAGGAGCGGGCGGACATCGACCGCTTCGCCGCCGAGCTGATCGACCGCTTCGGCGCGCTGCCCGAGGAAGTCCGCCATCTGCTGGAGATCGTGGCGATCAAGGCGTTGTGCCGGGCGGCGGCGGTGGAGAAGATCGACGCCGGCCCCAAAGGCGCGATGCTGGCCTTCCGCAACAACAGCTTCCCCAATCCGGCCGCGCTGGTGCGGTTCATTTCCGAGCACCAGTCCACGATGAAAGTGCGCCCCGACCGGAAGCTGGTGATCGCGCGCAGCTGGTCGAGCGCCGAAGAGCGGCTGAAAGGCACCCAGGCGGTGCTGGGGCAACTGGCGCGGATCGCCAAGGCGGGGTGATTTTTCGAGGCGAAATATCACAGGGAGACAGTGAGACAGTGAGACAGTGAGTTGAAGTTTACCGCCCGGAACGCGCGGAAGAATCTCACTGTCTCACCGCCCATCGATTGAGGTGGAATTGCACTGACACGACATGCGTTCTTCAAATCGTCCGCGATGCGGCGCGATGGAAATCGGGAAGCGGCTTTCGGGCGCATTCCGGGGATTGAAACTGTGACGCGGCCCGACGAAATTCTGCTTGCCGGAGGCCGCACGACGCAGGGTGTCGTGCGCGTGGGGGACACCGTGAGGCGCCCGTCGGGTTTGCACTCGCACTTCGTCTCGGCGCTGCTGCGCCATCTGGCGGCTGCCGGGTTCGATGGCGCGCCGCGCGCGCTGGGCCGCGACGACTGCGGGCGCGACATCCTCGCATGGATCGACGGCGAGGTTCCGGCGGAACTGTCGATCCACAGCGACGAAGTGCTCGCGGCCGCCGCAAGGCTGATCCGGCGCTACCACGATGCGACGGCGCCCCTCGTCGCCACGCCCGCCGCGCAAGCAGCCGGCATCGAAGTCGTGTGTCATAACGATCTGTCGCCGTGCAATTTTGTGTTTCGCGCCGGGTTGCCGGTGGCCATCATCGACTTCGATGCAGCTTCGCCCGGCAGGCGCGTTCACGACCTCGGCTACGCCGCGTGGCTGTGGCTCGATCTCGGCAATGTCGAACTTGCCGCGCCCGGGCAAAGGCGGCGTTTTCAGGTTTTCCACGATGCCTGCGCGCCCGGGCTTTCCCGCGCCGAATTGATCGCGTCGGTGCTGGAGCGGCAGCTCGAACTTGCATCGCAAGGCCGAACCAAAGGAAACGCCGCAATCGTGCGATGGGCCGACGACTGCCGCGCATGGGTGCAACGGAATTTTGCCTGAGCGCGGCCATACTGCGGGCGTTCCCACAAAGAATGGAGCCCAGAGATGATTCGTCTGCCGCCTCTCTTTGTGAATTGACTCTGGCCGTATTCTTCGGCTTCCCGGCCTCAGGCGGCCTTCACCAGTTTGACTTCGATGCGGCGTCCGACGGCCCTGGCATAGCGCTCAAGGGTTCTGAGGTTGGGCGGATTCTGCGCGCTCTCGATTCGGGCGACGACCGATTGCGTCGTGCCCATGCGCCGCGCGACCTCGGCCTGCGTCAGGCCGGCTTTCTCGCGCGCCATCATCAGGCTCAGAGCCAGCTCGTATTCGGGCTTCAGCCGCTCGTATCCGGAGCGGAACGCCGGGTCCTTCATCCATTCGGCCTTGAGCGTCTTGAACGGAATCGTCATCGCTCCAACTCCTTTGCCCGCTTCAGCGTCAGACGGATCGCCATATGTTACCTTCGCGCGGGACACGAGTAACTGTCACTGGACTCTTTCGGTCCGGTGCTGCTCGAATCGGGTTGGTGCGAGCCCGGACTATTCGCGCGCGGCCCAGTACTGATCGCCGCAAAGCTGGTTCTCCTGGCTCAGGTCCACGGCCAGAAAGGAAACGTAAGTGGCGATCCCGTTCTTCAGGGCACCGTAGTTCGCCTGGTAGACCGTGCCATTGAGCGTCAGCGTCGTGCTTGTGTTCGAGTAGGCCCCCGCCGAATGCGAGAACTTCGTCAAGGTCATCGGATTGCCGTCCGCGCGATACCCCTTGATGCTTGCGGTCTGTGCTTGCGGATCAAAAGTGATCTCTGCGGTGATTTGAGACGCGGTCCCGCCCGAGGTCGTGCAATTGAAAATTCCGCTGATTGCATAAGCGCCCGACAGAACCGGCGCGCTCCGCGGAGCGCCCCCATCGGCTTCGGCAGAAGCCGACGCGGCAACAATCAACGCGGCCAATATCAGCAGTCTCGATTTCATGGCATTCCCCTCTGATGTGACATCCCCCCCCCCCC
>DATCBQ010000143.1:0-3213 GCA_036511745.1 Rhizomicrobium sp.
ACATCCTGACCGACTGGAACGCCCGCCACAATCTTGTCTCGGCACGATCGCTGGCGCAGATCTGGCGCCGCCATATCCTCGACTCGGCGCAGCTGGCGCCGCTAATCCCGGAGCAGGCGGACAGTCTGGTCGATCTGGGCAGCGGCGCCGGGTTTCCGGGCCTGGTTCTCGCCATCCTGCTGGCGGAACGCCCTTCTTTTCGCGTCGTGCTCTACGAAGCGACGCGCAAGAAATGCGCGTTTCTGCAGGCAGCGGCATTACGCACCGGCGCCGCCGTGGAAATCCGCAACGCCCGTATCGAAGACGCAAAACCGGAACCGTTCGATGTCGTCACCGCGCGCGCCCTGGCGCCGCTCGACAAACTCCTCGCATTCGCGCATCCTTTCCAGGGTTCGAAGACGCTCAATTTGTTCCTGAAGGGTCAATCTGTAGGGGGTGAATTGGCGTTAGCCCATAAATGTTGGAAAATGGAACTTACGCAGCATCCAAGCCATACGGATCCGTCCGGCGTCGTCCTCGCCATCCGGAGGCTGCGCCGTGTCGGTTGAACGGCAGCAGCGCGCGCCCCGCGTCCTCGTCGTCGCCAATCAGAAGGGCGGCGTCGGCAAAACCACCACGGCCATCAATCTCGCAACCGCGCTGGCGGCGATCGGCCAGCCGACGCTGGTCATCGACATCGATCCCCAGGGAAACTGCTCCACCGGTCTGGGCATCGACGCGGCGTCGCGCACCTTGACCACCTACGACGTGCTGATGGGCGAAGCCGGCATCGCCGAAGCGATCGTCGCCACCAAAATCCCCGGACTTTCGATTGTCCCGGCGACCGTGGATCTGGCGGGCGCGGAGCTGGAACTGGCCGGTGTGGCGCGGCGCAATTACCGGCTGAAGGATGCTCTCACGCACCACGCCATCCACAGCGAAGGACGCTTCGCCTATGTCCTCATCGATTGTCCGCCCTCACTGACGCTGCTGACGGTCAACGCCATGGCGGCCGCCGATGCGGTTATTGTCCCGCTCCAATGCGAGTTCTTCGCGCTGGAAGGCCTCAGCCAGCTCCTGAAGACCATCGAGCGGGTGCGGGCCGCCATCAACCCCGCGCTCGAAATTCAGGGAATCGTCCTCACCATGTTCGACAAGCGCAACCGCCTTTCGGAACAGGTGGAAGCCGATGTGCGCACGCATATGGGCGAAATGGTCTACAAAACCATCATTCCGCGAAACGTGCGGATTTCCGAAGCTCCGAGCCACGGCTTGCCGGCGCTGGTCTACGATCTGCGCTGCCCCGGCAGCCAAGCCTATATCAAGCTGGCCGGCGAACTGATCCAGCGCGAACGCGTGAGGGATGCGGCATGACCGACAGCAAGCGAACGGATGCCAGAAAATCCGAGGATGGCCGCCACCGGGCTCTCGGCCGTGGCCTGTCGGCGCTGATTGGAGACGAAGCGCCCACCGGGCACACGGGCGCTGCCCCCGATCCCGGGGGTCGCAATCCGCGCACGCTTCCGGTCGCCTTCCTGCGCCCCAATCCGTTCCAGCCGCGCCAGCATTTCGACGGCAGGGAACTGGACGAATTGGCGCTTTCGATTCGCGAGAAAGGGCTGCTGCAGCCCATTCTGGTGCGCCCCGTCGCGGGCGCCAGCGATGCCTACGAGATCGTCGCCGGGGAGCGGCGCTGGCGCGCGGCGCAGCTCGCCAAGCTTCACGATGTGCCGGTGGTTATCCGCGAACTTGGAGACGCCGAGGCGCTGGAGTTCGCCATCATCGAGAATGTGCAGCGCAGCGATCTCAATGCGGTTGAGGAGGGCGCCGCCTATCGCCAGCTCATGGACCGGTTCGGCTATACCCAGGAACGGTTGGCGGAAGAGATCGGCAAAAGCCGCAGCCACGTCGCCAATACGCTGCGCCTGATCCGGCTTCCCGAAGCGGTCCAGGCGATGATCCGCGAAGGAAAGCTCAGCGCCGGCCACGCCCGCACCTTGATCGGGGCGGCGAATCCCGAAGCTCTGGCCCGCCAAATCGTCAAGCGGGAATTCAATGTTCGCCAAGCCGAACAGCGTTCGCCTGTCAAGCCGGGACGGACGTCGCCGAAGGCCGCGAAGGACGCCGACACCAAAGCAATAGAATCCAGTCTTTCCAATATGTTGGGCCTGAATGTTCAGATACTGCACAGAAGCTCAGCCGGGGGCGAGTTGCGGATCGTCTATCGCACGCTCGAGCAACTCGACGACCTCATCCAGCGGCTGCACAGCAAACGCTAAATCCGGTCAGTCCGATTGGGACAGCAAAGCCGCCGCCGCGGGATCGATGCTGCCGTCGTAAAGCGCGCGGCCCACGATCGCGCCGGCGATCTCGGGCGCCGACGCCAGCAACGCCAAATCCTCAAGGTTACCGACACCCCCCGAGGCAATGACCGGAATGCCGACGGCAGCCGCCAGCGCCCTTGTGGCTTCAAGGTTCAAGCCTTTGCCGGTGCCGTCGCGGGCGATGTCGGTGAAGACGATCGCCGCCACGCCGCAATCCTCGAACCGCCGCGCCAGTTCGCTTGCCGCGATGTCCGACGTTTCGGCCCAGCCTTCGATCGCGACTTTTCCCTCGCGCGCATCGATCCCCACGACGATGCAGCCCGGATGCGCCCGCGCCGCGTCACGCACCAAAGCGGGGTCGCGCAGCGCCGCCGTTCCCAGCACCACCCGCGCGATCCCGGCCTCGAGCCAGTGCTCGATGCCGGCGCGGCTGCGGATGCCGCCGCCGAGCTGAACCGGAATTGCAATCGCCGCGCGAATCCCGGCGATGGCCACGCCGTTCACCGAACGTCCTTCGAAGGCGCCGTCGAGATCGACGCAATGCAGCCACCCAAACCCGGCGTCCGCGAACGCCCGCGCCTGCGCCGCGGGATCGTCGTTGAACACGGTCGCGCGGTGCATTTCGCCGCGCACCAGCCGCACGCAATTTCCGTCCTTGAGATCGATGGCCGGATAAACGATCACGGAGTCCACCTGAGGAAATTTCCGAGCATCTGCAATCCCGCCATCTGGCTCTTCTCGGGATGGAATTGCACGCCGGCGATATTGCCGCGCGCCACCGCTGCCGCGATCGCGCCGCCATAATCCGCCGTTGCGACGACGACGGCGCGATCGCGCGGCTCGAAGGCAAAGGAATGCACGAAATAGAGGTCGGCGCCGTCGGCGATCCCTTCGAACAGCGGATGGGGAC
>DATCBQ010000144.1:0-4544 GCA_036511745.1 Rhizomicrobium sp.
ATGGACCCCGGATCAGCAGCGCATCGCTAGCGCGCGGCGCAGCGTCCGGGGCACGCCTCCCTCTACGGCGCCTTCGGCCGCACGATGGCCCAGCCAATCCGCAATAGCGGCTGGCGGCCGGTCACCAGCCATTCGAACGCCCGCGGCACTTCCGGCACCAGGCCGGGAAATCGCTGCGCCAGTTCGGCCGGCGGGGTGCCGCCGGTGTCGGAGGCGCGCCAGACCACGACGCCGCCGGTCTGGTTGAATTTTGCCATCGTCATCCACGGCGTGTTTTGTGGCGTCGCCGCCAGAAACAGGTGCGGACGGCCGGCATCCAGCGCGATCAGGCTGGCCAGCTGCGGATCGCCGGTCACCGCCCGCAGCGGTTGGTTGGTGCGCCGCTCAAAACTGTCGCCGAAAAAATGTCCGATCGCGGCCGCGGGCAGCGACGTCGCCACCTCGGCGCCGCCGGTCCAGGGCACGAAAAGCGTGGTCACGACGATCACCAGCGCAGGCGCGATGATGGCGGCCGCCCACACCGAGCGAAGCACCCGCTGGCGCCGCAACTGGATCAGATCGCCGCTCGCGACGATCGCGGCCAGCCCCGACATCAACAGCGCGGCGCCCGCCCCGCCCGCGACCCGGTCGAGATTGAACAGGCCGGAGATCAGGGTGCCGGCCAGCGCCGGGGCGACGGCAAGGAAATAAACAAAGTTGCGCGCCAGCGGATCGACCGGCGGCCGATAGATGATCGGCGCCTCTTCCGGGCTGCGGGCGAACCAGCCGGAGTTGAGCACCACGAGCAGCACGACGCCGGACATCGCCAGCAGCAGGCCACCGAGCAACCGCGCCCCGTGCAGCGCTCGTGCGTTCAGATCCGAGATCGCGGGCCATGACGGCCAGGTCAGCGTGTCGGCGCGGATCAGCCAGATCAGGTAGGGCAACGCCAGTACGACGATCACCAGCAGCGCGAACAACGGATCGAACGATTTCAACATGCGCCGTCCGCGCGAGGTCGCGAGTGCAAAGGCGGCGACCAGGATCAGCAGGCCGATCGCGGCGGGGGTGGTCAGCAGCAACAGTCCGGCCTCGATCGACCAGGCGAACCAGGCGTTGCGGCGGCCCTGGCCGATCAACTGCCAGGAATGCAACAGCAGCAGCGCCCACAGCGGGCGCGCCAGCACCAGCGGGCCGAACTCGACGCCGGGCGAACTGAATACCACCACCGTCATGGTCAGCAGCACCGCGAGCACCGCCTGCTGTCCGCCGACCACGGCGCGGGCCAGCAGATAGAGCGTCCAGAAGGTGGCGATCGCGCACAGCTGCGCCAGGAGATAGACGCCGAACATGTGATTGCCGGCGGCGCGGAACGCGATATCGGCGAGCCAGAACGCCAGCGGCGGCCCGAGACTGGTTCCGACCTGGTATTCCCGGCCATAGGCCAGCACGGTGGCAAGGTCGCCGGGAGGGCTTCGATACAGCAACAACGGCAGGATCAGCCACAGCGCCGCCTGGGACAACACCACAAGCCAGACCACCAGCCGCGGCCGGGCGCGGATCAGTTCGATAATCAGCGAGGTGAAGCGCATGCAACGTCCGAAATGCCCAAGGCCGAACTTCAAAAGCCGAATTCGTCAAGCCGAAATTGTCAGCCAGCGCTGTTCGATCTCGAACGTGTGATAGAGCGCGTCAGCCGCTGAGGCAACACGGCGTTTTCGAGCGAAGCGGTGACCTGCCCGCACCGACAAAACGTGTCACCAATGGGTCTCAGATGGCGGCGGAAATCTCGATTTCAGCAGGCGTTTCCCGCGCGATGATGGCGGCCTCGATGGTCATCGCCTGGTGCCGTTCGCGGGCAGCCGCGACCGGTGCAAAGAAGCGGCGGTGATGCACCGTCGGCCCTAACCGGTGCAGCGCTTCGAGATGCTCCGGCACGCCATAGCCCTTGTGCTGCTCAAAACCGTAACCCGGACAATCCTGCGCCAGCTTGCACATCAGCCGGTCACGCGACACTTTTGCGATGATCGACGCCGCCGCGATCGAGAGCACCAGTCCGTCGCCGCCGATCACGGCGACGCAGTCGCAAGTCGTATCGAGCCGGTCGCGGCCATCGACGAACACATGCTTCGGCAATTCCGGCAGCGCGTGCACCGCGCGCGCCAGCGCCCACAGCGAGGCGCGCAGGATATTGTCGCGATCGATCCGCGCCGGCGAGGCGAAGGCGACCGCGAACGACGCGGTGGCGCAGATCTGCTCGAACAATTCCTCGCGGCGCTCCGGCGTCAGCCGCTTGGAATCGTCGATACCCTTGGGAATTCGCTTGGGGTCCAGCACCACCGCGGCGGCCACCACCGGGCCTGCCAGCGGCCCGCGCCCGGCCTCGTCGCAGCCGGCCACCGGCCAGACCCCGCGCTTGATCAGCGCGCGCTCGCGGCGAAAGCTCGGCGGCGACACCGCAATCACGCCCTTGGGCAATTTGGCCGAATCTTTTCCGGATGCATCGCGAATCATGCCGGGATGGTGCGCAAGCGAGCCCGGCGGCGCAACCGGGAACTCGGCGCGATGCCCGTTATTCAGAGGGTGCGCATCGTCGTCCCGGCGGTCGCCTTGACGACGTTGTTACAAACAGGGCGTGTACTCGTAAAAATCAGGGGCCGACATGTCGACTGTTACCCCGAAAGCGGGCATGAGGCGGCGGCCATGGGATGTGCGCAAACCTTCACAGGGGCGGTCATTCGGGCACGCCAGCTATTCGCCAAGCTTTGCCCAATTTCTCGACATCTTCGAGCCGACGAAATGGCGTGGTTTTGATCCCGGAAATGCGCAAAGCGGCGTCGGTTTGCAGGACTGCGTCGCAAGCGCGACGGGCTTCGGCGATGCGTCCGGCCATCGCCAAGTTTGCCATTAATATTCGCTGCGCACCCGGAAAATTCGGCTGGCGCTGGATGGCGCTCGTGGCCCAGGACAGAGCTTCTTCATACCGCCCGGCAAAGAAATGAGCGCAGGCCATCCCGGTCTGGGGCAGGAACAAGTGTGGATCGATCGGACTCAAGCGAATGGCCGCCGAGAATTGCTCGATCGCCGCGTCGTGATTGCCGAGATAACTCTGTGCCCAGCCTGCCCAAAGGCGCGCCACTGCCAGATTGGGATCGAGTGCGACAGCCCTTGCGGCAAGGGCGGCCCCGGTCTCCGGCTCTTCGAGCATGTAGGAATACACTTCTGCTGCGTGCGCAAGCACCACAGGATCGTCCTGGTCGAGCTGCATCGCTCGTTCGACCAGCTGTCGGCTTTCAGCACGTTCCTTTGCCCCGTCATCGACCCATCCGAACCCTTTCTTTTGACCGAAAATGTTGGCTGCGGAAGCGTAGGCAACGGCAAATGCAGGATCGAGCGAGATGGCAAGTTTAGTCAGCCTGAGAGCTTCACCGCTGCCCTCTCGCGTCCACTGGTAGATGCTGAACTTTGAGCGCAGATAATAGTCATAGGCCTGGAGGCTTTCGGTAGGTTTGCGCCTTGCGCGCTCTATCTCGGCCCGCTCAAGCTGTGGAGAGATCGCGCCTATCACGCTGCTCGTCAGGCGATCCTGCAAATCGAAGATGTCTTCGAGATCGCTATCGAACTTGTCCGCCCAGATGTGCGCGTCCGTAGACGCATCGATCAGCTGTCCGGTCACACGAATCCGCTTTCCGCCCTTACGTACGCTGCCTTCCAGTACATAACGAACGCCAAGCTCACGGCTGATCCGCTTGATGTCGACGGCTTTGCCCTTGTAGGTGAAACTCGAATTTCGCGAGATTACGAACAGCAATTTCGATCGGGACAGTCCCGTGATGATATCCTCGACCATGCCGTCGGCGAAATATTCCTGTTCCGGATCGTCGCTCAAGTTCTGAAACGGCAGCACGGCGATGGACGGTTTGTCGGGAAGAGCTATGGCGGGCTTCTGCGGTTCAATCTGGTCGTCGGCGGCTGGCGCATCAGCGTGCCAATGCGCTTCCAGTACGGCTCCGACGAAACGGAAGCCCTTTCGCGGCAGGGTTTTGACGAGGCGCTGTTCCTGGCCGGAATCGCCGATCGCGCTCCGGGCGGCATTCAGCCGTGTCGCCAACGCCGCATCGGACACGCTGCGCCCGTTCCAGACCGCGTCGATCAGATCGTTCTTGCTGATGACGCGCCACCGGTTGCGGATCAAATAATCGAGCAGGTCGAATACCTGTGGCGTGACCGCTACGACGGCCGCCCCGCGCTGCAGTTCGCGCAGGTCGGTGTCGAGTGCGTAGTCTTCGAAAAGAAAGCGCAATCTCTCAATCCCTGGGCATTAGCACCGGTTGCAGCACAGAGAATAATCCGTCGGTAAGGAAAATGTAAGCCGAATGTCAAGCGCGCTCTCCGGCGGAGGCGCACTCTCTGCGTGGGCGCGACACGTCTCCAGCGTCCCTACGACGCCTGAGCGACTCCATTCTGAAGCGCCTCAAGATGACGACAACTCGCACTTGTTTCGACCAATTCAATCAGGAGATTCGTCGATGACTGCAAAAGCGTTCTTTGTTGCACCGAAGGAC
>DATCBQ010000145.1:0-23247 GCA_036511745.1 Rhizomicrobium sp.
GGGTGCCGTGGGCGCCTGGATCGTCATTGTCTGGGGCGTCATCATTGCCGCCGGCATCGCGTTCGAGCGCTATCGTTACAAACCGCTGAGACGCCAGGTTCCGGGCCCAGGCTGGCAGAAGACATCCGAACGCTTCGTCGACCACGATACCGGCAAGACCGTCACCGTCTATGTCGAAGGCGCGACGGGCGAGCGCCAATATGTGGAGGAATGAACACCCGAAAAAACGTGCGGCACGGCGGGATGGATCGGCTATCAAAGGTTCCAAAGGCAACGGGTGCAAGGGTCTGCGCATTGCTTGTCGGCAAGGCTCCGGCCTAACGTGTCCCCGGAGGGACCATTCTATTTTTAGGATATCCCAATGAACCGCACATTTGCCGCATTCGCGCTAGCGGGGCTCGCCGCCTCGCTGGGCGCGTGTGTCTATTATCCCCATGGCGCCGATGGCCCCGGCTACGGTCCGCCGCCGCCGGCTTACGGGGAGCCCCCGCAGGGCACCGAATATGGTCCGCCTCCCGGGCAACAGCCGCCTCCCGGATATGAAGGCCAACAAGGCCCGCCCCCGCAAGGGTCCTACGGCCCGCAAGGGGCTTATGGACCGCCGCAGGGAGAGGGTCCGCCGGAAGGCGCCGATGGCCCACCGCAAGGTGCCTATGGTCCGCAGGGACCGACCCAGGCTCAAATCCAGAAGATGAATGATCCCAACTGGTGTGCCGCGCATCCGCGCCGCTGCGAAAGATTGCGCAGCGAATATGGCGGGGGACAACCGCAAGGCGGCCCACCCCCTGGCCAGCAGTAAGCGTTCACCGCGCGTCATTCTCGCCTCGGCGGGAATGACGCGTGGGTTAACGACGAAGTTTTCAGATTTTCACGATCCAGTGCCTCCGCCGCATGTATTCCAGCGGCAGCCAAAGAAGCGCCAGGAAAGCAACGACGGGAAGGAACGCCATCAGTTGGGACAGGCTGGCGTGCGTGCCTTCAAGACTTAAGCTGTGCATGCTGTCGCCCGCGGGAACGAATTGCGCGAGCTGGTGCAGAACATACGCCAGAATCGCATTGATGCCGAAGGCTTCGAAGAATGTCGCGCCCCACATGGTCGCGCGCTTTTGGTCCAGCAACCAGACCAAAGCCGCAAGCAGCATGGCGGCAACGCCGGTTGAGAGCAAAACAAAACTGCTTGTCCAGATATTCTTGACGATGGGAAACAAAGGACTCCAGGCGAGGCCGATACCTGCGCCTGCGGCGCCCGCCATCGCAAGCTTTGCCATTGCCGCGCGCGAATGCCTGCGGGCGAGCAGCCATTCGCCTGCCAGCGTCCCGAGCAGACACTGCGCGATGGCGGGCAGCGTACTCAACAGCCCTTCCGGGTCGTAACCGCCGGCGCCGGTCGAAAACGCATGCGTCCCCAAAAATGCGCGATCCACCCAGGAGATGAAATTCGCGCCGGGTTTCAGCAGATCGACGGCGCTCCCATCCGGCATCGGCAACAGCGTCAGCGGCCAGTAAAGCAAAAGGACGAGCAACGCGATCGCTGCACGGGTGCGCCAGCCGGTCGTGCGATATAGAATCGCGACCGCAAAATAACAAATCCCGATCCGCTGCAAAACTCCGAGCCACCGCCAGTCGCCCACCGGCGTCACCCATGGAATATTGGTTATGAAAAAACCGAGCACGAGGAGGCGAAGCGCGCGGGTCGAGATGCGGGATCGTCCGGCACCGTCCGCGGCACGGACTTCGCGCAGCGACACCGCGACCGAGATTCCAGCCATGAAAATAAAGGCGGGAAAAACGAAATCGGCAAAGGTGAAACCTGCCCACGGCGAATGCGTGAGAATGGAGAACGCATCGAAGCCGTAGGTCTGGTTCGAGTAGGCCATTGCGTTGACGACGATCATGCCGACCACGACAATCCCGCGCATGATGTCGAGCGACCTCAGGCGGGTTGAGGCGGCGGACGGCGCCGGGGTCACCGGTCCGACCCGCGCGCTCTCAACAGCATCGACTAAACCCATACGAAATTCCGATTCCGGAGTCGGATTCGAGCCTAAACCTCTCGTTTCTGCGACAACAGTAATTGACTTCTGAAAATGCCAAGGAATTGAACCGGCAAACCGTCCTCGACCCGGCGAGTCCCGGGTTGGGGCGGCCGATTCGTGCCGGCCGTTGTTCGCGTAGTGGCAGGCGGTTAACGTCGATCGAAGAAATCCGGCCGAGGTGCTCATGTACAAGCCGTTCGATCTTACCGGAAAGGTCGCGCTCGTCACTGGCGGCAATGGCGGGATCGGCTTCGGAATGGCCGAGGCCATGACGCAGGCGGGCGCCGATATCGTCATCTGGGGCACCAACGAAAAAAAGAACGGCGACGCGGGAAAGAAACTCGCTCGCTATGGACGGCGAGTAGCCACGCGTCGGGTGGACGTGTCGCAAGAGACCGAGGTGGTCGCAGGCATAATGGCGGCCGTGAATGACATGGGAAGAATCGATGCGGTGTTTGCCAACGCGGGCATCGGCATAGCGGCGCCCTCGTTCACGGAGATCACGGCCGAGGCATTCCGCAGGATCGAAGCGGTCAACGAGGAGGGCGTCTTCCTCACACTGCGCGAAGCCGCAAAGCATATGATCGAGCGCGCCAAGGCGGGCAATCCGGGCGGCTCGCTGGTTGGGGTTGCGAGCCTGGCCGGCATCGAGGGCGCCGCCCGCAACCAGCACTACAGCGCATCGAAAGGCGCGGTGATTTCGATGATGCGTGGAATCGCCGTGGAGCTTGCGCGCTATGGCGTTCGTGCAAATACCATCGCGCCGGGTTGGATCGCTACCGACATGACCCAGCGCGCGCAGGCGAGCGCCGTCTTTCAGGAGAAAGTGATCTCCCGTGTTCCGGCGCGAAGATGGGGCAAGCCGGAGGACTTTGGCGGCATCGCGGTCTATCTTGCCAGCGACGCATCGACCTATCACTCCGGCGACATGTTCGTAATCGACGGCGGCTACGCGGTGTTTTAGGTCGACTCGGCCGTCCCGTCGCAAGCCTGCTCCCAGATTACATCCTGGCCGGAACTTCGATGCCGAGAATGTCGAGAAGTTTCCGCAACGCGCAAAGCGTCAGCGCGCAAAGGCCGAGCCGGGCGGCGCGCAGCACGACGTCGGTTTCGGAAAGAATGTGATGCGCGGAGTAGAAACGGCTGAATTCCTGGGCCAGCGCGAAAGCGTAATCGCATAGTATGTTGGGTGCGCGCTTCGCTTCCGCATTTCCGAGCGCGTCTGCAAGCGACAGCAGAGACAGAATCAATCGGCGCTCTTCCGGGGAGCGGATATCCGGTCTGCTTCGCGTGTAACCTTCCGCAGCGGCCTTTCCCAGGATCGACTGGATGCGCACGGCCGCATATTGCAGATACGGACCGGTCCTGCCTTCGAAACGTGTAAACCGCGCCAGATCGAACACGTAATCCGAGGTTCGGAAATTCGCGAGATCCGCGAACTTGATCGCGGCAATTCCGACCGCACGGGCAATTTCCCCGCGCTCTTCTTGCGTATAATCCGCGCCAATTCCCTGCTCTGCCAGCCGCTTGCCTGCTTCCACCGTCGCCATGGCGATCAGATCGTAGAGTTTCATCACATCGCCGGCACGGGTCTTGAACGGCCTGCCGTCGGGGCCGTTTACGGTACCGAAGCCAGCGTGTTCGAGCTGCGCCTTTCCATTCAGCGCCGCCTTGCGCGCGGCCCGGAACACCTGTTCGAAATGGCCATGTTGGCGCTGGTCCACCACATAGAGAATAAGGTCCGGGTCTTGGCTGCGCACACGATCGACGATGGTTGCAAGATCGGTCGTGCCGTAAAGCACCGCCCCGTCCGATTTGAGGAGAATGAGGGGCGGCATCTCCTTTTTGTCACCCGGCTCGACGACCGGCACCACCAACGCACCTTCGCTTATCACCGCGAGACCGCGCGTCTTCAGATCCTCGATCATGGCACCAATGAGAGGATCGACATCCGCCTCGCCTTTCCACAGATCGAACCTAACGCCAAGGCTTGCGTATTCGCGTGCAAGCCCCTTTTCCGACACAATGAAAAAATGCCGCCACAATGCGCGGTAGCCAGGCCGCCCCCCCTGCAGCTCGGCCGTCGCGATGCGCGCCTCTCCGAGCCGGGCCGGATCGGCTTTGCAGGCGGCAGACGCGGCCGGATATAGCTCCTCGAGTTCGTCCATACTGACCGGTGATTCATCCGGGTACGGACCTTCATACGCCGCGTCGAAATAGATCGGCGCCAGGCCGCGATGGCCGATCTCGGAGATGAGCTGGCCCATCGGCAGGCCCCAGTCGCCCAGATGCACGTCGCTGATGACCCGCCAACCATTGGCGCGGAACAGTCGCTGCAAACAGTCGCCGATGATGGCCGTGCGCAGGTGGCCCACATGCATGGGCTTGGCGACATTGGGACCACCAAAATCGATCACCAGCGACTTTCCGTCGCAATCGGGAGCGCCCAGCCGTGTGTCCTGGGCCAGCATCGCCGCCCGGGCACTCAGAACATTATCGGCAACATCGATGTTAATGAATCCGGGTCCGGCGATTCCCACGCTTGCAAACAGCAAATCTGCCTTGAGCGTCCGGGCAATCTTTTCCGCAATGACGTGTGGATTTACCTTTGCCAGTCTGGCAGCGGAAAGCGCGCCATTGCACTGAAATTGCGCGAGATCGGGCCGGTCGGATACCTGAACGGAGCCCAGATCGGCAGGAAAGCCTGCCTGCTCGAATGCCCGGCCGACGACGCGCGATAATTCCGCCGAAAGCGGAAGCATGAACCTCAGTGTCCCTGGCGGCGATTATATTCGAGCTGTTGTTTGCTAAGCTGCAATCCGGCGAGCACCTGATAATCATAGGTCTTTTTCTCGCCCTTGGCCTTCACTTCGACCGAGCCGACGGAATCGGAAAAGTCTGCCGTTGCCTGACCTGGTGCGAAGGAAAACTGAATCGTGAAGTTCTTTCTGGCCAGTATGCGGTCGGTCCCTTCGGTCACAACCACAAAATAGGGAACGCTGTACTGGGCGGCCACGCCGGAAGGCGCACGCGAAGCGCGAAAGTCGATGTCCAGGCTCACGTCGGCGGTTGTCGACTTTTTGCTAAGGTCGCAACGGCCTTTCACGCTGGTGATTTCGACCGTATACAGCATATTGGAGGGATCGGGCGTGCTTCCCGGCACAAAGACGGTTTCTTCCGACGACTCAACGAGGGCGGTCATTGTCGGACACTCCCCACCCTTGTCGGACTGACAGGCCGCGAGGGTCATGGCCGAAAGGCCGGCGAGCGCGATCGCGCGAAAAGATGGCTGAGGCATTTCCGATCATTCAGATAGAATTGTGCGAACCGTCGCAAAGCGGTAGGTGGACAGGATACCGAAACGGCTGCGAACTGTAGCCAACGGGATCGCGTATGGGAAGCCTTGGCAAGAATAACATGCCGCGCACGCCGGCATCCTGAGGCAGCCATGGCGGTCTACACAGATGTCGGCTTCAACGATCTCGACACGCTGCTCGCCGAATTCGACATCGGAACTCCGCGGAGCTTCAAAGGCATCGCCGAAGGAGTCGAAAACTCCAATTTCGTCCTTCGGACGGATCGAGGCATCTTCATCCTCACCCTGTTCGAGAAACGCGTAAGTGCCCGCGACCTGCCGTTCTTTCTCGGTTTGCTCCAACACCTTGCAGATCGAGGCGTGCGTTGTCCGGTGCCGGTCAAGAATCGCGAAGGGGCAGAATGGACGATCGTCAATGGCAGAGCCGCCGCCATTCTAACCTGGCTCGACGGACTTTCACTTCAACATCCAAACGCAACCCACTGCGCCGCCGCTGGCGAGGCGCTGGCGCAGCTGCACAGGGCCGGTGCCGACTTTCCGCTCGCCCGCGCCAACAGCCTCGGCGTCGCCGGATGGACAAAACTTGCGGAAGCCACGTTGTCGCGCGCGGACACGGTTCATCCAGGCATGTCCGAGCTTATCGTGTCGAGCCTGGCCGAATTGCGCCAAGCGTGGCCCCAGGGATTGCGCCGGGGTATCGTTCACGCGGACCTGTTCCCCGATAACGTGCTGTTCGTGGACGCACGGGTGTCCGGCCTGATCGATTTCTATTTCGCCTGCAATGATGCTTGCGCCTATGATCTTGCCATCATGCTGAATGCATGGTGTTTCGAATCCGACGGCTCGTACAGCGTGTCGAACGGGCGCAGCCTTGTTGCCGGTTATTGCAAAACGCGGCCGTTGGACGATGCGGAAATGAGCGCGCTGCCAGTGCTGGCCGCAGGGGCTGCACTTCGCTTCCTGCTGACCCGCTTGCAGGATTGGCTGGAGCCGGCTCCGACGGCACTCGTGCGTCCGAAAGACCCGCTCGAATTCGCGCAAAGGCTGCGGTTTCACCGAGGAGTCGAAAATCTGGCGGGATACGGCCTGTGACGCCGCCTCGGGTGCAAATCTTCACAGACGGTGCGTGCTCGGGAAACCCCGGTCCGGGCGGCTGGGCAGCCATTCTGCGCTCCGGCCATCATGAAAAGGAAATTTCGGGCGCGGAAGCTGCTACCACCAATAATCGCATGGAACTGACCGCCGCCCTCAAGGCATTCGAGACGCTCAGAAAGCCGTCCACGGTCACGATTCATACCGATTCGAAATATGTGATGGACGGGCTGATGCACTGGATGAAGCGCTGGAAGGCAAACGGATGGCGAACAACCGACAAGAAATCTGTCAAGAATGCAGATTTGTGGCGCGCGCTTGACGATGCAGCCGCGCGCCACGACGTCGAGTGGAAATGGGTGAAGGGACACGCCGGACACGTAGAAAACGAGCGCGCGGATGCGCTCGCGTGCGCGGCAATCGCTACGCTCAGCCGCCACGCGCCGGAGTAATTGCCGCGTTCAGAGTTGCTGCATGATATGCTCGGCGCTGGAGACGGAAAACGCGCCCGGCTCTTCGACGTTGAGCTGTTTAACGATCCCATTGTCGACAAGCATGGAAAATCGCTGGGAGCGTTTCCCCATGCCGAATTTCGTGGCGTCCATCTCCAGCCCCAGAGAACGCGTGAAGTCGCCGTTGCCGTCGGCCAGCATCATAACCTTGTCGCCGGATTCCTGCTGTTCGCCCCAGGCGCCCATGACGAACGCGTCGTTTACGGAGATGCAGGCGATGACGTCCACGCCCTTCTGCCTGATCTCGTCCGCCTTGTGGACGAACCCGGGAAGATGTTTCGCCGAACAGGTGGGTGTGAAAGCCCCGGGCAGCGCAAAAACGACAACCCTTTTTCCCGAAAACAAATCATCGGTCTTCAGCGGCTGGGGGGTGCCGCCCTTCATTTGCATCAATGTCGCAGAGGGAACTTTATCGCCAATCTTGATTGTCATTTTCGTCTCCTTAATGCCGCCAGCCAGCGTTTCTAGCGCCACCGACCCGGAACGCAAAGAGCGCATTTCCGAATGTTGCACAACGGCGCCAAAAAGTGTCGCGCGGCCACGGTGGCGCGCCGTCTTCGACGTGATAGGCTGCCGTTCATGCCGCGCAAAAACGATCCGCGAACGGTTGAGGGCGAAAGCTTCCTGGAAGGAAAGCTGTTGATCGCGTTGCCCGGGATGACCGACCCGCGTTTCGAGAAAAGCGTGATTTTCATTTGTGCCCATTCCGGTGAAGGTGCGATGGGCATCGTGGTCAACAAACCGGTGGCCGGCCTTTCATTCCACGATCTGCTGCGCAAGCTGGAGCTGGAGGTCACTGCGCGCACCCTAAACTTTCCCGTGCTTTATGGCGGACCGGTGGAAACGGGTCGCGGATTCGTTCTGCATTCGGGTGACTATGACAGTGCGGATGCTACCCTTCCGGTCTCCGAGGATGTTTCGCTGACTGCAACGCTCGACATATTGCGCGCGATGGGGAAAGGCGGCGGCCCGCAGAACGCCATCTTTGCGTTGGGCTACGCGGGTTGGAATGCCGGGCAGATCGAAAACGAAATTCGTTCCAACGGCTGGATCCACTGCGACTGCAATTCTGCCCTCCTGTTCAAGACAAACCTCGACAACAAGTGGGCAACGGCACTCGGCAAGTTGGGGATCGATGCTTCCGGGCTCTCGGCCCACGTCGGTCACGCCTAACGCGCAAATCGGCGGCAGATATTTCCCAGCCCCCGCGCTGGCGGGTAGCACCGGTTCTTTCCCGCTGGAGAGATGATTCAGCGCAGACGGGACTCGAATCCGCCATGGTTCCGTCACTGAGCCGAATCGTCGGCTGGAAGACCAATGCCAGTCGAACGATCCTGAGCGCTTCGCGCGGTTCCCTTTGTCGTACGACCATCGACGGGCTGCGCCAAAAAAGCGCTCGATTCGTCGCGTGGCGCCGATTTCTGCTCGGATTCCTTGCGCGTCGTGACATCTGCAATCAGGCCGAGACAGCGATTCGCTCTGACGCCATCGCCCAACATCGTCGCACGCAACTCAAACCAGGGATAAAGTCCCGACGCGTTCGCCAACCGGAACTCGACGCGGAAAGCGAGACCGGGATGAGCGCGAAAGTCGTCTATGGCGCTGCAGTACACGTCACGATCCTCGCGATGAATGCGACCGATCCAGTTCTCGTTCGAAAAATGGTCCTTTCGCGCCTCGATCCCCAGGAGTGCCAGGCCTTCCGGCGAAAGCCGGACACGCCCATTCTCAATGTCGAAATCGAACACGCCCTGGCGCGAGGCGCCAATGGCTTTCGAAGCGGCATCAATCTGCTGTCTCTCCAAGAACGGGATCGCAGTCCCCGCAGTCAATTCTTGTTGGGATGCGAACGTCGAACGGCGCGCCGGAAGAATTGCGATTCCCTCGCCGGCCGCAATCGCAAGCGCCAGAAGTACGACGCCGGCAGAAGCGAAGCCGCCGACAACGCCAGGCGCGACCGGACTGTTGTAGAAGCCACCCATCGCCGCCGCTGCTCCCGCGGCCGCCACCAATGCGAAGACGACAGCGCTGGGTGCGGCGACTCGAGCCGCCTGACTGCCAAGACGTCCACACTGGATAAGATAGGCGACAATCGCGGCCGTCCCGACGACCAACACAATCCCGGTTCCCAGCATGGCACCGGGAACGCCAACAAACGCCAGCAGCGGAAGTGCTATGAGTACTATGAGCACGCGAGATTGCCAATGCATCGCAGGCGGCCAAATGTTTCTAAACGGCGCAATGGTATCCGTGAGGCAAAGACCAGCTGCGAGCGACAATCCGGCGAGCATTGCCGACAGGCCATAGGGGCCGCCGATATTGGTTGCTCCCACGGAATCGAACATGCCCGTTGTGGAGAGCCGCGAAAGAAAAATCGCAAGCATTGTGAGCGCACCCCAGCGCGGGGCAGCGTGCCCGGTCATGACCGCCAACCCCGTCGTGATCGCCAGCGCCGCAGCGATAAGTCCGGCCACAGCGGCAAATAATACTGCGAGTTGCCGGTTGTGCGCAGCGAGGGCGCCTTCATTCCATGCCGCTACCGCCGGCCGCTCATCGGCATCCGACAGCTTCAGCGCGAGCGAAACCGAGCGCGCTGCCGGGATGGTTACGCGGAATGCGTGCCTGCCATAAGCCTGAGCCGGCTCGGCGATCACGTCGGGATCGGAACTCGCAATCTGACGAATCGCGGGACGGGCGCGCCTGGGAAAGACGCGTAATACCGCATCGTTAGGCTCTTCCGCGACCAGAATCCGCGTAACAGGGCGCGTCATCTGGTTGGCAACAGTGACGATTTGCCAGCGCGAACCGTCCGCTTCAAAATTCGATGCGGCATGATAGGGAGAAAGCACCGCTTTGAGCTCGATGAGCGGCGCAGAATCGGAGAACTCGACTTGATGCGAATCGACCGTAAGGGGGACCGCTGACGCGGGCACCAAAATCGCCCACAACATTCCAGCCATTGTCGCAAAGAGCAGGAGCGAAGTTTTCGGCACCAAAAATCCGAAGTTTGCCAAGTTCCCAAGCATGGAGGGCAGCACCTTCCAACCTCCTGCACAACGCGACCGACTCATCCGCCAAACGTCCATACCCGCCAAGTCAGGCTAACGGCCCATCGTCTGCGAGCAAAGCAAATAGGAGGTGATCTCGCCACTCACCATTAATCAGGAGATAGCGACGCGCAGCCCCTTCCTGTCTAAATCCTGCCTTGGCGAGCAGACTCCTGGACGCCTCGTTGTCCGGAAGGCATGCGGCTTCGATCCTGTGCAAACCCAGCGTGCCAAAAATGAAGGGAATCAGGGCGCGCACTGCATCGAACATGTGTCCCTGCCGGGAAAATCCCTCGCCGATCCAATAACCAAGCGCGCAGCATTGCGTGACCCCGCGCCGGACGTTCGACAGCGTGCAAGCGCCCACCAGCGCATGGTCCATTTGCCGAAAAACCAGAAACGCATAGGCCGAATCCTGCCGCGCTTCCTTTTGATAGCGCCGGAGCCGGCGTCGGAAAGCCCCTTTGGAAAGTTCGTCAACCGTCCACGAAGGTTCCCATGGTGTGAGAAATGCGCGACTGTCGGACCTCAATTGGGCCCAGCCAGGAAAATCGGCAACTCTTGGATAGCGCAGATATACGCCATCGCCCCTGATGATCGGCTGCTGGCCGCCGGGAAACGTCAGCCCGCGCATAAACGCAGCCATGGGGCCGGCGCTCACTCCGTCGCCGCAACGCGCATTGAGCCGGGACCGAAACGACGGGCAAAAGTGGACCAGGGTTCAAGCTTCGACAACGGTCCGATCGCGGCGATCGTCGGACTTTCGCTTGCCGCGATGCGCTGACCGAACAGTCGAACCGCTTGCGCATCGACCGCTTCGAGCCTGGTAGTGAGTTCCTCTACCGGTACGACACGTCCGTAAGCAAGCAGGTGAGCCGCAATCTGCTCGGCGCGCGCGGACGGCCGTTCGAGACCCATGAGCAAGCTCGACTTGAGTTGCGCTTTGGCCCGCGCGACTTCCGCCTCGCTGGCATTGATGGCGATGGCAGCCATTTCGGCGGCCACCAGCGCGGAAATTTCTCCGGCTTCGTTCTCGCCGGTGCCGGCGTATATCCCGACGAAACCGCCGTCGCGAAAAGCATGGGCAAAGGCATAAATCGAATAGCACAGGCCGCGTTTCTCGCGAATCTCCTGAAACAGCCTCGACGACATGCCGCCGCCAAGCGCGGTCACATAAACCTGGGCCGTAAAGAGATCGTCTTCGGCACTGGCAACGCCGGGGAAGGCATAGGTGACGTGAACCTGCTCGAGATCCTCTTCTACCCGTACGTCGGTCCCGAAATAGCGCGCGGCTTCGCCCAAGGGGGCCTCTCCCGGCCGAAGCTCGCCGAAATGGCGCGAGACGAGATCGATCATTGCAGAATGATCGACCGCGCCCGAAGCGATAAATGTCATGCCGGCGGCACGGTAATTCGCGCCCATATAGCGTCTAAGGTCGTTGCGCGTGAACGCGCCGACCGTGACTTCGTTGCCGAGGATCGGCCAGCCCATGGGCTGATCGGGATAGACCGCCGACTGCAAATGGTCGAACACGATATCGTCGGGTGTATCGCGCGCCTGACCGATTTCCTGCAATACCACCTGGCGTTCGCGCTCGATCTCCGCTTCTTCGAATGTGGGATGGGTAAGAATATCGGCAAGGATGTCCACGGCCAACGGGACATCGGCCTTCAAAATGCGCGCGTGGAAAGCGGTCTGTTCCCGGCTTGTATAGGCGTTCAGATAACCGCCGACCGCTTCGATCTCTTCCGCAATGGCGCGTGCGCTGCGCCGTTCCGTCCCCTTGAACGCCATATGCTCGAGCATGTGGGAGATGCCCATCTGGGACTTCGTCTCGTGGCGCGCGCCACAATTGACCCAGACGCCGATGGCAGCACTTTGCAACTGTGGCATGGGGTCCGTAACCACGGTCAGGCCATTGGGTAATTTCGTGATTTCGACATTCATGAGTTTGCAAGCCGTTGTTCGATAAAGGTACGCACCGTGCTTACGTCCGCAGGCAAAGTGGATGCGCGCTCTGCTTTCTCATAGAGGTCGGCAACGCGCCGGGGCAAGGGGGGCACTATCCCGGTAGCCCGGTAGACCGCATCGGGGAACTTTGCCGGATGTGCCGTAGAAAGCACGATCATGGGCCGTTCGCGACTATTGCCGCGCGCAAGCGCGACGGCAACGCCCACGGCAGTGTGAGGATCGATGAACCGGCCGGTCTCGCGATAAATGAGGTCCATGGTTTCGAGCGTTTCCTCATCGCTGCAACGAAGCGCCAGATAGCGTGCCCGAAGATTGGCCAGAACATCCGCGGGAAGGTGAAATCGGCGTCTCGTTTCAAAATCCGACATTGTCGCCCGCGTCGAGGCGGGATCGCGCCCGGACGCCTCGAAATACGCCCGTTCGAAGTTGCTTGCGACCTGGATATCCATCGACGGACTGAGAGTGTGCCGCGGCGGACCGGCAGCGTACAAACCGTCCTCCAGCGCACGACAAAGAATATCGTTGGCATTGGTCGCGATCACGAGGCGTTCGATGCCGAGGCCCATGCGCATCGCCGCCTCGCCTGCGAACACATCGCCGAAATTTCCTGTCGGCACCACGAAAACCGGCGGTGACCCAAATCGTGCGGCAGCGGTGAAGTAATAGACGCATTGCGCGGCGATTCGAAAAAAATTGATCGAATTCGCGGCGGCCAGATGAACGCGTGCAACGAATTCGCGATCGGAGAACAGCGACTTCACGATGTTCTGGGCATCGTCAAATGTGCCTTCGAGAGCGATGTTGTAAACGTTGTTGCAGGCCGTTGTCGTCATTTGCCGTCGCTGAATTTCGCTCACGTGCCCTTTGGGGTGCAAAACGAATAGATTGACGCGCGGCAAGTCACCCAATGCGGCAATGGCCGCCGAACCGGTGTCACCGGAGGTTGCGGCAACGATGGTGGAAAAACTCCCGCGCCGCTCCAGCGCTCGCGCAAGCAACCGGCCCTGCACCTGAAGTGCGATATCCTTGAACGCGAGCGTAGGCCCGTGGAACAGCTCGAGCAAAAAAAGATTTTCGCGAAGCCGGACCAATGACGCGACCTCGGCGCTGTCGAATGCGGCATACGCACTTTCGATGTCGGCGCGAATTTCGTCCCGTGCAAAGGCGTCGCCGACAAAAGAAGGGAGGATGGCAAAGGCCGCATCTACATAACGCCCAGTCGCCAGTCTTGCGATCTCCGGCTTGCCGAATTGCGGCCAGACCTCTGGCAAGAACAGGCCGCCGTCAGGCGCCAGCCCGGAAAGCAACATGCTTTCGAAAGACTGCGGCTGCGCAAGTCCCCGCGTGCTTATATAACGCATCGCCCGACCTCACGAAAATCGAATGGTGAGCCGCCCCCGGGTGTGATGATAGGCGACGTAGACAAACACCAGCGCCGCCGCGAGCAGAAACCATGTGATCGCGTATTGCAGATGGTCATTTGGAAGATTGACGCGTGTTTGTCCGCCTCTGGGCCAGCCGCCCGGATTGGCATGTGCGTCAGCCTCGACAATCACTGGCGCTGAAAGCCGGATGTGCCGGGCGGCGGCGATTCCCTTGAGATCGCGCGCAAACCAGATGTTGCCGGCCGGATCGGGCTGAGGTGTGAACGGCCCTGGTGCATCGGGCGTACGCAATATCCCTACAATGTGCAGTTCGCCAACAAGTTCGCCCTGCCGTCGTGACGAGGGATCGCGAAGAAAAGGGGGTACGAGACCGCGATCGACCATGATTTCGCGGCCGTTACCAGACAAAAGAGGAGTCAACACGTGATAGACGGGCGCGCCTTGCTCGTCAGTTGTGAACACGTAGGATTCCCTGGCGTTGATAAAACGGCCTGTGAGTAAAACGCGCCGGTATTGCGCTTTTGACAAATCCATTGCGAGCGCGCGATCAATGCTGATCGGGGCGGCGTGCATGTTTCGGTTCATTGCCGCAATCAGCTGGAGCTTCCATTGGAGCCGATCGAGTTGCCAGACGCCCAATCCTGCGAGCAGCGCCAACAACGGCACTGCGAATAAAGTGAACCCGGCAAGCGGTCGGAAGAAAATCTTCATCGGGAACCTGGCGGATCAGTCCGCAAGGCGGCCTTCGCGCGCCTGATGCTTGTATTGCAGGACGAGCAGGGTGCTTTTGGCGAGCCGCAGAAACACGATGCTCAATACAATGATCGCGGGCAGCCAGATCACCGCGTGGACCCAATAGGGAGGACTGACGGCGGCCTCCAGGATCAGCGCGCCTCCGGCGACGAGCACGCCCACGATGAGGATCACGAAGACGGCCGGCCCGTCGCCGGCGTCGAATTCTGCATAATCGAGGCTGCAAACCTCGCAGCGCGCGGCAACGTCGAGATAACCCGCAAACAATCTGCCCTTCCCGCAGCGCGGACATCGACCCAGAAACGCTGCCCGAAACGCGCTTGCCTCCGCCATTACCTCACGCCTGGGTTACGGCTGCCGCGCCCCATACATAAATGCAGGAGAACAGGAACAGCCAAACAACGTCCACGAAATGCCAGTACCAGGCCGCTGCCTCGAAGCCAAAGTGCCGATCAGGGGTGAATTGTCCGGCGATGGCGCGTCCAAGGCAAATGGCAAGGAAGATGGTCCCCACAATGACGTGGAAGCCGTGAAAGCCGGTTGCCATGAAAAAGGTCGAACCATAGATCGCCTGAAAATTTCCTACACCGGCCGCAAGAAGCGCGTGGGCGGGGTCCTTAAAAGGCGCAAGAGCCAGATTGTTGAACCCGAAGGTGAACGGCGCGTGGCTGTATTCGTAGACTTGCACACAGGTAAAGGAGAAACCCAGAAGAACGGTCAGAATGAGACCCTGAACCGCGCCTTTGCGATCCCCCGTTTGGACGGCGTGGTGCGCCCAGGTGACCGTCGTTCCGGACGTGAGCAGGATCAAAGTGTTTAGTAGCGGGAAATGCCACGGGTCGAGCGTGACGATACCATTGGGCGGCCAGGAACTGATGCCCACATCGCTGTGAAAGATGGCGGTATTGAAATAGGCCCAGAACCAGGCCACGAAAAACATGACCTCGGAAGCAATGAACAGAACCATTCCAAACCGCAGGCCCAACTTGACGACCGGCTTGTGGTCGCCGCGTACGACGGACTCACTGATAACGTCGCGCCACCAGCCCGCCAGCGTGAAGAAGACGAGAGCGGCGCCAACGGCAAATATCCACGGCTTTCCGTTCAGCCCGAAGAATCCGCTGTAATCCTTGTTCATCCACAACACGGCACCAGCGAGCATCGCGAAGGCGCCCACCGACCCGATGATCGGCCACGGGCTGGGGTCAACCAGATGATAGTCGTGCTTTACACTGCCATGCGCCTCAGTCATCGCGTATTCGCCTCATTATTCGAAGAACCCCACCACGTGTCCTTTCAGGCGCACGACGGTCATGAGAAAAAACAAAAGTACAAGTCCGCCGAGAGAGATCGCAATCGCAATGCTCCGTCTTCGGCGCGCGCGGTGCGACTGCTTGGCGGCATCTTTGTCATCGGCCATCGACTCACATCCAGACTCCGAAAACGGGGTGCAGACCGATCAGGCGCTCGCCAATGAGCGCGGCGAACATTGCAAACAGATATGCAATGGATACGCCGAAAAGTCGTCGCGCCGCAGGCTCGCGGCCTTGGTCTGCTTCGCGTAGTACCGCCCAGGCTTGCCAGATCATCCAACCGCCGAAGCCCGCAGCAACCGCTGCCGAAAGCGCCCCTCCGAAACCCATAAGGGCCGGCATCAAGCCGACAGGAAACAGAGCCAGCGTGTAGATGAGAATCAGCCGTCGCGTATGCGCTTTGCCCCTGACGACCGGCAGCATCGGCACGCCGGCGCGCGCGTAATCGTCGGACCGATAAAGCGCGAGCGCCCAGAAATGCGGCGGTGTCCATAGAAACGTAATTAACACGAGCACGAGCGGCGCAAGCGATAGCGAGCCGGTCACGGCCGCCCAGCCGATCGCCGGCGGAAGCGCACCGGCGAGACCGCCAATCACAATGTTCTGTGGCGTACGGCGCTTGAGCCAGAGCGTGTAGACAAAGACGTAAAAACCGATCGAAAAGGCCAACAGGCCGGCGGCGATGAGATTGACGAACAGACTCATGACCATGACCGCTCCGCCGCTCAGCATCCAGCCAAAGCCGAGCGCATCTTCACGCGAAATTCGTCCAAGCGGGATCGGACGGGCAGCCGTACGCGACATCAAGGCGTCGATATCCGCCTCGTAGGCCATGTTGAGCGCGCCGGATGCCCCCGCGCCGATTGCGATACACAACAGCGCGACAATCGCGGTGAGTGCGTCCGTCGGTCCGGGGGCGGCTACAATTCCCGCGAGACCCGTGAAGATGACGAGCGACATCACGCGCGGCTTCAGCAGCGCCAGATAGTCGCCGACATCGGCCGCGCGCGGTTCGATCGAAAGGGTTGTCGCCGTCGTCATTTGCGCACGCGTCAGGTAATTCGGGGCAGTTCGTTGTAGGTATGGAACGGCGGCGGCGATGGCAGAGTCCATTCCAGTGTTGTCGCACCCACGCCCCAGGGATTGTCCCCAGCCCTGCGTTTGGCCAGAAATGCCTCAGCCAGCATGGCGAAAAACACCAGCGTTCCGGCGCCTGCGATAAACGCGCCGATGGACGCCACGAAATTCCAGCCGGCAAAGGCCTCCGGATAATCGGCGATACGCCGCGGCATGCCCGCCAGACCCAGGAAGTGCATGGGAAAGAACGCGAGGTTGACGCCGATAAACGTGATCCAGAAATGCAGCTTACCCAGGGTCTCGTTGTAGGTGTAGCCGGTGATCTTGGGAAACCAGAAATAGAAGCCGGAGAAAATCGCAAACACGGCGCCCAGGGACAGCACATAGTGGAAGTGCGCAACGACGTAATAGGTATCCTGAAGGACGACGTCCACGCCGGCGTTGGCAAGGACCACGCCCGTCACGCCGCCGATGGTGAACAGCAGAATGAAGCCTGTCGCCCATAGCATGGGCGTCTTGAACTCGATCGAACCGCCCCACATCGTGGCGATCCACGAGAAAACCTTGATGCCGGTGGGAACGGCGATCACCATGGTTGCGAAGATGAAGTAGGCTTTCGTGTCGACCGAAAGCCCCACCGTGTACATGTGGTGCGCCCAGACTAGAAAACCGATGAAGCCGATGGCCACCATCGCGTAGGCCATGCCCAAATAGCCAAAGACCGGCCGTTTGGAGAAGGTCGATACGACATGGCTGATCATGCCAAATCCCGGCAGGATGAGAATGTAGACCTCCGGGTGGCCAAAAAACCAGAAAAGATGCTGGAAAAGGATAGGGTCGCCGCCGCCAGCCGCGTTGAAAAACGATGTGCCGAAATGTCTGTCGGTCAGAAGCATCGTGATCGCCCCCGCCAGCACCGGCATCGAAAGCAACAGCAGGAACGCGGTTACCAGGATGGACCACACGAACAACGGCATCTTGTGCAGCGTCATACCCGGCGCGCGCATGTTGAAGATGGTGGTGATGAAATTGATGGCGCCGAGAATCGATGAGGCACCGGCGATATGCAGCGCGAAGATGGCAAAATCCATGGCCGGTCCCGGCGAACCGGTCGTCGAGAGCGGTGCATAGATCGTCCAGCCGCCACCAACGCCCATGCCGCCCGAATCGCCTTCCACGAACATGGAAAGCAGAAGCAGCGTGAAGGAGAACGGCAGCAGCCAGAATGAGATGTTGTTCATGCGCGGAAATGCCATGTCCGGCGCGCCGATCATGAGGGGCACGAGCCAGTTGCCGAAGCCGCCGATCATTGCCGGCATGATCATGAAGAAAATCATGATCAGGCCGTGCGCGGTCACAAACACATTGTACGTGTGCGGTTCGTTGAAGACCTGCAGACCGGGAAACATGAGCTCGGCGCGCATGAACATCGACAGGCCGCCGCCGATCACTCCCGCCACGATGGCGAAGATCAGGTACATCGTTCCGATGTCCTTGTGGTTCGTCGAATACACGAACCTGCGCCAGCCTGTGGGATGGTCGGCGTGTGCATGCGCCAGGTCAGCCATAAGTATTGGTCCTTGTTATTTCGCCAGCGCGACGCGAGCGTCGCCATTGACTGCATATTTTTTCTTTGCCGCGGCGAGCCATGCCTCGAAAACCTGCTGCGAAACGACTTTCACCTCGATGGGCATGTACGCATGGCGCGCACCGCAAAGTTCCGAGCATTCTCCATAATACGTGCCCTCCCTCAGCGCCTTGAACCAGGTTTCGTTGAGCCGGCCCGGGATGGCGTCCATCTTGACGCCAAAGGAAGGAACGGCCCAGGAATGGATGACGTCGGCCCCGTCGGTCTGCACTTTGACCACGCGATTCACCGGCACCACGACGGCATTGTCCACACCGAGCAATCTGGGTTCGCCAGCTTTGTCGGCTGCGGCGTCCGACAGGCCCAGCGAGTCGAATTGGAAATCGCCGCTCTGCGGATATTCGTAGGTCCAATACCACTGCTTGCCGATCGCTCGAACAGTAAGATCCGGGTGCGGAATATCGGCTTCGTAGTAGAGAAGTTTGAAGGAAGGTATGGCAATCAACACGAGGATGATCACAGGAACGATCGTCCAGGCGACCTCCAGCAACGTATTGTGGCTGATCTTGCTCGGCACCGGATTGGCACGGCTGTTGTAGCGAAAGATGATCCAGAGCAGGAGTGCGAGCACGAAGATCGTAATCGCGGCGATGATGTAGAAAACGAAGCGATGAAATTCTTCGATATCCTGCATCACCGGGGTCGCCGCAGGCTGGAAGCCCATTTCCCATGGCCGGGGTCGGGCGGCAAGGGCTGCGCCGGCGTAGGTCATGAAGGCCGCCGTCGAGCCCGCCAGGAGACGGATTGCCTTGCCAAACATCGGGCGACCTCGAAATCGTTCAAAGGCGACCGTAGCGGCCGCCTCGGGCGATCAGCCCTTACTAAGATTCGTCGGCGCGATTTAGGGGAGCTAAGACACTCAAGTCATTGCGACTTTATGCCACGCGGATGATGCGAAGCATTCGCACCCCCCCGGTATCCGCGAATAATCACTATATGAAAGGCGCAAGCGCCCAAAGGACGCAACCTCATGAGCAAGACGGCCGATCTTTTCTTCAGCGAGGCTGCACTCGACCGCGGATCCGTTCAGACCTTGGTCGATAAGGCCCTTAAAGGCTCCGACGACGGCGAACTTTTTCTCGAATACCGTCAAAGCGAGAGCTTTGCATTCGATGACGGCCGCCTGAAAGCAGCCACTTTCGACACCACGCAGGGATTCGGACTGAGAGCGGTCGCCGGCGAAGCCACTGGATATGCCCATGCTTCGGAACTTTCGGAAGCGGCGATACGGCGGGCGTCGGACACGGTTCGTGCCGTTGTGCATGGATATTCCGGCGCGACCGCTGCCTCGCCTGCCCGTACCAACACCAGCTTCTACGCAAACATCGATCCTTTGCACAGCGCCGGATTCGAGACCAAGGTGAAGCTGCTGCAGGACATGGACGCTTACGCGCGCGGAAAGGATTCGCGCGTGCGCCAGGTCTCCGGCTCGCTGGCCGGCGACTGGCAGACCGTCGAGATCCTGCGTCCGGGTGGTGAAACCTACCGTGATGTCCGTCCACTCGTGCGCATCGGTGTCTCGGTCGTGGTGGAGGAAGACGGGCGCCAGGAAACCGGAAGCTTTGGAGGTGGCGGGCGAAGCGGGTACGAAACCTATCTTGAGCAGAGTTACTGGAAGCAGGCGGTCGACGAGGCGCTCAGACAGGCGCTCGTCAATCTTGCATCTGTTCCGGCCCCTGCCGGCGAGATGAAAGTCGTGCTGGGCCCGGGCTGGCCGGGAATCCTGTTGCATGAAGCCATCGGCCACGGACTCGAAGGCGATTTCAACCGGAAAAAGACGTCGGCTTTTGCCGGATTGCTTGGCGAGCGAGTGGCGGCAGCGGGTGTGACGGTGGTTGACGACGGCACCATCGGGGGACGCCGTGGTTCGCTCACGATTGACGACGAGGGAACGCCGGGTTCGCGCACCGTCCTCATCGAAGACGGCATACTCAAAGGTTATATGCAGGACCGTCAGAACGCCCGTCTGATGGGGCTGGCACCCACGGGTAACGGCAGGCGCCAAAGCTACGCCCATTCGATCATGCCACGCATGACGAATACATACATGCTCGCCGGCGACAGAGATCCCGCAGAGATCCTCGCGAGCGTCGACAAAGGCATTTATGCGGTGAACTTCGGCGGCGGCCAGGTAGACATCACGTCGGGCAAGTTCGTTTTTTCCTGCACCGAGGCTTACCTGATCGAAAACGGCCGCATTGGAGCGCCGATCAAGGGCGCAACCTTGATCGGCAGCGGTCCCGAAGTGCTCCGACGGGTAAAGATGATCGGCAACGACATGAAACTCGACAGCGGCATCGGTACCTGCGGCAAGAACGGACAATCCGTGCCGGTCGGCGTCGGGCAGCCGACGCTGCGAATTGACGGCCTCACGGTTGGCGGCACGGCAGCCTGAGAATCACACAATGGAGGATTCATGCACTGCACGATAATGAGCATTCTGGGCGCTGCGGCCTCGTTGGTGGCTGCGACGGCTTCGGCAGTCTTGGCACCACCGGCTTATGTCGGAACCGCCATTTCCGATCCCGAAAGGCCGACAGCGGACAAAGCTCGCGACCCTGTGCGAAAGCCTGCGGATATGACTGCTTTTGCGGGCATAAAGCCAGGCGATATTGTGCTCGAGATTCTGCCTGGCGAGGGGTATTTCACCCGGATCTTCAGCAAGGTGGTTGGACCGCAGGGCCATCTCTACGCGGCGGTTCCCGATACCCAATCTTCTGACGCGGAACCAGCGGCGTCCGCCATCGCCATGAACATCGAGTACTCAAACGTCACGGTGATTCCCCTCACCCCCGCTGCAATGAAAGCATTACCTCCGCTGGACGAAATCTGGACCTCGCAGAATTACCACGACCTGCATCTCAGTCGCGTCCACACGGACGTGGCCGCGCTCGACAGGATCTGGTTTGACATCCTGAAACCCGGCGGCACCGCGGCGATCGTCGATCACGCTGCGCTTCCGGGTTCTCCGCCTACGGAAACGGCGGACAGATTGCACCGAATCGACCCGGCCATCGTGCGAAACGAGATGGCGGCCGCGGGATTCAAATTCGACGGCGAAAGCGATGTATTGCGCAATCCGGCCGACGAACATACTGCAATCGTCTTCGATCCGTCCATTCGCGGACGAACCGATCAGTTCGCTTTTCGATTCAAAAAACCGATGTGAGACTAAAGCGCGCTTGCACGCTCTCAGGCGCGCCGCCGCTTGCTTTTTGCCGGCGCGGGACGGCGGCCGAGACCGTTATCCTTTGCAAACTGCGATCTCAATGCCGCATAATTCGGCGCGACCATCGGGTAATCTGCGGGCAACCCCCACTTGGACCGGTATTCTTCGGGCGACAGCTTATATTTGCCACGGAGATAGCGCTTGAGCATTTTCAATTTCTTGCCGTCTTCGAGGCACACAATGTAGTCGGGCATTATGGACTTCTTGACCGGGACAGCCGGCTTTTGGTTCGTGCCGGCGTCCGAGGCCGCCGAGCCCGAGAGCGATCCTAGCGCCCCATGGATGCTGCGGATCATCCCCGGCAATTCCGACTGCGCGATGTGATTCTTTTCGAGATAAGCCACTACGATGGAACAGGCGTGTTTGAGCACATCCGGGTTTGCGGGCATGGCAGGCTCTTGCAGCTTCGTCATCTTTACTCCCAAGTCTTCTCTCGCATGATCGGATTCTGATAGCGGGTTCCGGAGGATAATGCGAATCGTTACCGCGCCGCAATCCAAACCCAACAGCCGGCCCGCTGTGACTGTCGACCCATGAACGCATAACTCTTATGGCGTATCGGTTGCCCGTCCATGGCAGTTTTCGGCAGAAAATCGTGCTATGGCGGCCCTGTAAATTTCTTGAGGGGAAACAATGCGAGCGATTTTCATGATACTCGGTGTTCTCTGTATCCTGGCGGGACTGTTTTTTGCCTGCCAGGGCGCCGGCTATATCCTGTATCCGAAATCAAGCTTCATGGTCGATAACTCCCGCTGGATTTCCTATGGTCTTGGAATTGCATTCTTCGGACTCGTTGTTGTCTTTATGACCCGGCGGCGTTAGTCGGACGCGACCGCTGCATCACAGGAAATTGTATTCGGTGAAGAGCCGGGAGAGATCGCGGTTCCAATCCCCTTCGTATAGCCGCAGCAATTGCTCGGCCCTGGTGTAACCACGCTCGGTAAGCTCGAGCAACGGCTGCAGAAACCCTTCCTCGGTCGCGCCCATGGCGTCGTGGCTGGCGCGACGGCGCAGACCTTCAGCCGATATCTCGAGCATTTGACGCGCGAGGTCTCCGACGTTGCGGTTGCGGAAGGGCGTCGCGAAGGCAAGACGCGGCACCGAATCGCGCATGGCCTGACGCTCCTCAGCCGTCCAGTCTTTCACCATCTCCCAGGCGGCATCGAGCGCGGTCTGGTCGTAGTAAAGCCCGACCCAAAGAGCAGGAAGCCCACAGATGCGACGCCATGTGCCGCCATCCGCACCGCGCATCTCCAGAAACTGCTTCAGGCGCGCTTCGGGAAATATCGTCGTCAGATGATCGGCCCAATCCGACATCGAAGGATCGATTCCCTCAAGCTCCGGAATGTCGCCGGCCAGGAAATCGCGAAAGCTTTTTCCACTCGCATCGATGTATTTGCCGTTGCGGTAAATGAAATACATCGGCACATCGAGTGCGTAGTCGACATAACGTTCGAAGCCGAAACCGCCTTCGAAAACGAACGGCAACATGCCCGCGCGCGCATTGTCGACATCGGTCCAGATTTGGCTGCGGTAGGAAAGAAATCCGTTGGCGCGCCCTTCGCGAAAAGGCGAATTGGAGAAGAGTGCGGTTGCCACCGGCTGCAAGGCCAGCCCGACCCGGAACTTCTTGACCATGTCCGCCTCGCTCGAAAAATCGAGGTTCACCTGCACGGTGCAGGTACGGAACATCATTTCGAGCCCGTACCCGCCGACCCTGGGCATGTAACGCCGCATGATTTCGTAGCGGCCTTTCGGCATTTGCGGGACCTGCTCCAGCGTCCAGCTTGGCGCATAGCCAAGTCCGATCACGCCCGCGCCAATTTCCGCCGCTATTTCGCGAACCTGCTGTTGATGGGTGTTCACTT
>DATCBQ010000146.1:0-4541 GCA_036511745.1 Rhizomicrobium sp.
GCTCGCAGGGACGGTGCGCCTTCGTCGAACGATCCCTGGGGCGGCCACACTCCACAGCATTCGTTCAGGGATTCGCCTTGAAAAGCGCGAGATCGTGCCGCGAAGAACTCTGTGATGATCGAAAGGATGCGAACCGATGAAGAAAAAGAAATCGCTTCCCGGCGCCTATGCGGCGCCTTCGCGGGATACGCGCTTCGCCGGCACCTTCGAGGTTCTGGTGCCCGTACCCGACCGGGTGAAGCCTCACCGCGCGGCACAGCAATTCGCCACCCAGGAAGCGGCGGAATCCTGGATCTACAGTCCGGAAGGCAAGGATGCTATCGAACGCATTCTGGGGGCCGCAGAAAAATAGGGTCGTTGCGTTAGGAGAACGCCGACGAACGGCGTTAGAATCTGTTCGAAGCTCAAGGATGTCGGGCAATGCCGCGCAAGCCAAATTACGGATTCGAAAGGCGGGAGCGCGATCGGCTCAAAGCCGAAAAGAAGGCCGAACGCGAAAAACTCAAAACCGAGCGCCGGGAAGCGGGCCGGGCGGCGAATGCGCCCGAGGCGGCCGAAGGTGGCGCCGACGCTGCAGCGGTCGCGTCGGTGAACGGGGCCGAGCCCGACGCCGACGCGGAGCGATGAACTCGCCGCTTACGCCGGGTGGCCGATAAGCGCGCCGACGCCGCTACAGACGATTTCCACGCCGATGCACAGAAGAATGAATGCGGTGAGCTGCATGACGGCCCGGGTACCGCTGTCGCCCAGCGCCCGCAACACCCGTCCGGCAAAGCGATAGGCGATGTAGATCGTCGCCGACATCGCCAGCAGCCCGAAGACCGCCGCGCCGGCGATGACCGCCAGATCGGCCCAATGCGCCGTCTTGGGCCACTGGCTGCCGAGTGTGATCGCCACCGCGATCGAGCCCGGCCCCACCGTCAGCGGCATGGTGAGCGGATAGAACGCCGTGTCCGGGCCTTTCGTCGTGCCGCCCGCGTCGGGTTTCCTGAAGATGGGCGGCGACTCGCCTTCATGCAGCAGCCTCCAGCCGAACGCCGTCACCACCATGCCGCCGGCCACCCGCACGACCGGAAGGGTGATGCCGAAAAACTCCAGCACATGGGAGCCGACGAACAGCGATCCGAGCAGCAGGAAGAAGCTGTTGACGGCAACGCGCAACGCCAGGGCATTGCGTTCGTCCATCGACCACGGCCGCGTCAGGCTGAGAAAAATCGGCGCGCTCCCGATCGGATTCACGATCGGAAACAGACCGGCATAGATCAGAAGGAAGGTATGGGCGAAGGCGTTCAAGCACGCACCGGGCGAATCGCAGAGCGATGACCGGCGCAGTTATAGCAGCGATGGCTCAAACACAATTCGCGGGGGCGCCACTCCCTCAGGCCGGGGAAGACCCTCGGCGCAAGAGGATCCACCATGCGCCGCCCACGAGCGCGAGGTCGATGAGAGCGCGCCAGATGCCGGCGGCGAGCAAATCCCGGGGAAAGGGCGGCAAGAGACCGGAACCGAGCATCATTTCGCCATGATATCCATTGTCGGCGAAGCTCAATCTCTGGAATCCGCCCAGCACGCAGGCGATGACGACACCGGCGAATATCCAGCGCGCGGGCATGCGCTGTCTTGCGCCCATGAAACAAAGAAGACCCGCGATGCCGAGCGGCGCAACCAGCGTCGCAATTCCGTTCCATGCGGCAACAATTTGCATGGCCCCTTCGGGCGGCAGGCGATGCGCGGGATTGGGCAGGAGAAGAGTGGCGAGATGAAGCGCCTGCATCTCGATCGCGACCGCGGCGACAAGCCCCGCAATCAGCAGCACCACCGGACCCACGCCGAATACCGCCCAGGGATAGCGCGCCGTCAGCGAGCGCAAGGCGGGACGCGCCAGCATGACGCCGGCGAGATCGCCTTCGCTGCCCAGACGGGTGCGCGCGGCCGTCTCCGCGGCATCCCGCGACATGGCCTTCGACAGGTCTTCGCGAACGAGATCGTCAAAATGATCGCGCAACTCGCCGACGTATCGACGCACATGGCGTGGCGCGATTCCCGCACGCAGGAGCCGTTCGCGC
Source organism: Rhizomicrobium sp. (assembly GCA_036511745.1). Lineage (GTDB taxonomy): Bacteria > Pseudomonadota > Alphaproteobacteria > Micropepsales > Micropepsaceae > Rhizomicrobium. Next base: position 2,067 of record DATCBQ010000146.1, read on the forward strand.
AATTCGTCAAAGCGTGGCTGCGGCATGGCGCGTCTCTCCGATCGCCCGGGTAATGGCTGCGGTGATGTGGGACCAATGCCGGACCAGCCCGGCCAGATGCTTCGCGCCCTTCGCGGTCACCGCGTAATAGACGCGTGTGCGGCCGTTCACGAGCTTGCGGCGGGATTTCAGCGCGCCTTCGCGTTCGAGCGCGTGCAGCGAGGGATAGACGACGCCTTCGCCGAGGCTGATCGCATCGCCGGTCCTTGCGCGGATGGCCTGCACGAGCTCGTAGCCGTACATTTCCTGCTGTTCGAGCAGGCGCAGGATCAGGAGCTCCGGCACACCGTTCATGAAACTGGAACCGGTCATGGCTGCATACATCTCAGCGCGATGTATGATACCTTTCAACGAAAGGTATCGGTTGTCAAGCCGCCATTGCCGCCGGTTGCTCGCCGTTCGCGCGGACGCCGGTGCTGTCGTTTCGCGCATGTGTCCAAATCGCCCGGATTGGCGCCTTCAGTGCTGGTCCTTCGGCATCCGGACGACGAGGCCGTCCAGCTCGGGACCGACCTTGATCTGGCAGGACAGCCGGCTGGTCGGCGTCAGTTCCTGCGCGAAATCGAGCATGGTCTCTTCCATGTCCTGCTTGGGGGGAATCTTCGCGATCCACTCCGGATCGACGTGAACATGGCAGGTGGCGCAGGCGCAGGCGCCGCCGCAATCCGCGTCGATCCCCGGAATGAGGTTTTTCACCGCGCCTTCCATCACCGACCAGCCGGCCGGCACCTCCACGGTGTGCTCCCTGCCGTTGTGTTCGATGTATGTGATCTTCGCCATTCAAACTCCTTCACGCGGCAGCAATGTTTTTCATCAGGATCGAGGAATCCGCAAGCGTCTCGCGCGCAACCCTGCGGCCTTGCGCGATGAGCTTGCGGCCGACGATGTATTCGGGCGCCGCATTGACCGCTTCCACTGCGGCCACCGCGCCGTCGCGCAAATGAAACACGGCGAATTTTCGTGCCTCCGGATCGCCGCGGCGGACCAGCTCGTCGCCTTCGCGCGCCAGACCCGCGATCTGCAGTTTCAGATCATACTGATCCGACCAGAACCACGGCACCTCGCGATAGGATGTCGGCTTTCCCGCCATGGCGAGGGCGGCGTGTCTGGCCTGGTCGATGGCGTTCTGCACCGATTCGAGGCGGATCAGCACGCCGTCGTGGCCCCTGTGGCGGGTGCAGTCGCCCGCGGCAAAGATCGCGGGGTCCGGGGTGCAGGCATAATCGTCCACCACGATTCCATCCTCGCAGGGCAGGTCAGCGTCTTTGGCCAGCTCGACATTGGGTATGACGCCGATGCCGACCAGCGCCACATCGGCGCGATGGCTGCGGCCACCGGCCTGAAGCGCTTCAAGCCTTGCGTTGCCTTCGAAGGCTTCAACGCAAGTGTTCAGCTCCAGCCGCACACCCGCCTCGCGGTGCACACGCTCGTAGAATTGCGACAGCGGGCGCGAAACCCCGCGCGCCATCACCCGCTCCATCGCCTCGAAAACGGTCACCTCCAGACCGTGCCTGACGGCGATAGCGGCGACCTCAAGGCCGATGTAGCCACCGCCTACAACCGCGAGCCTGGCGCCTTTGACAAACGCCGCCCGCAGCGCATCCACATCGGCGATCCCGCGCAGATAATGCACGCCCGGCAGCGTTGCGCCGGGCACTGCCATCCTTCGCACCCGCGTGCCGGTGGCCAGCAGAAGCCTGTCATAAGCCAGCATCCGGCCATCGGCGAGGGCCACGGTCCGGTTCTGCCGGTCGATGGCGGAGGCGGCAACGCCGGCAAGCACCTCGCACTGCGCCTCGGCGTAGAAGGCGTCGGGCTTCAGGAAAAGCCGCTCGCGCTCCATGGCGCCGGAAAGATAGGCCTTCGACAACGGCGGGCGCTGATACGGCGCGAAGGGCTCCTCGCCCACCAGCGCAAGGCTGCCCGCAAAGCCTTCGGCCCTCAGCGTGGCGACAGCCTGCGCCCCGGCCTGCCCCGCGCCGATAATGACGATGCGCTCCGTCATGGCTGTGTTGAAATGCCCCAAAGCGTGAGCGGGCTAGCATGCCCGTACCCACCCCGCAATCAAGCCGCGTTGGGGGTAGTGGTACAGTTTGAAATTCAGGCGATGCCATTGCACCAAATTGAAATGACCCGTGCAACTTGGACGTCATAAATCACATTGACGACGCTACACCCGCCATCCATTGGCACAGGGATGAAGCTGCTTCCGTCGCTAAGATAGATGCCGGGCTTATGGCGAAACGAGGGTAGGTCAGGATTCAAAAAAACGCCTCGTATCCTGCGGTGGCCGTTACTAGTACCCGGAATCAGAGCTGAGTGATACGTTGGCCTTTGAAGCGTCGCTGGCGAACTTTTTTCTTGGTCCAGACGAATGGCTTGGCCCTCTCGTTGTATTTGCCGATGAACGCATCGATGTGCTCCTGCAACTGCTGG
>DATCBQ010000147.1:0-60470 GCA_036511745.1 Rhizomicrobium sp.
CCTCCGTCTCGCACGGACTTTTCGTCCGTGCGATCCACCTCCCCCGCTTCGCTATCGCTCGCAGGGGAGGAGCCATATCTCGCCTCACGTGGCGCCGATTACCGCTACCGAGCAGACGTTCATCGAGGGCGAGCCGCCGAGATTGTGGGTGAGGCCGAGTTTGGGGTTCGGCAATTGCCGGGGGCCGGCGCGACCCTGGAGCTGGAGATACATCTCGTAAAGCATCCGCAGCCCGCTGGCGCCGATCGGATGGCCGAAGCATTTGAGGCCGCCGTCGATCTGGCACGGTAGCGGTCCGTCCGCATCGAAAAACCCGTCCATCACGTCCCTGCACGCTTCGCCTTCGCGGCTGATATGGAGATCCTCCATCGTCACCAGCTCGGTGATGGAGAAGCAGTCATGCACCTCCATCATCGAAATCTCTTCGCGCGGATGGTCGATGCCGGCTTCCTCATAGGCCCGCTTCGCCGCGATGCGCGCGGTGTGGAAATAACTGCCGTCCCAGGAATTGTGCTGGCTTTCGAGGCCGTTCGACAGCGCGAGCTGCAGCGCCTTGACGGTGACGAGGTTTTTTTTGCCGAGGCCGCGCGCGATCTCCGGCGTCGTCACGATGGCGCAGGCAGCACCGTCGGAGACGCCGCAGCAATCGAACAGGCCGAGCGGCTCGGCGATCATCGGCGCATTGAGGCACATCTCTTCGGTGATGGCTTTGCGAAGATGCGCCTTCGCGTTCTTCGTGCCGTTGGCATGGCTCTTCACCGAGACATGGGCGATGGCGCGCTTCAAATCTTCTTTGGAAACACCATGTTTGGCGCGATAGGCGGAGGCGAGCTGCGCGAAATTTCCGGGCGCGGAACCGTTGGCGCTCCACAGGGGATTGAGCGTCCCCTGCTCGCGTGCCGGAAGCCCGCCATAGCCGGTGTCTTTCAGCTTCTCCACTCCCAGCGCCAGCGCGATGTCGCAGGCGCCGGCGGCGACCGCATACACCGCGCCGCGAAACGCTTCCGAGCCGCTGGCGCAGAAATTCTCCACATGGGTGACCGCGATGTTCGGCAGGCGCAGCGCCACCGACAATGGCGTTCCGCCCTTGCCGACATTGACCTCGTCCATCGCCGTGGAGAGCCACGCCGCCTGGATCTGGCCGGTCTCGACGCCGGCATCCGCGCAGGCTTCGAGGTAAGCCTCGACCATCAGCTCTTCGGCGCCCATGTCCCAGCGTTCGCCGAATTTCGAGCAGCCCATGCCGAGAATCGCCACCTTGTCCTTGATGCCGCTGGCCATAGCGAACTCTCCGATGTTGTCCTGGCGTCATCTGACGTCGCGCGCGCGCGGCTGTAAAGCGGCCGGCGGGCTGCCTCGTTACGATGCCCAGGATTACAGCGATTACATCCGGGGCTGATGCCCTTCCAGGGAACTCTGCGGAGCCCGACGCGTTTTCCTCCCGTTCCCGGGGTCGGCTAACGGCTCTCGCGGGGGGAACATTTCCATGCACCAAGGAGTCTGAACGCATGAACCTGAAGCACCATTTCGCGGGGAGCGCGGCCGCGGCTGTCCTCATCGCACTGACATTTGCCAACCCGGCCGAGGCTGCCGGAATCAAGGTGGGCGTGTTGAACTGCCATGTGGACAGCGGCTGGGGATTTATCTTCGGCTCTTCCAAAAGGCTGCGCTGCAACTTTTCGCCCAGCCGCGGCTATGGCGAACGCTATGCCGGCACGGTTTCCAAATTCGGCGTTGACATCGGCTACACCGCCGGCGGCGTTCTCATCTGGGATGTGATCGCGCCCACCACGACGATGCGCCGTGGCGCGCTGGCCGGCAACTATGCGGGCGCCAGCGCCAGCGCGACCGCCGGCTTCGGCGTCGGCGCCAATGTTCTGGTCGGCGGCCTCGACCGTTCGGTCGCGCTGCAGCCGGTCAGCATCGAAGGCAATACCGGCCTCAACGTGGCCGCCGGCATCGGCTCCATCGATCTGCACTTTGTGGCGCCGGAAGGTCCGCCACGGGGCATGATGAATGGTCCGCCGCCGGATGATATGAGCGGACCGCCGCGGGGCGACATGAACGGCCCGCCGCCTCCGCCCCCGCCGCCGCCGGGACAATAAAAATCTCGACTCGGTAAATTCGAATTTCCAAACGATGGCCCGCCGCACCCCGGCGGGCCATTCGTTTGTCGGGTCGGCCGCCTGGACAAGATCCGCATTCACGAAAACCGGCCGAGGCTGAAGGGCGAAAGATCGAAAGTGCTCTGGCGGCCTTGCGCCATCTCCGCCAGCGCCTCGCCGATGGCGGCGGAATGCTTGAAGCCGTGACCGGAGCAGCAGGAGGCGACGATGATGCGCTCCGCAGCGGCAAGCCGGTCGATGACGAAGCCGGCGTCGGGCGTCACGGTGTAGAGGCAGCTGACGGCTTTGGTGCAGCGCGCGCTTACGCCGCGAATGTACGGCGCGACATAATCGCGATACATCGCGGCGATTTCCTCGCTGCCGACTTCGCGCTGCATTTGCTGCGGCGTTGTGCTCTGCGCATATTGCTCGGTGGCGATTTTCAGGCCGGCCGCATCCAGCACCGGAAAGCCATAGATGCCCTGCCTGCTTTCGGACAATTCCCAGATGAAGACGGGAAAGCGCGCCGGTGCAAAAGCCTCGCTTTCATCGACGGCGAACCAGCAGAGAAGCTGACGGTAGATGCGAAACAGCTTCACATAATCCGCGCCCAGCAGTTGCGGCAGCCACGCGCCGGCCGCGATAATCAGCGAATCCGCGCGGTAGCTCGCCCGGTCGGTAACGACGCCGACGCTGCCCCGCTCCGCATGGAATTCCAGCACGGTTTCGTTGCGATGAAGCTCGGCGCCATGGTCCTGTGCGAGGCGGAGTTGCGCCGCGATGCAGGCTTCGGGCCGGACAAATCCGGCGCCCGGTTCGAAATAGCCGAATTCGTCGTCGCGGATACTGAAGCAGGGATAACGCTCCTGGATTTGTCGCGCATCGAGAAGCTCGTGCGCGATGCCGTAGCGTCGCGCCGCGTTTACGGTGTTCCGGAAAAACCCTTCGACATGGGTGAACGAGGATTTGTTCTCGCCCGAGACGATCAGTCCGCCGCATTGCGTGAGAAGGTCAGCGCCCGTCTCGCGTTCGAGTTCGCGCCAGATCGCGTGGCTGCGCATCGCCAGCGGCGTGTAATGCGCGCCCTCGCCGATCGCCAGCCGCGTGATGCGCGTCTCGCCGTGACTGGAACCCAGAGCGTGCGGCGGCGAAAACCGGTCGATGCCGAGCACGCGAACCCCTCGCCGCGCGAGCTCGCGGAGCGCCGCACTTCCCACCGCGCCAAGCCCGACGACGATGACATCGAATGCCGGCACAGCGGCTCAGGGGACAAAGTCGACGGCGTCGCTATCGTCTTCTTTCACCGTGAGCCGGCGCACCGTCAGCCGGTCGATCCCGACATCCCCGATGCGCAGCTTTCCAATGGCGAGAAACCCGACCGCGATCGCCCCGAAGGCAAAGGCGCCGATGGCGAAGGCTCCCACCGCCAAAGCGCCCAGCGGCAGCGCCGCCGCGGCTTTCGATTCCCGTTTCTGCATGGCTTCGAACTCCTTGTCGCTAGACAGGCACGGCTTTCCAGAAGTAACGCCTGAAGCCGCGTTTTTCGTCGAACGCCTTGATGCGCAACGCCATGCGCACCTTGGTGCCGGAATCGATTTCGCCCTGCTCCACATCGGCGATGTCCGCCAGCAGGCGGCCGCCCTCGGCGAAGGTGATCATGCCGTAGTGATTGGGCGGCGCCATGGAAAAGGTGAGGAAGTCCGCCGACCACGACAGGATCGTGCCCTCCTGCCCGGCGAAGCCGTACGGGTCCTGGCTGTCCACGTGGCTGCAGTTGGGATTGACGCAAATGCGGCTGCTCGGGAATTGCGCCGTGCCGCAAACGCGGCATTTGCCGCCGACAAGCCCCGTCAGCATGTCGCCCTTGCGGTAAAGCACGCTGAGCGCGGTCTTGCGGTCCACTTCCGCGCGCATGCCTTTTTCGAGCTGGATCAGCCCGTTGAAGGCCAGATATTTGAGATAGTTGGATTCCTCTTTGCGTCGCGCCAGCGCTCCGCTGACGCCGGACGGTCTGGCGAATCTGGAAATTGCGGCCGTCGCTTCGAACAGCAGCACATCGCAGCCCTGGCCGAACTGGGCAACGAGAATTTTCTCGCCCGGCTGCGCCTGTTCGAGCACATGGGCCAGCATCAGCAGCGCCTGCGCCGCGCCGCAATCCCCGACAGTGCCCGCGAGATTGTCGCGCACCCGCGCGGGATCGATTCCCACGCGCCTGGCAAGCTGCTGGTCCAGACGGGCAAACGGACAGGGCAGAATGAGATGCGCAATGTCGGCGCCGCTCGCGCCGGTTTTCTGGAACAGCGCCCCGATCGCGGCGGGAACGATTTTCGTATAGCCCTCGTCGCGGATCCAGCGCTCTTCCCAGCCGTAGTCGAAATCCGCGCCTTCGCCGCGGAAGTGATCGACAAAATCCAGCGTCGTCGAATGGCTGCCAAGAAATTTCGCGATCACCCCTTCGGCGCCGAGCGCCACCACCGCGCCCGCATCGCCATAGGCAAGCTCCTGCGCCGAAGCGGCGCGCGCCTTGCGCCGCTCCGCGGCCACCACCAAGGGCGCCTGCGCCCGGCCGGCCTTCACCGCATCGAGCCCCGCTAGCAACGCGGAAGTTCCCGCGCGCTGCGAAGACGTCACGTCGATGGATGAAAGCGCCTCGCGCAAATTCGAGGCCTGCGCGACAATGCCCGCGTTCTGCCGATCCGAAAACGGCATGGTGGTGGAAGCGAAATACAGCGCATCGAGATGGGCGCGCGCCGTCAACGGATCGCTTGCTGGCAGGCAGTCGCGGATCGCTTCGACCGCCATCGTCACGGCGTCTTCGTCCCAGCTCGCCATGGAACGCTCGCCCCTGGCGGCGGCCACCAGTCCCGGCGCGAACCACGCATTGGCCTGCGCCACGGCTTTGCGCTGAAGCCTGAGACGCGGGATGTAGGCGCCATAGGCGGTGATGCCGGTCATTGATGCCTGCTGCGGGAACTGCGGAACACGAGCGAGAAAATCAGCTTTGCCATCCGCTGACAACGCCCCGCCGACGGCTTCGGCGCGGGGCAAGTGGACGATCCGCGCGGCTTCGTGCCATGAAGGCGGTCACCAACATCGGAGCTTTCATGGTCAAGCCCATGCCCGTCCGCAAGGCGGTTGTTCCCGTCGCGGGAATGGGAACCCGCTTCCTGCCCGCCACCAAGGCGGTGCCGAAGGAGATGCTGCCGGTGGTCGATAAGCCGGTGGTGCAATACGCGGTCGAAGAGGCCAAGGAAGCCGGCATTGAGCAGTTCATCTTCGTCACCGGGCGCGGCAAATACATCATCGAAGATCATTTCGATCACGCCTACGAGCTCGAGATGCTGCTGTCGTCGCGGGAAAAAACCGCCGAGCTCAACAGCCTGATCGAGAGCCTGCCGCCCACGGGTTCGGTCAGTTTCACGCGGCAGCAACGCCCGCTCGGTCTTGGCCACGCGGTGTGGTCGGCCCGGCATTTCGTCGGCAACGAACCCTTCGCGGTGTTGCTGCCCGACGATCTTCTCGTCGGACAGCCCGGCGGCATGACGCGCATGATCGAAGCCTATCAGTCGGTCGGCGGCGCGATGATCGTTGCCGCCGAGGAACGGCCGCTGGACGAAACAAATCGCTATGGCGTCATCGCGCCGGGCCGAATCGATGGCGACGTGGTGGAAGTCAAAGCGGTGGTGGAAAAACCGCCGCCCGGCCACGCCCCGTCGCGCCTCTGCATCATCGGACGCTATATCCTGCCGCCGGAGATCTTCGCCGAGCTCGACCGCCAGGAACGCGGCACCGGCGACGAAATCCAGCTCACCGATTCGATGGCGCGTCTGATCGGCCGCGTGCCGTTCTATGCGGTCAAGACGGGCTGCGCGCGTTACGACTGCGGCGACAAGGTGGGCTTTCTGCACGCCAACATCGCCGTCGGGCTGAGCCGGCCCGACATCGCGCCGCAACTGAGAGCCATTCTGGCAGCCATCGGCAGCGGAAAATAAAATGCGGCGCCGGTTGCGGTTTCAAATCTCTGGCGCGGAGCAAGCATGCGCATAGCGATGATCGGTACGGGATATGTCGGGCTGGTTTCGGCCGCCTGCCTGTCGGAGTTCGGCCATGACGTGGTCTGCGTCGACAAGGACACCGCCAAGATCGCCGATCTGGACGCCGGACGCATTCCGATTTTCGAGCCGGGCCTCGAGGAAGTGGTGGCCGCGAACGTCAAGGCGGGTCGTTTGTCGTTCACCGTCTCGCTGCACCAGGCGGTGGGCGAAGCCGACGCGGTGTTCATTGCGGTCGGCACCCCCAGCCGGCGCGGCGACGGCCATGCCGATCTGAGCTTTGTCTTTGCCGCCGCCGAGGAAATCGCCGCGGCGTTGAACGGCTACACCGTCATCGTCACCAAATCCACGGTGCCGGTTGGCACCAGCCGCAAGGTGGAAGAAATCATCGCCAGGCTGCGCGCCGACGCCGAGTTCGATGTCGCGTCGAATCCGGAATTCCTGCGCGAAGGCTCCGCGATCGAGGATTTCCTGCGGCCCGATCGCGTTGTCGTGGGCTGCGATACGGAGCGCGCGCGCGACGTCATCAAGGAAGTCTACCGCCCGCTCTATCTCAACGAGACGCCGATCCTGTTCACCTCGCGGGAAAGCGCGGAACTCGTGAAATACGCGGCCAACGCGTTTCTGGCGACCAAGATCACCTTCATCAACGAGATGGCCGATCTGTGCGAGAAGCTGGGCGGCGACGTCCAGGACGTGGCGCGCGGCATCGGGCTGGACGGCCGCATCGGCGCGAAATTCCTCCACGCGGGGCCGGGCTTCGGCGGCTCGTGTTTTCCCAAGGACACGCTGGCGCTGTTGAAAACGTCCGAGCTGGCCGGCGCGCCGGCGCGCATCGTGGAGACCGTGGTTAGCGTCAACGAAGCGCGCAAGGCGCAGATGGCGAAGAAGGTGATCGAGGCGTTTGGCGGCGTCAGCGGCAAGACGGTGGCGGTGTTGGGTCTCACCTTCAAGCCGAACACCGACGACATGCGCGAGGCGCCGAGCCTGGTGATCCTGCCGCTGCTGAAGGCGCACGGCGCGCGCGTGCGCGCCTACGATCCCGAAGGCCACAAGGAAGCGGCGAAGCTCTTGCCCGATGTCGAGTTGTGCGACGACACCTATCAGGCGCTCGAAGGCGCGGACGGGGTGGTCATCCTGACGGAGTGGAACGAATTCCGCGCCCTCGATCTCGTCCGGGTGAAAAGCCTGCTGGCGCGCCCGCTGATGGTGGATTTGCGCAACATCTACCGGCCGAAACAGATGGCCGAAGCCGGCTTCGCCTATTTCAGCATCGGCCGCCCGGCGCCGGCGTAGATCGCCGGAAAAAATTGTTGAGCCTTATGATTGGTATCGCGAACTGGTGTTGGAGGGAGCAAAGCAGCATGACCTTTGCCCAATCCAACTAAGCGTGACCGCGTGCGTCTTCGACTTTCAGCGACATAGCTGGCTTGCCGTAAAGATTATGAGCACGTTCCTGTGACAGCGACTCATACCAATTCTGAAACTCCGGCGAGAGCCAATGGTGGCGCGCGGCCCAATAGGATTTGAAGCCTGATGTCGCTGCAAAATCGGTCGCAGTTTTCTCAACGTTATGCCAGTGCTCTTTGTCAAGTTGTCCGTGCCGCCACTGAACGCGTGCGCCTTCGAAGAAGCGCAAAGTTGCGCCGGCAAAGGCGTAAAATCGAACGCGCTCGTCGTCTGTCAGGCCTTCAATGTCGTCGAGCCCCAGCCTCCACACTCGCGCAAAATCCCCGCTTTCGATAATCGGCATCGTTATTTGTTGCCAATTTTGAGAATGAGCCTGTGACGCCCCGGCTCTTACAGCCTGGGTGTTTTGCCTCAACTGAAATCCGACGAAAATCAGCGAAGCGAGCACGGCGACGCCACTGATGAAGCTGCCGACGGCTGCAAGGTCCGAAAGCGACATGGCATGCCCCCTGAGCCGACATTCACCCGACGATCCCGGGTTGGAACGGAGAATAGTGTTTTTCCGACGCTCAATGAAGACGGGTTTGGTATTACACTCGCAATTCAGCGATTGCGCCGCCGTAAATCGCAGCGCAGCTAACGCCCGCCCCGCTTTCGCTTCGGCTCCTTCCTTTGTTCGAGGAATTGGCCGGAATATCCCTTCTCGGGCGTTCCGAGCGTCATCTCAAAAATCAGTTGGCAAATTCTCATGCCGGGCCGAAGCAAGAGCGGCTTGCTTCCGTGATTGATGATTTCCAGCTGAATAGGGCCGGCGAATCCCGCGTGAATCGTTGGTGCTGTTACGTGTATCCCGACCCCCATTCTGGCCAATGAACTCCTGCCCTCCACACGGGCGGCAATCCGCGTCACCAATGACAGGCTCACATATTCCCTTGTCCAACCAAGCGTGAGGATACCGGGTTCCAGTCTGTATCCGGTTTTCGGGATAGTCTGGGGATCGGTCAGCCGTTTGATGATCTCTTCGGAGTTATAACCGGGGGCGCCGGGATCGATGACAATATCGATCCCGGCGACGTTCTGCTTGGGTATCCTGACCGATGGATCAAGCGTGAGATCAACGGCCGTGGACGTAAAGGCGACCGTTTCATCGGGCGGCGGATCGATAACTATCAGCTTCCGCGCGATAGCTATCTTGATCTCGCGATCCGTAAGGATCACGCGACGCGAGCCTCATCTTCCAAGAGGTTTTTGGAGCTTACCCAGACACGCGATGTGCCGCTCATGGCTTCGCGCGGCAGTTCGACCAAAACCTCTTTGCCCTTATGACCCAGGGGAGCTCCGACAAGGATCGAATTGTTCTGCAGAGAACGGGTGGCTATTACCAGCCGCTCCACGCCGCCGCCAGTCGTCTTAATCTCTACCACGCTCTCACTGTGATGTGCCCCGTCCCCGATCTTCTGAACTTTGATTCGCATGAGTTGGATCCCCGTTGACTGTTGGTACTTTTTTGCATGGAAACCTGAGTCGCTCACTCTTGGGAACCCCTCGGACCCCGTTAACGTCATTCGTCAGGCGACAAGTATGGTCAAACGGATAGAGAACGAAAGGGGTGCGCAACGAATTTTTTTACGTTGAAGCAATGGCTTAAAACCGCAATATCCCGGCATTGAGAATGAAATTTAAGAGTCCAGCAAATTTCCAGGGGCGCGCGCCAGCCCTCTTAATGCGACCGAAAAAAAGGCTGGGCTGTCCATGGGCCGCCATCTGGGAACTTTATTTGCAGCCGGGAATGCCCATGCAGCGTTATCGCACTGTCGAGCCATCCGCGGGGCGGGCCTGCATGCTGTCCATCCGAAAAATTCTTGTCCGCGCCGGCCTTTGGTGTGCCGCAGCGCTGGCGCTGGCGGTTTTGTTCGCCGGCCCGCAGGTGGCGCGCGCGGCGCAGTCCCATGGCGGGGGCGATTATGTCATCCGCTTCGACCACTGGACCGACGAAGACGAGCGCGTTTACGGCGAATTCGTCCAGGCCATCGGGGATTCCGGTTGCACGACGGTGGATGCCTGCCTGAAAGGGGCGTGGAATCCGTTTCACGCCTCGGATCCCCCCACGGAGCATTTCTACTCCGACTGCGCCCAGTTCCCCTATGTGCTGCGCGCCTATTTCGCCTGGAAGCGCGGCCTGCCATTCTCCTACGAAAGCGGCGTCAGGGTGAGGGGCGGCGGCGCCGATCCGCGCTATTCGCCCGACGGCAACACCGTCACCGCCCGCACCGACGTGCTCAGCGGCAGCATCTCGGGCTATGCCCTGTTGACGGTGCTGCAACGCGCGATCTCGACCGCGTCCTACCGCATGCATCCCGATATCGACTCGCCGCTTGCGCCCGATTTCTATTCGGCCGCGCTCGGCGCCAAATCGATTCGCCCCGGCAGCGTCATTTACGATCCCAACGGCCACGCCGCGATTGTCACCCGCGTGGAATCCGACGGCCGCATCCAGTTCATGGACGCCCATCCCGACAACACGATCACCCATGAATATTACGATTTGCGGTTCGCCCGTTCGCGGCCCGGTCAGGGTGCCGGCTTCAAGGACTGGCGCCCCGCGCGGCTGGTCGACTATCGCACCGGCCCCGACGGCGCGCTGCTGGGCGGCCACATCGCGCTGGCGCCGAACGGCGAAATTCCCGATTTCTCCGACGAGCAATATTACGGCAACGGCCAGCGGCCCGACGACGACAACTGGCCCGACGGCACCTTCGCGCTCAACGGCGAAAATCTCGATTATTACGACTATGTGCGCGCGAAGGTTGGCGGCGGCAAGCTCGAATTCGATCCCGTAAAGGAAACCGCCGAGATGGTGGATTCCAACTGCAACGATCTGCATTATCGCGCCCAGGCGGTCGATATCGCCATCGCCGCCGGCATCCAGAACCGCGCCGAGCCGGAGCGCCTGCCCCGCAACATCTATGGCACCAGCGGCGACTGGGAAACCTATTCCTCGCCGTCGCGCGACGCGCGGCTGAAGACCGCGTTCAAGGAGCTGCGCGACAAGGCCGAACGCTTTGTGACCATGTATCAGCGCGGCGACAGCAAGCACCTGATCTACGCCGGCAGCGACATCGTGGGCGACATGCTGGCGGCCTATGACGCGCATGCCGGCACATGCTCCGTCAGCTACACGCGCTCGAACGGCGCGCCGGTCGCGCTTTCCTACGAAGACGCGCGCCAGCGTCTGTTCCGCATTTCGTTCGATCCCTATCAGTGCATCGAGCTGCGCTGGGGCGCCAGCGACCCGGGCGAACTGTCGAGCTGCCGCGACGGCGATCTCAAGCGCGCCTGGTACGACGGCGAACAAAATCTGCGCAACCAGATCGACCGCACCTATGACGCGCGGATGGATTTTTCGCTGGCCGATTTGCGCACCCCCGGTCCCGGCAAGGGCGTGCCCCAGCCGCCCGATACCGATGCCCGCGCCTGGCTCGTCTCCATGCAGGGACGGGTGGCGCAGCAGGCGCCGATGATGGCCCAGAACATGGCGCAAAACCCCGGTGGCGTGCCCGGCGCCGATTCCGTTGCGCAAACGCCGCAGCCGCCGGATATCGGTGCGTGGCGCGCCGCCCGCCAGTCGCAATTCGCCGCCTGGCGGCAGCAGGGATGTTCCCAGCTTGTGGCGGAAGCATCGGGGCCGGTGGAGCTTGAATCGCCCTCAGGTTCGTCCTGCACGGGACGGCCCACCGCTCCCGCGCCGCGCGCGCTGGGCGAGATCTGGGACGCGCCGGACGCGCCCGAAATGATGGTGCTGCCGGCCGGCAGCTTCGCGATGGGTTCGCCCGCCGGCGAGCCGGGACGCACGCGCGACGAAGGCCCGCAGCATGCCGTGCAGATTCCGCGCCCGTTCGCGGTGAGCAAAGGCCCCATCACCTTTGACGAATGGGACGCCTGCGCCGCCGATGGCGGCTGCAAGGGCTATACGCCCGGCGATGCGCATTGGGGCCGCGGCAAACATCCGGTCGTCAACGTCAACTGGCGCGACGTGCAGGCCTATGTGGCGTGGCTGAGCGCCAAGACCGGCCAGCGCTATCGTCTGCCGAGCGAAGCCGAATGGGAATATGCCGCGCGGGCGGGAACCGAGACGCCGTTCTGGTTCGGCGACACCATCTCCACCGGCCAGGCCAATTACGATCCGGTGGATTTTTCCACCAGCTTCAGCGGCTCGGGCAAATATCTTGGCTATCCCACGCCCGTCGATACCTTCGCGGCCAATCCCTACGGTCTCCTCGACATGACCGGCAATGTCTGGGAATGGACCCAGGATTGCTGGAACGAAAGCTATGCGGGCGCGAATCTGCCGACCCATGGCGAGGCGTGGCTGAGCGGCGACTGCAACCGGCGCGTGGTGCGCGCGGGCGCCTTCAACAACACCCCCGCCTACGCCCGCTCCGCCGCCCGCTTTTGGGAAGTAGGCGATCTGCGTTCCGCCCTGGTCGGCTTCCGGGTGGCGCGGGAGATGTAGTTCCTGGGAGCGCGGGGTCAAGCGGGCCAGTTGACATCAGATAGCGCGCTCCCGAATTCCAAACCATTTTGTCATGGCCCGCGAAATGCGGGCCACCCAGGTTATGCAAAACTGGACGCGTCAAGCTCGCGAACAAATTGGGGCAATAATTTCGAACATCGCGAGCAACACGCTGGGTGGCCCGCATTCCGCGGGCCATGACAAAGGTAGGGTGTTGAGATCGCGCTGGCCGATGTCACCGGGCCCCTTTGACCCGGCTCCGCGCCGGACATGCGAAAAAGGGCGCGATTGCTCGCGCCCTCGATCGGCCGATATTCAGGTCGTTCAGCGTCCGGTGGTGGTGCTGGTCGAGCTGCTGTGGCCACCGCAAACGATGGCGCAAATGATGCCGCCGACAAGCACGGCGCCGCCGATGATCAGAATCGGGTCGGAGATCGCGACACCGGCAGCCACCGGTCCCGCCGCGGGACCAGCTTCCATCGGAGCCGGGGGTGGTGCTTCCGGGGGCGCTGCGCCCGTTGCCGCGCCGCCGCTCACCGCGCCGCCGCTCGTTGCCGCGCCGCCACTGGTGGCGCCGCCAGACTGGGCAAATCCCGGAGCGGTGGTCGCCAAAAGCATGGCGCCAGCGGCCAATGTGGAAATCAGTTTACGTTGCATGGTAACCCTCCGCTCGGCGCACATTGGTGCGACAGTCCCGAAACATAGATTCGCTCCGCAAGCCTGTCAACCGACGCAAACGCATTTCCCGCCCCGATACCGAGAGATTTTTCGACCGATTTGGCGAATGCAAGGTTAACAGCCATTCCGCAGCTTTGCGCGCGCCCGTCCCGGCCAAGAAATATTGCCGATACCCCCGCCCGGTGACCCATGCACCCGCGCGGGCCGATATGGTAGGCATGAGAAACTTTCCGCGACGGGTCGCGTGCGCAAATAGGATTCGCCCCGGCCCCCCGCGCCTTGCATCAGGACCTTCGAATGATCATTTCGCATTCCCGCCAGTTCATTTTCGTCCACGTCCATAAGGCGGGCGGAACCAGCATCGAGCGGGCGCTGGATCCGCATCTGGCCTGGAACGACCTCATTCTCGGCGGCTCGCCGTTCGGCGAACGCATCCAGGGCCCCTACAAAAAACGCTTCGGCCTGAACAAGCACAGCGCGGTCTCGGAGATCGAGGCGGTTTGCGGAGCCCGCTATCTCGACGACTATTTCCTCTTCGCCCTTGTGCGCCACCCGCTGGCGCGGCTGTGCTCGATCTACAATTTCGTTGCCACAACCGTGAACGCCTGGGCGGTGCGCCAGAACATTGCTCTGGCGGACGTGGCGCGGGTGATGACGCCGCAGGATGCGAAGAAGACGCCCGGGCTGGCATGGACGTCGTCGCGGGTGTTCCTGAATACCAAAGGCTTTTCGGAATTCATCCGCCACGACGACATCCGCAAGGCGCCCGGTTTCCGCTCGCAGGTCCGCCTACTTTCGCGCAGCGCGGGCGGCAAGCCGGCCGGCACGATTTACCGCCTGGAAGACCATCCGGAATGGGAATCCGACCTGAGCGACAGATTGAAACTCGATTTCCATTTGCCGCACGACAACAGGAGCGGGCTTCGCCTGGCCGATCCCGAGGCCATCACGGCCGAAGACAAAGTACTGGTCGAAGACCTGTTCCGGGCCGATTACGAGGCCTTCGGCTATCGATCCTGATCTGTAAGGAGGGGGCCGCCTGCGACAAGGGCTTCCGCCGCTTCCTGCGACAGCTTGCCGATCGCGCCAAGCTTTTTGACGGTCGAGGGATCGGCGTCCGCGGCCCGGCGCTCCAGCAATCCGCCCAAGCGCTCGGCAAAGACAGCGTAGGTCGGCGATTCGCTCTTGGTGGAAATCGGCACTTGCGCCGAACCGGGGGTCAGCGAGCCGGGATCGACATCGATAAGATGGCAGATGTCGGACACCACGTCGTCGATATTCGACTCGATTTCCGCATAAGCCACTTTCGGCAGACGCAACGCGCCCGCCAGCGCATCGACAATCATCTTCTCCGCCCGGAAACGAATGAACTCCTCCCAGGCGGCGCCGTCGTCGAATTCGAGCGAATCCAGCGTGGCTCTTGTGTCCTCGTCCACCTGGCCGAAGAAATGCCATTTGCGCAATTGAAAGGCGATGTAACTCGAGATCACCGCATCGTCGAGCGATCGTTCCAGATGCATGAGCCGGTAACCCCGCTCCACCAGCCATGAAAAATTGGTCTGCAGCTCCGAAACCCGTCCGTGCGAAGCGCGCAGCAGGAAGGTGGAAATCAGCTTGGTTCCGAAGATGCCGTTTCTCTGGCCGAACTGTTCCAGCGCTTCGATGCCGCCGGCAAATCCCAGCCTGCCCTCGGCCATCACGCTGGCCAGGGGTTCGCGGATGTGCTCGCGCGGCGCACCGATGCCGCGGTTGCTGAGAACGGCCGACAGATAGCGGCTGCCGCTGCGCGGAATGCATAAGATGGCATACCGTTTCAGGCCCTCGACGGGCAGACCCGCCGCCATGCCGTTGCGCGAACACAGAAGCGCCGGCACGATATGGCCGAACAGGCCATACACCTTCGCGCCCTTGCGAAGGGCGAGCGACGAAACGACCGCCTGCTCGCGCTCCGCGTCTTCGGCAATAACGACAATGTTGACCTCGCTGCGATCCACCGGCACATCGCGGTTCCCGTCTTCCGACCAGCTTGCCCCATGATGGCCTGGCGCAGGCCGTTTGCCGCCGGTTACGCGGCGGCGGATCCAGGCCGGCGCAATAATGTGGGCGCGCGGACCCCTGCTGCGAAGAAACGCGAGAATCTCCTCCCCGTTCTCGGAGCCAAGCAGAAACTCGAGGGCGGATTTCATTGTCCGGCCCGCATGTGTGTCCTGCATTCGGCACACGACCACTGCGCAGGACGCGTGCGCGGCATTGCCGGCCGCCTTGCGCTGCCGGCGTCCCACGCGGTAAATGTCGTCATCCCCATATCGCTCAACGAGTTCCCCGTGGATTTCGACGAAAAGACTTTTGTCCTCGGCATTGGCGCGCAAAAATGCGGAACGACCTGGCTGCACGACTATCTGACGAGTCGCGGCGATGTATACATGCCGCACAAGGAAATGCACTATTTTGACGCAAAATACAGACCGGATATCTGCGGTCGCACGTTACGGCGGAAGGTGAAGAAGGGCATAGTCGACCAGAAATCGCATTCGATCCGCAATCCGGACTCCCTGCGGGACGGGAATGTCTATAAGGACTTCTTCCGGACCCGGGTTCCCGAGCCGGTAAATTTCTTCGGTGAGATCACCCCCGCCTATGCGCTGATCGGCGAGCCCGGTTATCGGGAGATTCGCGAGTTGTTCCCCAACATTCGCATCATTTTCATCATGCGCGATCCGGTGGAGCGATTTTACTCGCAAATGCGGATGGAAAGAAATCGTCGGATGGCGAAAGCAAAGCCTCTTCGCGACATAGAGTCGCTGATTGAAAAAACCAAATACACCGAAAGATCCTCCTACGAGACGACCGTTCGCGCCCTTGAGAAGGTTTTTGTCGCAGGCGAGATCATCTACCTGTTCTACGAAACCTTGTTCCGGCCGGAATCGATCTCCATGCTTTGCCAAGCATTGGGCCTGCCCTACATGGCCGCCAACTTCGACCATGTCGCGAATTCCGGCGGGGCAGCCGATCCGGTCCCGGCATCGGCGCACGCAGGGGTGATGGTAAAATTCGCGCCGACATATCTTTTTTGCCGCGACAGGTTCGGCATGGAACTTCCAAGCGAATGGCATCACGACATTCGAGAACGTTGAATGATTGCCGCAGATTTCAACGTCGCGCGTACAAAAGTAGATGTCATTTCACTGGATCGTCTGGATGACATCGACCCCGTAGAGGAACTTTCCCGGCGTTACGGATTGCCGCATCTGCTCGATTTCCTCAGATCCGTAAAGAAGACCATGGAGGAGCCGGAGGAAGCTTTCGGCAGGCGCTATCAGCGCGACGCGATCAGGCGGCCGGGACTGGTGTTGATTTCCCCGGCATCCGGCAGGCAATCGCTGTCGACGCGTTCGATTGCGCTGGAGGACAAGATATTTTTTCGCTTCTGTGACGATGTCGATTTTTATGCGGTCTCGTCGCGGGTTCGGTTTGGTTACCCTTTGGGGGGACTTTTCGTACCGCGCGAAAACTGGATTCTGAGCTGGGATCGCGGCCGCAACCGCAGACTGGGACCGACCCAGTTGCGGTTGCTGAAAACCCTTCTCGATCGTCAGCACCAGCCGGCTCCGGATCGCGCTGCCATTACGCCCGCAATAATCATGGGTCACGAAAACTTTGCTCATCATATGTGGAACGAGCTGTCGGCGCTGGAACGTTTTCTCGCCGATGGCCCCGCGTATCCTGTGCCCGAGATCCTGACCACCCGCGAACCGCTTGGCCCTCTGCACGCAATTTTTCCGGAAATTTCCGGCTGGAAATTCGCCCGGCTGAATCCCGATACCCGGCTCGGCGACAACGATCCGTCCAAGCTCTATGTCAATCTCGGGGGCTATCGAATTCCGTCGGCGCTGAAGAGCCGGATTGTCCGCTATGCCACCAGGTCGGCGAGCCCCCGGCTGGTGGTGCTGATGGAACAAATCCGGGCGTGCGGCGGACCGGTGTTCTGGCTCAGTGTCCGCATCAAGGCTCCGACTCTGGTCAATCAGAAGGAAGTCGTGGCCGTGCTGTGTGCCCAGCTCATGCAGCGATACCGGAATTGCTGCATTGTCCTGGACGGGTTCTCGTTGCCCTTCGACTGGAAGCAGACCGGCCCGGAAATGCAGCAATTCTATCGATCGTCGGCGGATAGCAGCCGAAAAGAAATCGATGCGCTCGTTGCCGAGATTACGGATCGCGGGCAACACGTTGCGTCACAGATGATTGTCAATGCCGGCGGCTTCGACATTCTCGATTCTATTGCGCTTGGCCAAATCGCGGATATGTATTTCTGTCACTCCGGCACCACCCAGCATAAAATTGCCTGGACTGCCAATTTGCCGGGAATTATTCACTGCAACAGCAAGACCTTCGCCACCGATCCCGCCCAATGGCACGCTGAGCGGCTTGAGGGCGCCATACGCCCCGACGTCGTTCCCAGCGCCCTTCTCGCCGACACCGATGGAGGCAACAAGCGTGGGGAAAATTATAGGGCCGTCGATCCGGCCCAGCTGGCCGACTTCGTAATGCAAAAGTTCGGCCAATATCCTCGGCGGAGATAATCGGCCAGTGCGGCCACCCGCGACACGACTGGATCACAGGGTCGGTCAGCGGTAATCAAACGTCGAGAGTGCGGCGCGAAACATCTCGCCCACTTCTTCGCCGACCGACGTCCTGGTCCCCCGACCAAACGAATTCTGTGGTTCGAATATTTCCGCGTGCCGCGCCGCGATGTGCGGATCAATGCCAATGGAGACTGCGAATGCAACGACGCCTGCGACGCGATCCGGACCGCAAAGATCCTCGATACGGGCTGGAATGTAGCGGCGTCCGAGCCTCCCAGTTCCGAACGCGCGAGCTTCCAGGTTGCTCTTGGCCCAGAAGCGCCCGACGTCCGCTTCCGTCTGGTCGAAGGGCCGCCCGAACAATGCTTCGAAATGTCTCTCGGGCTGATTGCGATTGTGCGACAATATCATGTCGCGGCCATCGCGCAGGACATGAACAAACAGGGCGTCGGGAAACGCCATGTCAATCAAGGGCAATGTGAAGATGTTCCGTGGGTTCTTGAACCCCCAACGTGCCGAGTGCTGCTGCCGCCCCTCACGATGCAATTCGGCCGCACGACGGTAATCCGCCACGACCGCAGCACTGATTGCAGCGTCGATTTGCGCCACGTCGTAGTCGAGGCGACGCGTGGTTGCAATCAGACCGTCGATGTGGGCCCGCAGCACGGACGTGAATGCCAACGCATCTCCTGCACCGTTGACTTTCCTGCCCATGTCGATGCCGCAGGCCGACAGGAATGCCGCCACCGCGCGCGTTCCGGACCCTCCTGTTCCAAACACCACGATTGGGCTGACGCCGGACGGTGGCGATCGAATGTCAATGGAGCTTGCCATCGGGACTTCGTTCAAGGCAATCGAGAGTCGGAAGAGGCAGGTTGCGGGTGATGCGGATGTGCCGGATTCCAGCCCCTGCTGCCATTTTGGGAAAGGCGTCCGCGAGACATGGCTTCGCGTCCCTCGTTACCTGAGATATCGCCGGACATGTGCGGTGATTTCCCCTCCCTTTTCCCCCAGCGGACGTGCGATTTTCTCAATGTCTTCAAAGTCGCTCGCGTCGATAAAAAGATCGTTTTCAAGCGCGTTGTAATCCGGCGGCTCCAGCTCGATGCCGAACTTCCGGGAAAGAAATTTCCTGTCGGCGCTGAAATGGCCCTCGGCAACGGCCGATGCCTGGCTGCCGAAGATGAATTTTGACGGTCCCCGGGAATCGGGCATCTTCGCGAAGAATTTCATGTATTCGTGCCTGTCATTCCGCGATTCGACAACTTCGTTTATCGCCAGGATGACGATCAGCGCCTTGGGGCTGTAGGACACCATCCGTTTCTTGTTTTCGGGAAATTCATGCTCTGTAAAACCGACATGCGCGCAGTACCTCGACAGCCAGGTTTCGGAAGGGTGATAATTCAATACGGTGACCTTGAATTCCGTTGTCATCAATTTGCGGATCAACGGCTCATAACACATCGCCGCTGCTTCTTCCTGCAGAAACCTGTCCGGACGACGACGCTCCGCGACTTTTTTGGCTCCTAACCGGTGATTGTACAAGGATGCGGTTCTGGCAAAGTGCTCGCGACAGGTGAGCAGAATTTCGACGTTGGCCGGTTCGACATTGACGTATGGCAACAGGCCGCGAATGAACACATCCACGTCCCGGAACTCCAGCACTTCCGAACTGATCACGATGTTCTTTTCGGTCTGGGCGGTCTGATCCCGGAGCTTGGCCAGCAGCGTCTCGAGGCTGTCGCTTATCGGCTCCGCCAGCTTCTCCTCCCCGAAGAATTTATAAACAAGCCCATGATGGGATCGATCGCGCCAAAGTCCGACATTGGGATAGACCACGACGGAATTTCCGTCATCGACAAGAGCATGCTGGGTTGCGGTCGTACCGGTCTTCCGCGGGCCAACGTGTACGTACAGCATCTTAGGCAAGTCTGCTCTCCGTGGGATGACGAACTGAAACTACAATGTGACGGGTGCTGGAGCAACGTCGCGAGCTGAGCGGCCCTGGGCGCGTCTGCGAAGTTGACCAGACAGGGCCAAGCTGCGCCGATCGTTTGTCTGCTCATAATACACAGGATGAAAGCTCTGTCTGTGCTCGTCCAGCCTGTCGAGCCCTCTTTCGCCGCCCGCAATTGCCGTTGCCGCCTAAAGACTGTAAGAAATTATCCACTCTCCCACTGAATCCGCGATCCGATCATGCGCATTTCTGGCACCAACCATATAACCGCTTTCCCCGCCTCCCGATCAGGCGGTGCGCTTTGGGTCGGGCAGCTGCGCAGGCTGGAAGTTCTGCGGTTTCCGGAACATCACCGGCCGTGCCGGAGGGTTGTAATGCAGCCCTGCCGGCCGGAACGCACCGTGACGAGCGGATTTTGATATGAAGTTTCCGCTCACGAAATATCACCACGACAGTGAAATCGTCGATTACGGGTTCGTGGAGATCACGGGATGTTCTTTCGCGGTGCGCGGACCGACCGAGCCCAGGCAAGGCCGGCTCAATGTCGCTTGCCTGGGTTCGGCTGCCACGTTCGGCAGATATGTTCGTTCGCCCTTTCCTGCGCTGCTGGCGGAGGACTTCGGCGCCAATGTGATGAATCTCGGTTTTGGCGGCGCGCGGTTCGAAACCTACCTCAAAGAACCCGCCACACTTGCACTCTGCCGACAATGCGACCTGGTCATTCTCGAATTGATGTCGGCACGCTCGTATACGTCCGATATTTTCCGTTCGGAGAATCATCTCACGGGTAAAGGCAGCGTCGGCCCCAAATATGCGAAGCTTATAGCAGAAGCGGAACCCGACAGCCGCCTTCTCGGAGGCAAAGTGTTCGTCGATCAGGCCCATGAGTGGGCCGTCAAGCACGCCGCCTGGGACGATCTCGTTGCCGTGCGGGAACAGTTGTTGCGCGCATACAGAGACGACGCCATTCGCCTCATCGAGGCGATCGGACGACCCGTGCTGCTGTTATGGCTCTCGCAACGTTCGATGGACGTTCCTTCGCGGCCGGGTTCGCGGGTTTCCTGGGATTGCGGATTTCCGCACTTTGTCGACCGGCAGACGGTGGACGCCATAAGGGAGCATGCCGCCGGCCTTGTCGAAATCGTCAGCAAGCGAGGGCTACCCTCGACCCTGGTATCGAGTATCACGGGGCAGCCTTTGAGCGTGACGAAAGGGCGGCAGGCATGGCTTAACAGCTATTATCCCTCTGCGGAAATGCACAGCGACGCCGCACGAGCGATCGCGGCGTTTCTTCGCGAATTTCGGGCGGAAACTCCCGTACAGGCCGGCGCCACAGGGTGTTGAGCGCAATGACCGGCTCCGGCTGCAGGCGATTCAAGGGAAAGACCGATTCGAAAGGCCGGAATTATGTATGAATTTGATACTTTTGCATTCCTGGACGTTCAAAAGACGGGTTCCACTTTTATAATAAGTGTATTGAAAAAATTCTGTACGGAAAAAACAATCCGGAAAGAAAAACATGCCGGATTTGAGTCCGATTTCGACCCTGACAAGTTCTATTTTATTTCCGTGCGAAATCCGATCGATCAATACTTATCATTGTATTCCTATGGGTGCAGCTCGAAAGGAAAACTGTTCCTTCGCATGCAGAAGAACGATCTGTCGCATTTTTACGACAAAACATGGAATGGCTTCTCGGCCTGGCTCGATTTTATGCTGGACAGCGAGAACGCGCCCCTCCTGAAAGGCGTGTATGGCGGCGGCAATTTGGGCGGCATCGCAAGGCTGGTCGGCCTTCAATCCTACCGCGTTCTGGCACTGGCCGTTCCCGATACCCAAACAGCCTTCGCCGGCGCTGCCACTTCGTCCGACGTCTGGACGACGTTCCAGTCCAAAAATATCGCCAATTACACCGTCAAGAACGAAACGCTCCGCGCGGACCTGTCGGAGTTGCTTCGCACCAGGCTTAAAAATTCGATGTCGGACCTGGATGCGGCGCTGGATTTTATTGCGTCGGCGGATTCGAGAAACATGTCGGAGCGCGTCGATCGCTCCGAAGATTTCCCCCCCCTCGACGCGCGTCAATTGCGGATGGTGGAGGAGCGCGAGTGGCTTCTG
Source organism: Rhizomicrobium sp. (assembly GCA_036511745.1). Lineage (GTDB taxonomy): Bacteria > Pseudomonadota > Alphaproteobacteria > Micropepsales > Micropepsaceae > Rhizomicrobium. The sequence continues at coordinate 21,417 of DATCBQ010000147.1, forward strand.
TACAGGGCGTTCGGGTATTGAGCGCCCGAAAGGCGGCTCCGGCCGGGTTTGAAGCCGCCCATCGATTCCGCGGCTCTTTTAATTCGGCATCCGTTCCCTATGATGCCGGCCGAATTCGAGTCAGCACAGGGGTTGTCCGATGACGCAGCGGCGAGAACCGTCCGGCGAACTGGTGCTCGCCGCACAGTCCGCGAAGGGGCGCGAATCTCCGGTCTCCCTGGAGAGCGATGATTTGGCTGCCGGCGACGCGGCATCGATCGGTGCGGGGGGATCCGCGCCCGTCGGAACCGCCAATCTCCCAGAAGGCCGCATCGTCGGCGTCGAGCATGACAAAATCGTCGGCTGGGCCTGGGACGCAGCGCGCCCCTACGAGCCCGTCTACGTCGAATTGTTCATCGGCAGTCTGCTCGTGGGGCACGGCTGCGCCGATCGCTTCAACATCGATCTGGCAAAGGCCAATCGCGGTAACGGGATGCATCGCTTCGAGCTGAGCCTCGACCGGCTTCCTGCCAGCCCTCCGCCCTTCACCATCCGCGCCGTGATCGCCGATACCGACGAAGAGTTGCTTCCCGCCATCGTGCTGACGACGCTCGAAGACGCCGAACGCCTGCTGTCGGACAATGCGTATATGGGAAAACTCACCGGCATCGTGGACGGCATGCTGTGCGGCTGGGTGCTCAACTGGCACAATCCGCATGAGGAACCGGTTCTCACCCTGCGAGACGGGGATAACAGGGTCCTTAGCCGAACGGTCTCGGGTTACACCAGCGCCGTTATCGAATCCGGCGTGACAGCGAACGCCTATCGCTTCGAATTGCCGCTGCCCGGCAATATTCTCGACGGCCGACAGCACGCTCTTTCCGTTCTGGTCGGAGCCGCGGGCGAGGAACTTGCGGGTTCGCCGATCATGTTCGGACCGTCGGACGTCTCCACCATTGGTCGAAGTGTGGCGACAGTGTTCGATCAGCTGCAGCAGCTTGACCGAAAGCTGGATTCCCTGCAGCCGGGTTACGACCTTTCGCTGCTCGAAAGGACCATGACGCACCGTATCCTCGACCGCGTCGACATGCTGCTCAACATCCATCGCGACGGACTGGAACGCGAATTGGCGGTTCTGCGCCGCCAGGTCGGCGAGCTCATCGCGCAGTTCCCGCAGAGCGAGCCCGATGTCATCCGGCCCGTCGCGAAAGTGCCTGCCGTCGCAGACGAGCCGGCGCCTGCGGCGGAAACCTTCACGCTCGTTTCGCGTTCTTCCCCGCTGGTCTCCTACGACCTCGGTGCAAAGCCGCAATCGGCAAAGCCATTCGGCGGCTTCAAATGGTCGGAATCGGTCGATCGGCCGGGCGTGTCGATAGCAGACAGCGGCGGCATCGCGCTTGATGGCGTCCCTTCCGGCCCGGCCTCGCTGATCCTCGACGGTACCGGCGCCGGGGACTCTTTGGAATTTTGCGGCATGGTAACGGCATTTCAAGGCCGTCTTCTGGTCGGGCGCGTCGAGACGGACGAAAGCGGAAACTGGACCCTCACCGGAACAACCATTGAAGGGGCCGCCGACGCCGCGAGCGCCGCCGGCCTGGCGATCACATACCTGCCGGAACTGTCGCAGCCAAGCGGTCGGTTGGGGCTGAACGCGATCTCGGTGTTTCGCCACGGCCGCGCTCCCGAGGGCACGATTCTCTCTCCGCCTCAGTCGGTGGTCGTGTATCTCGGCGGCGAAGCCCCCTCCAGCGGCTGGCACGCAATCGAGCCTGGCCCGCGGGGGGGCTTTTGCTGGATGGGTGCGCAGGCAGACCTCGCGTTTCGCCTGCGCCAAACCGGGGTTTATCGATTGACACTTCCGGAGGTGCGGCCTCTGGTCCGCGACACGATGTCGAAGCTGCAGATCGCTCTCTGCGGCGTGCCGCTGAAGGTGCAGGTTTCTTCCACGAAAAAAAACCCGGCTGTATTTTCGGTACAGGCCGAAGGGCGCATTCCCCATCAGGAGTCCGGGATTCTGGCGGTGCGTTTGTCGTTTCCGGAAGGTTGCATCAAATCGCCGACGGAATTGGGCGTGAACGACGATCAGCGGCCATTGGCGTTTGCCACAAGGACCATCGCCCTCACCGCACTGGAATCCTGACGCTCTCCGGCATTTCCTCTTTCGCCAAGCGCGCGCAGCAAAGTCACCTGGGATATTTTGCAGCCACATGCCGATGCGTTCCGAATCGAGCCGCCCCACTGCGCATGTCGTCGCCGACCGGATCCTTGGCGCCTTGCTGCAATCGGGCGATCCGGGGATCGTGGTTTCCATCGATATCGGGGGCTCGTTCTTCGATTTCGTCGCAAGGAACGCCGCAGAATCGGCACGACACCTGTTTGTCGCCGCGCCCTCGCTTCTGTGCCACCGCTCCCGGCTGAATGACCGGGGCATAATGCCAATAGCGAGCGACATTGTTGCCGAACCGTTTCTTTTCGGACGGATCGACGGCATGACGCGTATCGACCGCGAGGGCGAGGTCGCCGCCGGCTATGCGCCGCGAGTGCAGGAATTTTCCACCCAGAGCATCGATTCCTGGCGCGCCACACGGCGACCGCTGCGGCACATTCATTTTGGCGATCCGTGGCTGATGCAGGATCAATTGGCCGGTGCCACGAATACGCTTGCCACGGATCGGCCCACCCTGACCTTTTACACCAAGAGTCAGAACAGGAATTTACTGCTGTCGCGACTGACGCAGGACGGTTATCGGATTCTCGACCTGTCCGGTTCTCCGGTGCAGGGCGCCGCTTCGTCTGCGGACATCGATTTCGGATGGCTTGCGGTTCCTGTTGAAAAATACGCCGATGACCTCGACCGGCTCGATCCCGATGCCGGCAAAGGATTCGAACGCGATGTGTTTTCGCAATGGCAGCAGGCGCTCGACCACAGCGCCATGCCGCGCCAACGGCGCAGCGGTGACGTGCTTGGATTGCCGGCCGTCCGGCTTGCCCGCACCATTCCCGCCAGCGAAATTGTCGTCGAGCGCGAAAGCTATCCCGTCGAATCGGATGGAACCAACTCGTGGCGATGGATCGGACCCCGACCCAGAACCCGCCTCGCCGTCCCATGCGCTTTTCCCGGAATCTATCAGGCGGAGATCGCCATCATCGCGAGCCGCCTTCTGGGCGGCCTCGCCGCATGCCGGATCATCGTCGATGGTCGCGAGGTTCAGACGGAAATCCATGGCGTCGAAGAAGGCCGCATTCGCTTCATCGCCCAGATGGAGGCGCGCAATTATGCCGGCTACCTGAATGTCGATCTGGTGAGCCTGGGCGCGGTTGCACCGGCGGAAAACGATCCGCGGACCCTTCGACTCAATATCCAGTCGATTGCGATCTCGCCGTGGCGATGACAATGCCTCCGAATGCGCGCCCTCTCAGCGTCCTGGTATGCACCCCGACGCCGACCCATCCGGCAATCCAGGGCAACCGACAGCGCGTTTTCGATATTTGTCGCGCTCTTCAGAGCGTGGGCGCGGAGCTCACCGTGCTCTACTACGCCACCGAGGGTCTCAGCGCGAGCGAGGCACGCCGGATGAAGGAAGCGTGGGGCAGCGTCGAGGTAGTGTATCCGCGGGGATTTGTGCCCAGGTCCAGCCTCGTTCGCTGTCCCGCCATCGACGACTGGTACGACAAGGCGGTCGGCGCCGCCGCGGCAATATTGAACGCCGAAAAACGCTTCGACGCCTGCATCGTGAACTATGCCTGGTATTCGAAGATATTCGAATCCCTTTTGCCGGATGTTGTCCGGATCATCGACACCCATGACGTCTTCGGCGGCCGGGCGGAGAAATTCGCGGCAATCGATCTTGCCCCGCAATGGTTTCACACCTCCATCGCGCAGGAAAAAGTGGGCCTCGATCGGGCCGATTTCGTGCTTGCCATCCAGGATGTCGAAGCAGAAATCCTGCGACAAAGGACAACGTCGCAGGTCTGGACGGTCGGAATGCTCTCGGCCGCCGAAGAGATGCCCGCAACGCCGTACAGGGTCGGCCGCCCCTTGAAGGTCGGCTATGTCGGCAGCGGCAATCCGTTTAACGTCTCCTCGATGGTGTCGTTTGCCCGCGCGCTGCAGGCCGCACCGGCCGCCAGCCGCGCTTTCGACGTTCATCTTGCGGGATCGATCTGCGCCGCGCTTCCGGCAGCGCCGCATCCATTCATCACGCATGGCATCGTCGATTCCGTTTCGGGTTTTTATCGTTCGATGGATGTCGTGGTAAACCCGATGCTTGGGGGCACCGGGCTCAAGGTGAAGTCGCTGGAGGCGCTTGGTTTCGGCAAGCCCCTCGTTGCAACCCTCGACGCGATGGCGGGGATCGATTCACGCCATGACGGTCATCGATTCCCGGATATGGAACAGGTTGTACGGCGTCTGCAGGCGCTTTCGGGGGATCCCGACCGGCTGCTCGACGAAGCGGAAATATCCCGAGGCGTTTTCGAGTCATACCGGCGCATGCAGCTTCTGGCATTTTCGCAGTTCTGGTCGCGGCTGGAGCAGGAGATCGTTGGCCGCCGTGCCGCGCGATCGGCTCCCCCGGTCTCTTTGGTTTCCCAATGCTGATTCAGGCGGACACAGAGAAGTCGGGGACGTCCAAAAGGAAGCTGGTCGTTTTCGCGCCTTACCCGCCGGCGAAAAACGGCATCGCCGACTATGTCGCCGAGTTGATGCCCCATCATGCCGCGGAATTCGATGTCACGCTGGTGATCGCCGACGATGCGCCGATTCCCGACGATAGCGGTCCCCGGGTGCTGCTGGCGTCGGAGTTTCGCAAACACCGCGGTTATTTCGCGTCGGCGCCGAAGCTGTATCACATCGGCAATAATGCCGATCATTGTTACATGCTGAATTTTCTCGACAACGATCCCGGCACCGTCGTTCTGCACGATTTCAACCTCTGCTACCTTCACGAGATGGCGACACTGCGATGGGGAGATCGCCCTGGGCATTTCGCCGCCATGGAAAGCGAATATGGCGCTTTGGGCACGGACCTGCTGGCCGGCCAGTTCCGGAACGAATTTCGCGAGAGCTTTGCCGGCTACGAATTGCCCCTTAACGGCGACGTTCTGGAACGGGCGACCGCCATCATCACGCACTCGCGCCACGCGCAGTACAAGGTTGCCGCCCGCGTGCCTCACAAGCCGGTGTGGTATGTACCCCATCATTTTTCGCCCCTCGCCGCCGAATATATCGGATTTCCCAAACAGGTCGCGCGAAGTCAGCTCGGCTTGCCCCAAAACGACATCATCGTCACCGCGGTCGGCTTCGTCACGCGGGCCAAGCAGATTGCGTTGACGCTCGCGGCCCTTTCCTCGCTGCGCGGGAAAGTGGGCCCGTTCCGGTTCGTATTGGCCGGCGAGCGGCGCCCCCTCGAATACGATGTGGATGCCGATATTGCGGCGTCCGGTCTCGGCGGCCTTGTGACCTGTACCGACTATCTGGACGAGGAGCATTTTTTCAAACATCTGGCGGCGGCGGACATTGTCGTCAATCTGCGTTACCCCAGCGGCGGTGAAATGTCCGGCACGCTGGTCCGCGCGCTGGGGCTTGGCGTTCCGACGATCGTGCTGGACCATGGTCCGATGGGAGAATTCCCCCACGGCGTCGTAAAAAAAATCGCATGGGACGACGATCCCAAGGCTGCGCTGACCGAGGCGTTGCGCGAAATGATGACGGACGCGGCGGCTCGAGAGGAATTGGGTGCGCGCGCGGCCGAATTCGTTCGCAGCCAGCATGCGGTTGGCAAGGTCTCCGCGCAATATCACCGCATTCTGCTGGAAAGTGCATCCGATGCCGTTACCGGTCCTTCACCGCTGAAATTTCACTTTCCGCATCCTGTCACGATCGCGCGAAAGCTGCACTATCCCGGCGAAGGCGCGTCGGACCTTGCGCGGAAGTCCGGCGGTCGAATGTGGTGGGCGGTTTCCGGCGCGCCGCTGGGTGTCGACGCGGACCACGAGGCCCTTGTCGTTTCTGTCGAAGGCGACGGGACGGCCGAGATGTTGTCAAGACTGTTCGATTGGCGACCGCAAGCGATTACCGCGATGACGGTGGAGGAATTTCTCGGCGCGCGGGTCCACGGGCATGACGATTTGCCCCTTCGCGCCGGCCGCTTTGCATTCGCGCTGATCCTGGTTTCCGCGCAAATGGAGGAACCCACCGCGGCGTTGCTGCTGAGACGATTGAATGTCTCTCTGCGCCTTGGCGGCAGCGTCTGCCTGGAAACCTGGGCATCGCGCGCCGACGAGATTTCAACGGCGCTCCTTGGCCGCATACAGCTTCGCCAACGATTGCGCGACGCGGGATTTGGTTCGCTGCGCCAATCCTCCCCGCAGGACGGTTTGATCACGGAGCTCGCCGGCGGTCAAAGCAACGCAGGAGATGCCCGGCAATTTGCCTGTGTCGCGGCACGCAAGATCAGCAATTACGCGGTCTGGCGATTTGCCGATACGCCGGAAGGTGTACCACAGCGATGGGGAGGCCGAACCGTCTGCGAGCCGCGCCTCTGAGAAGACCGCTCCTTCAGGGAATTATTCCGCCGTTTCTGAGAAACTCGACGACCATACCGGCCAGTTCCGAAGGCTCCGTGCCGACCGTCTTCACGGTGATCTCGGCCCGATCGGGAAGCTCGTAGGGACTGTCCAATCCCGTGAAGTGCTTGATCTCGCCGTCCAGCGCCCTGCGATATAGCCCTTTGGGGTCGCGGGTTATGCACACCTCGATGGGCGTATCCACGAACACCTCGATGAACTCGCCGGCCCCGAACAGTTCGCGGGCCATGCGTCGTTCGGACTGGAACGGCGAGATGAACGACACCAGCACTATCAGTCCGGCATCGACGAACAGCCTTGCCGCTTCCGCCACCCGGCGGATGTTCTCCACCCGATCGGCATCGGTAAAGCCGAGATCGCGATTGAGGCCGTGACGCACATTGTCGCCGTCGAGAAGATAGGTGTGACGTCCCTGCGCGAACAGCGTGCGCTCGACCAAATTGGCGATCGTCGACTTGCCGGAGCCCGAAAGGCCCGTGAACCACAACACCGCCGGCTTCTGCCCCTTGGTTTCGGCGCGGGAAACCTTGTTCACATCCAGCGCCTGCCAATGCACATTCGTCGCCCGGCGCAGGCCGAAATCGATCATTCCCGCGGCGACCGTCCCATTGGTGAAACGGTCGATGAGGATGAATCCGCCCGTATCGCGATTGTCCTTGTAGGAATCGAAGGCGATCGGCTGTGCCGTGGAGATGTTGCAATACCCGACTTCGTTCAGCGCAAGGGTTTTTCCCGCCAGATGCTCCAGCGTATTCACCTCGATCTTGTGCTTGAGGTCGGTTACCGATGCCGGCACCGTCCTCGCGCCGATCTTGAGCAAATACTGCCGGCCGGGGAGTAACTCTTCCTCGGCCATCCAGAGCAGGTGCGCCGCAAATTGATCCGACACTTCCGGGCGCTCGGATGGAGCCGCAAGGACATCGCCTCGGGAAATATCGATTTCATCGGCAAGGGTCAGCGTAACGGCGTCTCCAGGCAAAGCCTCGTCCAGATCGCCGTCCATGGTGACGATGCGGCTGATGCTGCTTTGGCGGCCCGACGGCGAAACCGCAATCGCTTGACCGGGCCGAATTCGGCCGCCGACGATGGTTCCCGAGAACCCGCGAAAATCCAGATCTGGCCTGTTCACCCACTGCACCGGCATGCGGAAGGGCTTGGCGGACAGTTCGGTATCGACATCCACCACTTCGAGATGTTCGAGCAGCATGGGACCCCTGTACCAGGGCGTGTTGGCGCTTCTCGAGATGACGTTGTCGCCGAAGCGGGCAGAAATCGGAATCGGGACCAGATTTGTAAAATCCAGTCTTCCCGCAAACGTCGCGAACTCGGCCGCGATATTGTCGAAAACGTCTTGCGAGTAGTCGACCAGATCGATCTTGTTGACAGCGAGGATGAGCTGCCTGATGCCCAGAAGCGAGACGATATAGGCATGCCGGCGGGTTTGCGTCAGAATGCCTTTTCGGGCATCGACGAGGATGACGGCAAGCTCCGAGTTCGAGGCGCCGGTGGCCATGTTGCGCGTGTATTGTTCGTGACCCGGCGTATCCGCGACGATGAACTTGCGCCGGTCGGTCGCAAAAAACCTGTACGCGACATCGATGGTGATGCCCTGTTGCCGCTCGGCTTCCAGACCGTCGACCAATAGCGCGAAATCGATATCCTCGCCCGTCGTGCCGTGTTTTCTGGAGTCCTTCTCCAGCGCCGCCAGATGGTCCTCGAACAAAAGCTTCGAATCGAAGAGAAGCCGGCCGATCAGCGTCGATTTTCCGTCATCGACGCTGCCGCAGGTGAGAAATCGCAGAAGCGTTTTTTTCTCCTGCTGCGCAAGATAATCGGCGAGAGAGCCCTGTGGACCGGACGTCAAAAGTAGCCCTCCCTCTTTTTCTTCTCCATCGAGGCGTTTTCGTCATGGTCGATGACGCGGCCCTGACGCTCCGATGTCCGCGCCGTGAGCATTTCGCTGACGATGCCTTCGAGCGTGTCGGCATCGGATTCGATGGCGCCCGTGAGGGGGTAGCAGCCAAGGGTGCGAAAACGGACAAGCCGCATCTGCGAGCGTTCGCCGGGAGCAAGTTTCATGCGCTCATCGTCGACCATGATAAGCGCGCCGTCGCGCTCCACGATCGGCCGCTCCCTGGCGAAGTACAACGGCACGATCGGGATGTTCTCCATCATGATATATTGCCAGATGTCGAGTTCGGTCCAATTGGACAGCGGAAAGACGCGGATGGATTCGCCTTTCTGGACACGGGTGTTGTAAACCCGCCAGAGCTCCGGGCGCTGGTTCTTGGGGTCCCAGGCATGGCTGTCGGTCCGGAACGAGAATATCCGCTCCTTGGCGCGGGATTTCTCCTCGTCGCGCCGCGCGCTGCCGAAGGCCGCATCGAAACCATACTTGTCGAGCGCCTGCTTGAGGCCTTCGGTCTTCATGACCTGGGTATGAAGGGCGGAGCCCGAGTCGAACGGGTTGATGCCGCGCCTGACGCCGTCTTCGTTGACGTGAACGAGAAGCTTCAGTCCCAAACGCTTCGCGGTCGCGTCGCGGAATTCTATCATTTCCCTGAATTTCCAGGTCGTATCGACATGCAGAAGCGGAAATGGAAGGGGGGACGGATAGAAAGCCTTCACCGCCAGGTGCAACATCACCGACGAATCCTTGCCTATCGAGTAAAGCATGACGGGGTTGCGGAATTCGGCAGCAACTTCACGGATGATGTGGATGCTTTCGGATTCCAGGCGGGCAAGATGGCTGGATTTGCGATCCGGCGCCCTGGACGACTTTGCAATCTGCATGAAAGAAAAGCCCCTGCGGAAACCGGCGCCAAGCGCAGTTTCATACCTTGTTAAGCGGCCGCCCTAGATAGTGGTCGCGGCTTCGGCGCGCAAGTCGAAGCTGGCCGTTGTCTGTCGGGATATCTTGTCGCGTCTCGCGCGCCGCGAAACGCCACCAGCGAACGGAATTATGGCGCAAGCACGTCGCTGCAGGTGCCGGGAAAATTAACCTTCGTCAGAATTTGTCTGCGGCTTTTTCCTATGGGTCGCCGAGTTCGACGGCAGCCCCTTGGTTGTGTTTCGGTCGCTTGGGGTTGAACTTTCGTTCTTCCCGCGCGGCCGTCTTTCCAATCTTCCGGCGAAGCCTTGGGTACTTTCGAAGAAGCACGACCAGATCCTGGCTTGAGAGTGCCAGCAGGCGCATGGGCGTATGCGCAAAAACGCTTGCGTCGTGCGCTCTGCCGGCAAGAACCGCATCGGCCGCGATAACATCGCCGGGGCCGAGCGTCGCCTTTTTCCTCATGCCGTCGGTCGTCAGGACTCGTACCGACTTGGCCAGCCCGGAAACCACAAAATACATTGCCGCTGCCGGCTCGCCGGCGACAACAATCGGAACATGCGGCGCCACCATCTGCGAGCGCAGTGCGACCATGACTTCGCTCAGGGCCTCGATGTCCAGACCGGCAAAAAACGGGATCCGCGCCAGCATGCTCGACGTCACGATGAAATCGCGCCGGTGGATTTCCGTCATGAAAGCCGAGGCGATGATACCGACCGGCAACGCGAAAATTCCAAGTCCGAAAATTGCGGTAACACCGGCCCAAACCCGGCCCATTGCGGTGACAGGCGTAATGTCCCCGTAACCGACCGTCGTCAACGTGATAATCGCCCAATACATGCAGGTGGGAAGATCGCTGAAAACCTTCGGCTGGGCGGTCCCTTCAATGATGTACATGCCTTCGGCGGACAGACACATAATGCATAGCAGCAACAGGAGCGTGCCGAAAAGGGCGCGACGCTCCAGCGAAAGCACGTGAATGAGCGTGACGACGGCAGGCGAGTAGCGCGCGATTTTCAGAAGTCGGAAAAGCCGGAAAAGTCTGAGAATTCTGAGGTCGGCCACCGGAACGAACAGGGCCACATAGGCGGGTGCGATCGCGATGAGATCGATCAGCATGTATGGTTGCAGCATATAACGCAGTCGATCGAGGACCGGCTTGTCCGAAAAGCGCGGATCCTCCGGCGCCGACCACAGCCTGACGGCATATTCGAGGGTAAACACAACCACCGAAGCTATTTCGAATACCTGGAAGTATCTGCCATAGGCGGTCGCCAGTCGGGCCACGCTGTCGAGGCTCACGACCACGGCATTCGAGACGATGAAGGCAATGAGAAATATCTCAAACCCAAGTCCGATCGGGCCAGAGCTTCTGCCCGCCTCCATCGTCAGGTGGACACGGTGGCGAACACTTTCCTGCGAAGTCTCGTTTTCGCCGCGGCCTGGCCGTCGCGGCTTTGCCGGGCGCGTTGCCCGCGAATCCCGATTGCGCTCTATAACCGCCGCTTCGGGCTCGCGCGTCTCTGAACTCAACCGTCGGACCTTTGTAAATGGTGATATGCAGCACCAGCATATATTGCGACAATGAATATCAGTGCGCCAAAGTCCAAAGGATTGTTTATGAAGTTTTGGTAGAGCACGCCGACAACGTAGACCACGACGCAAACGGCGAGAAGCATCAGCCCGATCATAAGATAGCGATTGCGAAGTCCCGTCATCTTTCAGTGCTCTCTCGTTTAGATGGGCGCCTGATGCCCAGCTTGCATCAACCATAAGCGACCAACAAATTTCGCCCAAGTCGGTATTTTGAAAAGTCAGGCACCGCGCGCCTGTCGTCAAGAGCAAGTCAAAGCCGGTCCAATCCCGCGCCCCGACGCCGGTTTTCCTGAAGTGCCACCACGTTCGCGCCCCCGTGACGTTCGACTTCGAATGTGCGGGCGGGTGCGGCCAATGCATCGGCCAGCAAAAAACCGAGATAAAAAACGGCATCGACGCAGACGCAAAAACCGGAAAGTTCCGGCTTCACGGTGGCCGTCAACGAGGTCAGCGCGACCAAACCGACATAGACCACGATGGCGCCGGGTTCCCCAATTCGTTCGCCCAGCCGATGGTGAAAATGCAGCCGGTCCGGTCGAAACGGCGAGCGCCCGCGCAAGATCCGCAGCGGAATCAGCCTCAGGCAATCGACGACCGGCAGGAGAAACCAGACCAGGACGGTCTCCAGCGGTATCCGTCCCTCATTGTGGCTTTCTATGACCATGAGCCCGAGCGCAAAAGCGATTGCGAAGGCCCCGCAATCGCCCAGAAACAGCCGTCCCCTTGCGTTGAACAGCAGCGTGACGAAGCAAGCCACCATGAGCAGCTGCGCCATCTCCAGGCCAGCGCCCCCCTTGAGTGCCAGGCACACGGACCAGATGCAGACAAGCGCCAGGACAAGGCCGTTAACGCCGTCGACCATATTGACTGCGCTGGAGAAGCCCATAAGCGCCAGCACCACCAAAACCATCGAAAGGGCCGGCGAAACCGAAAGCCACCCCCAGGTGACGGTATGAATACGGTAAACGAAAAGCTGAGGCGCAAGCTTGAGCGCGACGATTGAAAAAATTGCCAGCAGCAGCAGTCGCCCGACGGGCGAGATCATTTGCTGATCGTCCATAAAGCCCACAACCGCAATGCCGCCGGCACACAGGGCAACGGCCAGATCCAGCGCTCCGGCGTGAGGATTGCCGAAGGCAATCCGGGTTGCCGACCACATCACGATCGGAACCATTATGGCGATTCCTCCGACGAGGGGAGTGGGTTCCGGATGCGTCTTTCGCAGGTTGTCGGGTTGGTCCACCACCCCCAGACGTTCGCCGATCTGCCGTGCAAAAATGCAGATGGCGACAGTCAGCAGGATGGGCGCATAGTCCACGAACATTGTTAAGTCCCAAATCCTGGGGAGCAATCCCAACCCAATTCGCCGCCGGCGATCCGGTTAACGCCCCGTTCTCGAGCGAACAATTCACGGCTTCCGGCTTGATCGCCGATAAGCCTTCTCTTAGGGTCGAACTGCGCGCCCGGTGTCGGTGGGGAAAACCATACTGCACCCATCGTGGATATGCCAGACGGGCTTTGGCAATGCTTACAGCGTCGCGGCAATGGGAGCGAAGCTGCCGTCATGCCCAAAGGGGCTTGGCTGCGGGCGCGAATGCCTGGAACATTGTGCGATATTTCCTTCATAGGCGGATTCTATACCTCTCATGTCGGGCGAATTGAGCAAACCTGAGTCGCCGATCGCCAGGCCGTCCGGCTGGATCAGTCATCTTTCCCGTCGGGCAGTCGCCATCCGCAATCGCTGGCGCTGGTTCAAGCCGACGCTGCGGCAGGCCATGGTCCGGATTGGCGCTGCGCGCGGCGCGGGGGAAAAACTGGAGGAGTTGCGCTATCTGGCACGAAGAACCCGCGCTCTTCTGCTTCGCCGCGCGGCGCTGGCGTCCGTGCGACAATCCACGGCCGTTTCGGTGCAATTGTCGGACTACATAAATGCGCCGGCGCAGGTTCCCGAGTGTCGATCGCTTGGCGGCGGCATGCTGGCCATTTCCCTTGCGGATTCGTCGTGCGAAGCGCGCGATGTCCTTATCCGGGACGGCTTCGGCGTCACCCACACAGCTCGCCGGATTCAAACGATCGAACGACGGTTTGAAGGCGCCGCGGTTTCTCCGGCGCCCGCACACGCCTCGGGTTCCGACTCGCAGATTGGCGCCGTGCAAATCATTGTACAGGCGCCTTCCGAGTTGTTCGAACATACGACCACCGAAGTCGAAGTGCAGGTCCGGGATTACCCCGACCTGCCGGTATTCGATGGCATCAAATTGCAGAACGCTTCCAGAGTCGGCACGGCAACGATTTCCCTCCAGAACAGCCTGATCCTTTTTTCCGGCGTGATCGAAGGCAGCTTCGCGAACGAACTGAAACTGGGACTGTTTGTCGATGGCGAATTGTCCGCTTCGACGGAACTTCGCCCGCCGGGCCGGCGATTGACCGGCGCAATGCGGCTCGATCCGCGCCACCTGGACGGCGCCATTCACTATCTGGCGCTGCGCGACCTCTCCAACATGGCCGTGATCGCGTCGATTTACGAATTTCTGCCGATGCACGTCACCCCCTGGGAGGCGCTGCAAACCTATGCCCGCGCGCCCCTCGACGGTACGCTGTCGCCCGCGGCCCGACACCATTTCCGATCCTACCGGCTGTGGCTCGACAGGATCGCCGAACACCCGGGGAACATTCCGCCGATCGGGCGTCTGTATGGGGAGCTGCTTCACGGATTCAGGAAGCGCCGCGAATACCCCGTGCTGGATTTTCCGCGGCACGAGCATCCCGTCGCGTCGGTGATTGTTCCCGTCCACAACAAGTTCGAAGTCACTTACCTGTGCCTGTGTTCGCTGTTGTTCGCCTATAACGAAACGCCCTTCGAAGTAATCGTGGTGGACGATGGCTCGTCGGACGAAACGCTCGAAATCGCCCGGTTCGCCAATGGCATTCGCGTTCTGCGTCACGAAACGGCGCGTGGCTATGTCGAGTCCTGCAACGACGGCGCGGCTCACGCAAACGGAGAGTTCGTTGTGTTTCTCAACAACGACACCGAAGCAACGGCGCGCTGGCTTGACGAATTGATTCTCATCTATCGCAGCTTTGACAATGTGGGATTGCTGGGCTCGAAACTGGTCTATCCGGATGGCCGCCTTCAGGAGGCCGGCGGCATTATCTGGGCTTCCGGAAATCCCTGGAATGTCGGTCGGGGCGGAAACGCTCACGACCCGCGCTACAATTACCTTCGACAGGCAGACTATGTGTCGGGCGCCGCAATGATGCTGCCGCGAGACGTTTGGGTAAAGGTCGGCGGCTTCGACGCCGAGTTCAGCCCCGGCTATTTCGAGGATACGGACCTCGCGATGAAAGTCCGCGAGGCGGGACATCTGGTCGTCTATGTGCCGACATCGACGATCGTTCATTTCGAAGGAAAGTCCGCGGGCACGGATGTCGCGTCCGGCATGAAACGGTTTCAGGAAATCAACCGCCCGAAATTCAAGCGCAAATGGGGTTCTGCGGTAGCAGGACACGGCGCCGACGCCATCCAGCCCGACCGCGAGAAGGATCGCGGCGCCGCACTGCGGGTGCTTTTTCTCGATCACCAGTTCCCGAACGTGGACGGGGATGCCGGCAGCTACGCCGCCTTTCAGGAAATCCGGCTGTTTCAGAGTCTGGGAGCAAAGGTCACCTTCCTGCCGCGCAATCTGGCCTGGATGGACCGCCATACAGTGGCACTGCAGCGCATCGGCGTGGAATGCCTCTACGCGCCCTTTGTCACCAACCATGCCGAATACATCCGCACGCATGCCCGCGAATACGATGTCGTTTTCGTTTGCCGTTACCAGGTCGCCGAACAGATCATACCGCTGGTCCGCTCAAGCTCGCCATCGACGAAAATCATCTTCAATCTCGCGGACCTCCACTTTCTTCGCGAGCTTCGCGAGGCCGAAGCGGGCACACACGGCTATACAAGGCGGCGGGCCGATGAGACCCGCAGGGCCGAGCTCGCCGTGGTGCAATCCTGCGATCTGACTTTCAGCTACACCGACGTCGAACTCGCGGTGCTGAAAGACCACCTCAAACAGCCGGCGGCGCTTGCCAGGATGCCCTGGATTGCCGAGCCCCGGCGGTTGTCGCGCTCTTTCGCCGAGACCGGCGATGTTCTATTCCTCGGCGGCTTCGGCCACCCGCCCAATGCCCAGGCGGTCAGGTTCTTTGCTCGCGAAGTGATGCCGGGGCTGCGCGAACGGCTTGCCGGGATTCATTTCGACGTCGTGGGCAAAGGGGCAGAGGACGCCCTCGCGGGTCTGACCTCGGAGTCTTTGCGGGTCATGGGATATGTCGCCGATCTGGATGAAGTGATGGCCAAAACGAGAGTGTTCGTGGCCCCGTTGCAGACCGGTGCCGGCCTCAAGGGAAAAGTGATCGAGGCCATTTCCCGCGGGGTGCCCTGCGTGCTTTCCTCCATCGCCGCGGAGGGCACCGACCTGACCGATGGGGTCAACTGCCTGATCGCCGATACGGTCGAACAATGGACTGAATGCGTCTGGAAGCTTTACACCGACGAGGCATTGTGGACACAGATCGGCGACAATGCGCTGAAATTCGCGGCGGCCCGCTATGCATTCGGTCCCGGCGTCGAGGCCTTTGAAAAGGCACTGAAAGCGATTGGAATTTCCGGGCGCCGGGAGGGCGCGCTCGTCTATTCACACACACGCCCCCTGCGCTATGGTGTCTGATGGAATTTGGTTAGGATGTTATCACCTGTAGTCACACCCACTCTGGAGAGAACGAGATGAAGATTGAAGACCTGGTCAAGACAGTCAGCGGCAGCACCGGCGTCCAGGCGGACGTGACGAAGAAGGTGATCGACGCGACATTGGAGACTCTCGGCAAGCAGATGGCCGGCGAAGAGCCGGTAAAGCTTCAGGGTTTCGGCACCTTCATGCGAAAACCCGGCAAAGAGGAAGGCAAAACCCGCGTCGTGTTTCGCTCGTGGCCTTCGAAGGACGAAAAACTGGCCCGGAAGAAGAAGAAGCTTGCGAAGAAGGCCGGGGCGGCAAGCTAGCTATTGAAATCATTGCTGAATTCGTGCAGGGCATTTCCGTGAGAGCAACTGTCAATCCGGGACGAGTTTCAATGCGACTTGTTCGAACTGCATTCAGGTTGATCGTACCCTTCGCATTAACGACCTGCCTGTCGGGTGTGATTTTCGGAGCTCACGCGGCGGCAGTTGCCGAAACGGGGGGATCCGATTTCGTAGCCATCGGCATAGATCCGTCACAGCTTCACGACAGCGGCAATTGGCAACGGAATGATATTTTCCGAACGCCAGCGTGTCAGTACGACGACCATCGCGTCGAAGCAGATCGTCAACTCAATGCGATGCGGCTTTCGGGACAAAAGAAACTCGGTACTACACTTTGGTTTATGAATCTGCAGGACGCCCGCAATTGCAGCGGCTTTGTTCTCAACAGCAATGGTGGGCACTTAACGGACACGGTTTTGAACAATCTTCATCATCTGCTCCAGACGGCGGCTTCGCTGGGGTTCGATGAGGTGCAGCTTAGGTTTGCCCCCATGGGTGGAAACAAACCCATGGGGTGGGCCGGCTGGGAGCAAAATGTCTACGCCGAAAATTGGGAATTGATCGACAGTACCATATCTGCGGTTTCCGGCTGGCACGGGCCGCGAGTGGTGTATGACTTGAGTGCCGGGCTTGGTGGACTCCACGGACCTGGCTGCCCCGAGTGCGAGCCATATGCCAAGCAACTCTGGTCCGACTATCTGAAGAAATTTTCCTCCCGGGACTCCTACGGTTTTTCGATCAACGTCGCACCGGGACGCGTCCGACAAGAGTTGCTCGACCTGCAACAAGCTGGCGGTTTGCCGGATGAAATCGGCATCACGACATACCACCCCGCCCATCCCGGTATCCGGTTGGCGGCCGAAGAGATGCGGTCCGTGGGGGTCAACCTACCAATCCTGATTCAAGAAACCCCTTACAACGACACAGACATGTACCGCGCCATTGTGAATCAGGCTCAGCAGAACGGTGTCGAGATACGCGCGATCATGCAATGGCCGGTAATGCGCGATGCAGGTGTTCACATCACCGAGTCTTCCACACCGGCGTATCCATACGGTCGCACGAATTAGGAGCTACGCATGGGCGCCGCAGCTCAATAAATGCAAACGATAAACAGGGCTTGAATCGGGCAGACGAGTTTTCCGCGCGATCTATGTTGAAGGGCCGCCGTCAGCGTCGGTCCGAAGCGCTCGAACCCAGTCCCGCTTCGGAATCCCGGAACGCTTGGCAATGAGGGCGGTCCGTCCATAAAAAGCGATCATATCCGTGACTTCGGCCAATGATTTCATCAAAGAATTCGTGTTGGCTCCGTCGAGCGCCGGATGTCCCAGGCCGCTTCCTCCAACCATGTGCGCAAGGCGAATAAGAAAACTGAAGGCATCCTCCGTATTATCGGCGTAAACCCCGCGTCTCAACGGTTCAAAGCTCGTCTGCAGGTCTTCCACAACGTAGAGTCCTCCCGCTTCGAGCGCAGGAAAAAGGGTTTCAAGCGCCAGTATCTGGTGACTCCATTTGTGACTCGCATCATCGACTATGACCAGGGGCGCGTACTTTCTCGACAGCTCGCGCAAAAAATTCGGCTTTGAGCAATCTCCAATCTCGATGTGTACCCGATCCGTCTCTACTTCTTTGGCGTCTTGGCGAATGTCAACGCCCACAATAGTGGCATGCGGAAAATAATCGCGCCATGTCAGCAGTGATTTACCCTTGTTGTGTTTGGGTCCGACTCCAAGTTCGATCAATACAAAAGTCTTCTCCTTGAAGGGGTTCAGGAAAAATTCATAGAATCGCATGTAGTCGTGACCTCGACTGGCCTTGTCCGTTCCATGAATGAGCGCCAATTTGTCGAGTTCGGCGCGGGGCAGATAGTCATACATTTCGGCCTCCCCCGCCGCCGGTCAACTGGCCGTCATGTTGCCGTTCCCGATGTCGCTTTGGGCGGGAGCGCCTGGCATCTGCTTCTTGAAACTCCCTGATTGCCATGATGTCCTGTGCCCGCAGGTTGTCTCGAACAAGATCTCGCTTTCGCATCGGCCGCGTATCATCGGAATTGAAATATTCGGCATATTCGGTCACACCGAACTGATGCGCCGCCTTCAGACTCATCTCGTGCAGAAACAGCCGTTCGTCGTCCTCCATGATGGTGAAGTCGTATTCTTCGTCCTCAAGTGGGATTTTTCCGGCCTCAAATGCCCGAACAAGAAGCCAACGCCTAAACGTGCAATTCTGCTCACGTTCTATGTCGCTCAGGAACTTGAAAAAACTCTGGGCCTTCAGGCCAAGCGTTTGGTTTTCCGAATTTAGCGGCCCGACGCATGCCTTATGGGTTTCCAGCTGGAGCGATTTCAATATTTTATCGTTGAATTCGGCACTTCTTTGATATCTTGGAAGCTCGACATCTTGAACAACGCTGCTTTCCCTGAGCGACGCCAGGGACCTCAGCAATTCGGTACTCCAGAACTTGCGATCGGAAATATATTCGGAAAACCCAACATTGGTTTCGCCGGCTTTAACGGAATGCAGGTACATGGATTCCATGAACAAATCGATCCGCCTGAATGCCATCACCACACGAACGCGGTGATATGCGGAACATGCGTGCAGGAAGTGCAAAAACCGTGGAAGCCTGGTTTGAGCCAGACAGTTCGTAAACGCCTCGGACGAAATAAGGATATCGGAATCCGCGTTCCGTTTGGCATATTCAAAAAACGGCTGCAGCGCGGCCGCATGGGCGGATTTTTCCTGCAGCAAGACGTCTGCAATCGGATGGTGCGCATAACCGCCGCGGTTCCGAAACTCCGTAGGATAGATCACCCCAACCCGCAAGAGTCCCTCGCTCGCCCTCGAGAGAGCGCGCTGCAGGGAGGTTGTGCCGGTTTTCGGCATTCCAATATGGATAAGAAGTGTAGCCATCCCAGTCTCGTAAACCTCAACGTGGCGCCTTTGGCGACGGTATTCGTGTGCATACAGATTCATGTTAAGTCAACGCTGCCGGGCTCGTTGAGCGCCTTTCGCGGGCTCAAAGTTGCCGGGCAGCGCCGCAGTCGAGCTTCGACAGATTGGACTATGTTCCGCGATAACCTTCGGTTCGCAACTCTGGCATGTTTTCAATACTGGGCGGTTGACAGACCGTCGATACAGCAATGCGGTAATACCGGCTCCCACAGCTCTTTGTCTAACCCCTTCCAATTCGCGGACATGCCATGACCGACGCCGTGTATCTGCCCCTGCGCAAGGGTCTTTTCATGATCACCTGTGCGGCGCGAACGGGCAGCACCATGCTGGTCAACTTTCTTCAGTCCCATCCCCAAATCACTTGTCACATGGAGATTTTTAACCCGCGGCGCGTGGAAGGTTTTTTTGGAGCCTATCGAAAGTCGATACGAACGGATTCCGTTTACGAGGCACGCATGCGGGCAATTCGGCACGGAGACCCCACCTGCTTCCTGTACAAATTTGCCTTCGACTCACAAGGCCGCCGGTCGGTTGGTTTCAAGTTCAAGTACGACGAACTTCTGCTTCCCGTATTTGCCAGGCCTCGAGAAATAATTGCCGGGGATTGCGACATCGCAATAGTGCATCTCAAGCGGCGCAATCTCCTCAAGCGATACCTGTCATGGGTCGCAGTGAATCATGTCACCGGCCGCACGATGAGGACAACGGGGGAAGAACCTCGCAAAATTCCTCCAATATTTATCGATGCGGAGGAATGTCTGAAAAATTTCCAGGAAACGAAACTGCGCGAAGCGGAAGTCGATCGGATTTTTCGGCAACATCAAATGATTGATCTTGAATATGAAAAGTTGACGGGGGCAAACGCAGACGGAGAGCTTGGTCGCCTCCAACAATTCCTGGGGGTTGTTCCCCGGTCGTTGAAGACGGTTATCGCAAAGCTTTCGATCAACAGGTTGGAACAAGAAATTGCAAATTACGCCGACCTCAAGCGTAAACTTGCGAACACGCCTTACTCGGAATATTTTCAGGAATAGCATCGCGAACATTTCAACCAATGCGTTCCAGGGAGTAGCGCGAGATTAGATCTCCAGGTCTCACGGCTTGCCATTCGCGTTCAAACGCCTGGAATTGATCGGTCGACATCTCGCGCGCTGGAAGCAACTCTCGCTGCAGCCTGGAACCTTGCTGCGAATCTTGACGCATTGCCGTTTCAACCAGTTCAAAACTATCCGGCCCTCCGGCTTCGAACCCCAGGTCGCGAACTGCTTGCAGCGGATTTTCCACGACATCTTGGTACCAAACCAGCTTCGGACGATTGCCGGAGATGGATAGATTGTGAAACGATTCGATCCCCCAACGGAACATTCGAGCCAGCGCTTCGGGTTCTCCCCCGAAGGCACGAAAACGAGAGCGTGCCCAGGAAATTCGCTCCCGCATCATGAAGATGAATTCTGCCTCGGGCAGACTTTGCGCAATCAATGACGCTATGCCGTTGCACTGGCTCCTGAGCTTTACAGCGAACCTTGGGCCGACAGAGGAATTGAATGAGGCCGCGCAGGCTCGAATCAGGGTTCGGCCGATCCCGGAGCCGACCAACGAAATCGGAACCCTCTTTCGGTCGGCAATCTGGGTAAAGACGTCGGGTTCGGAAACAGTGGGAGTTCCAACTGCGTTCAACAGTTTTGCCAACAGCGTGGAACCGCATCGTCCGATGGAAAAAACAATTACGGGTTGCCCGACGACATCCGGAACTACTTCCTGGAGACGCTCAAACGGTACTGACACAATTTGCGTTGCCTGCTCGAACTGCGCCAGGTAAAGAAAAGGGGATGTGAGCACCTCCTGCCGACGATCGCATATGACGAAGAACAGACGCCGTGCGGAAAAATCCGCACAATAGACTGTTCCCTCGTCCGAAAGCCCGGCCCCGCTGCTTTCGCCCGCGTGCCGCAACTCGAAATCCGCGGGAGAGGCGACGGCAACCGATCCCCTCTTGCGCTTCGCGACTATATCAAACCGGGTGATTGCGCGACGATCCCGCAGACTCATCTTGTTCCTGTATCATCATGTCCAACGTCGAGCGAAGCGAGGGGCAATTGCGAAGCACAACCTTGCGAGCGAAGAAGGCGCCGCTTGCGAACAGCTCTTCGGCCATCTCGTCGCGGATGGCGACCGCATCGCCGCGGCGGAAGCGCTGATTCTCCCGGTCGATTTCTTTCGGTTTGAACCGGTCGCCATGCATGAAGTAGGTTTGGAGAAACAGTTCGTCCGGGCAGAAGAAGTGCTCCAGCATATTCACCACTTCGCCGAGGAACGGATCGGACAGCATGTCTTCTATCGCGCTGCGCGCCAGCGTATACCACGCACGTCCCCCAAAAAGCAGCCGTTTACCAAAACTCCTGATTCGATATTCGGCCTCAAGGGGAAGCAGCGACCGCATTACGAGTTTTTTTTCCAGGACAAGGTCGGTGACATGGATCCCGCAGCGATGCCTCCAGCGAAAAAGCGGGCTGGTCGATCTTTCCCCGATCAGATTCGCTACCTTCGAATCCACCAAAGCCGGCACGCGTCGATACAGGTCAACCATTTCAGCCCGGGCATCGAAGCCCTCGGCGCCGCCCCAGTCGAGCAGCGAAAATCCGGATAGTCTGACTCCGGATCCAAAATAGGAGAGATGAACGCGCTGACCATTGCGCAATGCATTGGCATAAAAACTTTCAATCCCGGCCTGGGGCGCCAACGCGATGCTGTCGGCCGAGAGATTGATGAGATGGTCCCACGGTTCGTCCATTGTGAGCGCAAATGCGAGCGCGTCGAGAAATGCATGGACTTGCGAAATACCGCCCCAGGCTACCGGCACCCCGATTCTGACGGTAACGCTCTCCAGTTTTCGCGCGGCGATTTGCGACCTCAAATCTTCTGCCCGGTCGCGCATGCCAGGGTCGAGGTTCAGCAGATAGGCACAACCGCGATGCGAAGAATGTTCGAGAAACGCCAAAATCTGCTCGACGTCGCGATGGGCCTGAACGAGGTACAGAATCATTCTTTGCCCCGGGTCATGCAATTATTCACAATTGAAAAGCAAATTGTCCGTTCACGACAAACTTGATTGGCAGGCTCTTCTCGTCCGCAAACTGCACGGCCGCCCTTCGCACGGAAAAATTGCCGTCTTCGTCGCGCCACTGGAAATCGTCGCCGGCAAGGACGCCGCCGCGCCTGAGCTTTGGCATCCAGGCGCGAAGATCGCCCAGCACAGCTTCGAACGAATGATCGCCGTCGATATAAACCCAATCAAGCGATGCATCCGGAAAGGATTTCGCCGCGTCGATTGACGGCTTGCGGACGATCGACACAGTCGCAGTCGAACCGAACCGGGACTGGACGCCGGCAAATATTGCATCCATGTCCTCCTGGGATTTTGCCTCCATTCCCCCATACCAGCGATTGGGAAACCTCGGGACGAACTTCCAGGGATCGATCAGGTGTAACGCGCGCGGCCGGGTCGACTGGATCAGCTTTTGCGTGAAGTCGCCTTTCCACACGCCAATTTCCGCTCCGGCGACACCCTTCGGCAGCCATTCCAGCAAAAAACGGCGACCGGCTCCGAACAGTTCTGCCGCCGCGGGCATCAGCTCTGCATTTCCGGATCAAATTCAAACGCGACGGCTGGATCGCTCATGTGGTGTCGGCCGACTCGATCAGCCCCTCGAGATATTCGCGCAGCGAAGGGTTGGTGGAACCGGAGATGTATTCTCTTACCATCGCCTTCGAGATAAATCCCTGCTGCCAGGCGATTTCCTCAAGGCAGGCGATTTTCAGTTTCTGCCGCTCCTCGATGAGACGAATGAAGGTGGCGGCGTCGAGCAGCGCTTCATGGGTGCCGGTATCGAACCAGGTGATGCCGCGACCAAGCCGCTCGACACGCAACGAACCTTCCCGCAGATAGACGTCGATCAGGCCGGTTATTTCAAGCTCGTTGCGCCGCGACGGTTTTAGTCCGCCGGCAATCTCGCAGGCGCGTCCGTCGAAGAAATAGAGCCCGGTCACGGCCCAGTCCGATCGCGGCTTCGCGGGTTTCTCCTCGACCGAAAGCGCAACCCCGTTTTCGTCGAACTCGACGATGCCGAAACGCTCGGGCTGGTGGACCCGATAGGCGAAAACCGTGGCGCCGCTTCTTCGCTCGACGGCGCTTCGCAGCATCGCCGTGAGCCCCGCGCCATGAAAGATGTTGTCGCCGAGAACGAGGGCCGCGGGCTCGCCATTGGCGAATGCGCGACCGATGATAAACGCCTGGGCCAGGCCTTCCGGCGCCGGCTGGACGGCGTAGCTGAGTTGAATGCCCCAGCGGCTGCCATCGCCCAACAGCCGGGCAAACAGCGCCTGGTCCTGCGGCGTGGTGATAATGAGAATTTCGCGAATGCCCGCCAGCATCAACGTCGATATCGGATAATAGATCATCGGCTTGTCGTAAACCGGCAGCAGCTGCTTGCTGACGACCAATGTCAGCGGGTGGAGTCGCGTGCCGGAGCCGCCGGCGAGAACAATCCCTTTCATCGGACCCGCGCCGCCGGCTGCGTGCCCAAGCCGAGCCTTTCGCCGCGATAAGTCGCGCTGTTGTGCCACCAGTCTTTCCGCTCGAGGTACCAGCGAACCGTCTTGCCGATTCCGGACGTAAAGCTCTCCCGCGCCGACCAGCCGATTTCCTCCCGCATTTTGGAAGCATCGATGGCATAGCGATGGTCGTGACCAGGCCGATCCGCAACGCTCTTTATCAATTCGCGGCGCGGTTTCCCGTCGTTTGCGGGAACCATTTCGTCGAGCAGATCGCAGATCGCCCAAACCACGTCGATGTTGCGGCGTTCGCAATTGGCGCCGACGTTATAGCTCTCCCCCACACGGCCCCTTGTCAGCACGAGATACAGCGCTTGCGCGTGATCTTCCACGTAAAGCCAGTCGCGCACCTGGCTGCCGCTGCCATAGACCGGCAGCGCCTCGCCGTTGAGTGCCTTCAGGATCATCAGCGGGATCAGCTTTTCGGGAAACTGCCACGGTCCGTAATTGTTGGAACTGTTGGACAGCACAACGGGAATTCCGTAGGTCGCATGCCAGGCGCGCACGAGGTGATCGGAGGCCGCCTTCGACGCCGAATAGGGCGAGCGCGGCGCATAGGGACTGGACTCGGTAAAGCTGCCATCCGCATCGAGCGAACCGAACACTTCGTCCGTCGAAATATGATGGAACCGGAAATCATCCGTGCGCGGCCGATGTGCCAGATGCTGCCGGACGGCTTCCAGAAGCACATAGGTCCCGACGATATTGGTGTTGATGCAATCCTGCGGCCCGTCGATCGAACGGTCGACATGGCTCTCGGCCGCCAGATGCATGATCGCGTCGGGGCGAAATTCTTCCAGGACCGCATCCATCGCCGCGCGATCGGTGATGCAGGCTTTCACAAACCGGTAGCGCGGATGATGCTCGCACGCCTCCAAAGCCGCCGGGTTCGACGCATAGGTCAGCTTGTCCAGATTGACAACAACCGCCCCGGTGTCGGCCAGCAGATGACGCACCACGGCCGAGCCGATAAAGCCCGCGCCACCCGTCACCATGATCGTCGAAGGCCGTATCGCCCCGTTCATTCGTGCCTCTTTTCAGGAAGGGTGAGCCTATCAGAAATGGCCAGCCGATTAGAAATGGCCAGCCGATCAGAAATGGTCGAGCAGGCCATGCAAAAACGGAAATTGCCGGTCGCGCTCCAGCAGGGTTCCTGCCTCCGCCTGCTCCGGCCACGCAATCCCTACCTCGGGATCGTTCCACACCAGGCCGCCTTCATGCGCGCGCGAGTAAGGCGCATCGACCTTGTAAAGCACCACCGTGTCGGACTCCATGGTGCAGTAGCCATGCGCGAAGCCGGCCGGAACGAAGAGCTGCCGGCCGTTCTGCGCACTGAGCAGCGCCGACACGTATTTTCCCCGCGTCTGCGAACCCGAACGGATATCGACGACGACGTCGAATATGGCGCCTTGCAAGACGCGCACCAGCTTCGCCTGCGCGAATGGCGGCGTCTGGAAATGCATGCCCCTGATGGTGCCGCGCTGCGCCGACAGCGACTGATTGTCCTGAATGAAACGACAGCTCACACCGATCTTGCGAAAGGCGTCTTCGTTGTAGGCTTCCATAAAATAGCCCCGCGCGTCCGAATGCCGCCGCGGCGTTATCAGGAGAATCTCCGTCAGCGTACAGGGTTCGACCTGGGGCCCGCTCGCCGGCGGTGCTGCGCTTTCGGTCATGGCCGGCTCTCCGGGCTGGCGATCTCGGCAAGCGCTTCGGTCAGCGCCTCGCGCCATGACGGCCGATCGATGCCATACGCGTCGCGAATGCGCGGGCAGTCCAGCACGGAGTTCATCGGGCGGGGCGCGGCGCCCCCGTAGTCGGCGGAGGATATGGGCGTTACCGTGACGGGTAACCGATCTCCGGATTCGGCGAATATCGTTTGCGCGAAGGCAAACCAGCTGGTCGGCTCCGCACTAGCATAATGAAATGTCCCCCAGACCCCGCGCTGTGCCGATATTGCCGTTGCAATCGTCAAAATGGCACGCGCGAGATCGCGCGCCGAGGTGGGCGCCCCGGTCTGATCGGCGACCACGCGAATCTCCCGCCCCTGGGCGCCGAGGCGCAGCATCGTTTTGACAAAATTGTTGCCGTGGCTTGAGAACACCCACGAGGTCCTGATGATGACGTGTCGGGCCAAGCTCTCCCGGATCGCACGCTCGCCCGCCAGCTTCGTGCGACCATACACCGACAACGGATTGACGGCATCGCCCTCGAGATACGCTGCGGTCTTATTGCCGTCGAACACGTAATCGGTGGAAATATGGACGAGCGCGGCACCCGTTTCGGCGCAGATGCGCGCCAGGGCGGCCGGCCCTTCGCCGTTGATCCGCATCGCCAGTTCGGGCTCCGCCTCCGCGCGATCGACGGCAGTACAGGCGGCGGCGTTGACGACCAGATCCGGTCTGGCGGTCAGAAGGGCCCGTCTGATCGAACGCGGCTCCGCCAGATCGCAATCGCCGCGGTCGGTCTGGCGGACCTGAAACGAGGGCGGCCAGTCGAGGTCGGCCAGCTCGCGCGCGAGCTGTCCCGTCTTGCCGATGATGAGAACCTTCATCTTCGCGACCGCCGATTCGCTGCGCCATCCATGGTCAAAACCGGCATGATCAGAAGCGGCCCATCATCCATTGGCGCCGCAAGGCCCAGACTTCGCTCCAGGTTTCGCGCAAAGCGTGTTTCGCCCACAGCCGGCCCAGCATGGGTCGCAATGCCAACAGCGCAAGCCCCGCCGGCCGCTTAAAAAGCGGAAAGTGCCGACGAATCAAGAGCGCCCGCGCGGCGAGGATTTGTCGGATCTTCCGCGCCTGGTCGTTTTCGGTCCCGCTGCCGTGATGCACGATGGCCGCTGCCGGAGTAAAGGCGGGGCGAAACCCCAGCCGGCGCGCCCGCAGACAGAGATCGACATCTTCTCCATACATGAAAAAATCGGGCGAAAATCCCCCGAGCCGATCCCAAAGCGTCTTGCGGATCAGGAGAAAACAGCCCGCCACGATATCCACTTCGCGCTCGCTGCTGCGATCCCAGCCCCCGTAACTGCGCGAGCCGAACAGCGGCGATTGCGGATAGCGCGTGTCGAGCGCCACGCCGCTGCAAAAAAGGTTCCATAGCGAGGGCCGTCTGCAGCATGACATCGGATTCAACGTACCGTCCGCGAACAGCGTGCTGCCGCCCCAGATGCCCGCCTCCGGGCGGCGGCGGGCGAACGCGAGCAGGCTGTCGATGGCATGGTTTCGAACGACCGTATCGGGATTGAGCAGCAGGAGATATTTTCCCCGTGCGGTTCGCGCGGCCAGATTGCAGGCGCCCGCGAATCCGAGATTGACCGGCTCGGCCATCAGGCGAAATTCGGGGAATTCCGCGGCAATCGCCGGCGGCGAACCGTCGCGTGAGCCGTTATCGACCACCAGCACCTCGTAGGGGACCGTACAAATCCCCTGCTCGATCGAGCGCAGGGCCTGCAGCGTCATCTCGCGCGAACCATAGCTCACGACAATGATGGATAGGTCGGGCTTGGCTGCATCCGTCATGGAATTGCCGCCGTCATACCGGATTGAGGTCGAGATAACTGCGCGTCGCCATTCCGAGCCAATAGTCGAAGACGCTGCCCACATCCAGTGCGATGCCGCCGCTCGCCCGTGCGACATCGCCCAGCCATTTACCGAGATATCCCCCGCCGATCAGCACAAGGCGACCATCCGACCGGTGCTTGAGCGTCTCCGCGACCCGATCGAGAATGTCCGGCAGACTGCGGGCGTCCGCCCGGTGTTTCAGCGATGGCGCCGAGACGCGATCCGGCGGCAGGATCACGCTGGCGGCGACCCTCGCGCCAAACCTGGTCTGGACAAAATCCGCCAGATCCGGATGGCAGGAGACAAGCACGACGTCCCGCTTTCCCGCGAGCAGCTCCGGGTAAATCTCCCATCGCTCCAGATCCTGATGCAGATGGCAGGAGGTAAACACGGGAGCGGGCATCCCGACGCCGCGAAAGGCCTCGTAATGTTCGACGCAATAGAGGATCGCGCGCAGCCCGCGTCCGGTCAGATTGCGATCCAGCCAATCGTTCGCTGTCGGCCGCAATTCGCGAAGATACCGCGACGCGGTGGGGATTCCGATGCAGTCGGCGCTCCAGATCGCATTGGAGACCAGCCGGCTCATCCGCCCGCGTTGTGCGACGCTCAACGTCTTGCCCCACCAGATTCGCTCCCGCTCCATTGCGTCGCCTCCGGCGAGACGTGAAAGATACGGCTCGTAGGGCAGACACGCCGCTTCTCCATCGCCGATGCGCACGAACGAGAACGGCTCGCCGCCCGCCAACCTGGCGTGAACCAGCCGCACAAAGGCGATGCACTGCGCGCGCGAGACCGCGGTGTCGAAAAGAACCAACGGGCATTTGGCCGCCAGCATTGCCTCGCTTTTGACAACCCGTTGGAGCAGCATTCTCGGCGCCGGCTGCGAAACGGACCGGTCGATCATCCTCGCGAGCCGGCGGTGGCTTCGCTCATGCGTTGCCGTTGCGTCCAAATCCGCCGTGCGCCCGAAATGGGTATGGATAATTCCGTTCAACCGCAAAGCCGCGATGCGCCGGTCGGGCCTGCTCCGGAGGCCTTTGAAGAACCGCCGTATGAGACTGCGCACGCCGGCCCGATCGCCGCGCCGGTCATGCACGAAAGCGAGCCCCAGAACGAAATCGCTATCGGCTGCGGTCAGCCCTGGCGCCGCCAGCAACGATGCCATACCGGCTTCCGCTTCGGCCTGTCTGCCCGCACGAAGCGCACAGTGAATACCCTGGCGCAGGAAGGTCCGGTCCGAGGGATATCTCAGAGAGGCCGCCCGCCAAAAATCCGTATGATCGTCGTGACGGCGCCGGATTGTGAGAATCCGGCCGCGCAAATAGAGCCCGCGCCGCCGGTCGAAGGCCGAGATTGCCGTGACAACGGCTCCCATGAGGCCGAGGTCAATGGCGCGCAAAGCGACCGCGCGCATGCTTCGCCTGAGAACGACCCGTGCAGCGCGAAAATCCGGGGCGTCAACGCCCATGATCGAGCCCCTTCAATTCCAGCCGTGCCGAAAATCGCACGGTCGTCAGGGTCGGGGCAACACACGGCATTGGTGTGTCAAGCTCGAAGTGACGATGTGCGATCAAACTAGGAAGTCGGGACGGCCCGCGCTAGGGTCTTCTTTCCCGGGAGTCCGCGCGCGGCCTTCTTACGTGAGCCGGCGTTTACCATGAAACGTCCAGACTGCGCATGGCAGAGCAGAAGGATCGCAATTGACAGAGCGTATCGGACATCCGGAATCGCGCACCCCCATTCGGATCGTTACCGTCCTGGGCACCCGACCGCAGTTCGTCAAGGCTTTTCCCCTGTCCCGGCGATTGCGCGAAACGGGCCAGTTCGACGAAGTGGTCATTCACACCGGACAGCACTTCGATCCGGACATGTCCGATGTGTTCTTCGCCGAACTCGGCATCCGCTCGCCGCGGTACTATCTGGACATTCACGGTGGCCGTCACGGAGAAATGACCGGCCGGATGATGCAGGCCGTGGAAACCATCCTCGTCTCCGAGCAGCCGCGGGCGGTGATCGTCTATGGCGACACGAACTCGACGCTGGCGGGCGCGCTGGCCGCATCGAAACTCAACATCCCGATCGTCCATATCGAAGCCGGCCTTCGTTCCTACAACCGACGGATGCCGGAAGAAATCAACCGCGTCGTCGTCGATCATCTGAGCGCCGTTTTGCTGTGCCCCACGTCCCGCGCGGTCGACAATCTCAAGCGCGAAGGAATCGTTCATGGCGTGCATCAGGTGGGCGACCTCACCTTCGATGCGGCACTGATCGCCACGCCGCTGGCGGCACGCATGTCTGCCATCCTGCTGCAACTCGGACTGGAACCGCGCCGTTATGGAGTGGCCACGTTTCATCGTGCCGAAAACGTATCAAGTGGCGAGCGGCTGGCGCGGATCGCGGCGTATCTCAGGGCCGAGGCCGAGCGCAGACCGCTGATCCTTCCGCTCCATCCGCGAACCCGCGAAGCCCTCAAGACCGCCGGACTCAATCTCGACAGCGAAATGGTCAAGACCATCGAGCCGCTGGGCTATCTCGACATGTGTCAACTGGTCCGCTGGGCAGAGGTCGTCATCACCGATTCCGGCGGCCTTCAGAGGGAAGCCTATTTCCACCGGATTCCGTGCGTCACGCTGCGCGACGAGACCGAATGGAACGAGACCGTCGAATATGGCTGGAACAGGATGTGGAGCGTGCCGGAATATCGGGAAAGGCGCGACATTCCCGGCTACGGAACCGAGGCCACAGCGGGACGGATTATCGACATTCTGTGCACGTCCCTGGCGAGGGAACGGCCGGCCGACAGCCCTGCGTCTTCACCTGCTGCATAGCGATCCCGCACGGCAGGTTCCGGGGAACTCCCCTTATGCGCGGCGATGATCGCGAACATTTGCCAGAAGCAGATGGGCGATCAGGTAAAACGCAGCACTGGCAAGCAGAATGGACGCTTCGGACACAAGTCTGTCGGGATCTCCGGTATCGGTCGGGTAGTTGGGAACCTGTACATCCAGCAGAAATGACTGCTGCTGGTTGGCAAGGCTCTGGGCCGCCACCAGTGCCTGTTGGGAGGCGGTCAATTCCATCTCGGCCACCGGGCGCTCGTAGGGCTGAGCCGTTTCGACCGCCTTGGTGGCGTCGCCGAGTTGCGTCTGGGCGAATTTGAGCGTCGATGCGGCCATCTGCATCGACATATTGATCACAAATTTCTGCGACAGCTGGACGATCGCGTTGCAGATCGCCTGCGCCCGCTTTGCGTCATAGTCGAGCACGTTGATCGTTATCAGCAACGTGGTCGAATCCTGCGAGTTGGTGACCATCTGCTGATAAAAACTGAGAAAATCTTCGTCGCTTGCGTCCGCGTCCATCCGCCAGAACAGGCTGTGGGTTTTGGACGAATAAATTTGCCGCAGATGAAACTGCTTGTCGAGCAGCTTCAGGATATCGGGCGATTCGATATATTGAACCACTGCTCCGGTTTCCGATGTGCCCGCGGAACTGCCGAGCAGGCTGCTGCCCATCAACGAACCGAGACTGGAACTCGACGCCGAGGAATTCTGAAGATCGACAATTGCCTGCGACTGATACAGCGAGTCCGTAAAGCCATAGAGATAGATGAACCCCACCAGGCCGGCGACGGGAACGATGGTCCAAAAAGAGGTGAGTTCCGACAGCCAGTCGGCGCTTCTGCGAATTCCGCCGGCGATGTGCCGCAAGGGAGCGCTTTGACGAGATCGCACCGGCTCAAGGGGTTCGACCTCTGCGCCAGCGGGACGTGAGCCGATCAGCCTGTTTGTCAATGTCATGACCCTTCCGCAAATCCCGTTTCGTTATCGTGTTCGCTCCGGCATGCCGGATAAAATTCAGAAGTCCGAAAGAAGTGCCGTCGCCATCTCAACGTTCTGGTCATCGTCGCCGGCGGTTGAGTCCGGCGTTGCGTCTTCCGGCTTTCGGTCGGCCGCGATCGCACTTTGTCGTTCGGCCTCGGCCTTCTGCAACGCCTTGAAATATTCCACGCCCTCGCTTGCTTCGGGAAAGTGTGTAGCACGGCCCTGTTCCAGGACGTAAATCGAATCGCAGAATTCCGTTACCGCCTGGGCCGCACTGGTGACGAACAGGATTGCTTTGCCTTCGGTCCGCTGGCGCAGACTCTCAACGGCCTGGAGCTTGAATTCCTTTCGTTGCGGCACGATCGTGTTATCAAACAGATAAAGCTCGAACTCCATTGCGATTCCCAGGGCGAATGCCAGTTGTCCCTTCACATAGGGAGGACATCTCGAAACCGGCTGACTGAGAAAGTTCGTCAATCCCCCCAATTCCCCAACGGAATGCACGAAATCCGGATTTTTCACACCGTATATCCGCGCCAGAGATCGAATGTTCCAGGCAACGCTCGAACTGGGGACGATAAAGGAGCCCGAGGGGATAGGCCAGGAAACGCTCAGGTCCTTTTGAATGCGCCCGCTATCGGGTCGGGCCGTTCCGCAAATCATGCCAAGCAGCGTGCTCTTGCCGGATTTCGGCAGTGCGAGGATGCCAATGCGGGAAGTGCGGCCGATCTCCAGGTTGAGCTTGTCGAACAGCAGATGCGGCTTGCCCTGCAATTTAACGGCCTTCGTGACGTCTTCCAGCAGGACACTCATGTCAGCGGCATGCGCACGCGCGTATACCGTTCGCACAGCAGACCGAGGGCGACCATTCCCAGTATGCATTCCGCGATGTAAAAAGGGCTTCCGACCGGACTGACATAGTTGGGAAACCAATACTGGCGGATCAGCTCTTCGATCTGAAGCATCGGATTCCAAATGAGATAGGGCCAAATGTAGGTCGGAAACCTCGTGATCGGCATATATACACTGGATAAGAAAAGAGCAAATCTCATGAAAAAGCTGATAAATTTTCCAGCAGGCGAATAGACCCGCCCCAGGAGCATCATCATCATTCCGAAAGAGATGCCAATAGCAATACAACCCACATACATTATACAGACGCCGAGAAAAAACTTTGGAAAGCCGGAATGTTCAAAGTAACTTGAAATGACGGTCGCTATAATAAAAGCGATGGTATATGTGATAATAAGCTGAACGGAAGATCCAAAAATCAAATCGAGTTCAGTAATGGCCGGCAAGGAAAGAAGCTTCCTGTTTCTCCCGATTGACGGGCCGGCATTGTGATAGAGCGCGCTGAACAGGAACCATGGCAACGCGCCCGTCAGTACGAAAGTCGCGGGCGGAAGACCCGGAGGATTGAAGGCCCTGAGTACCAGTTTCATCACACAGAGACCGAGCACCGAGAGCCCCACATCGACCAGAGACCAGGCATATCCGTACATGAGACTGGTCTGCTGGGCATTGATCTCGCGCACGGCAATTGCGCCGATGACGCGCATTTGGGTTCGGATGAGGTTCGGCATGCAAACAATCCGGTTCGTGTTGTCGGACCGAGCAACGGATCCACGGGTTGCTAGGCGAGGATGATCCGTTCGCGCCCCTGCCGCACATTGCGTGTTGCGTTGCGGGTATCGACCACGAGATCAATGGACCCAACAAGCTCCGCGTAGTCAACCCCGTCATGATCCGTAACGATCAGGGCGGCATCGAAGTATTGTGAAAATCGTTCCGGCTGCCAGACGATGCACTCGCGGCCCGCCAGATCGGGATGCGCGCGGGTCTGGGGAATTGCCGGGATCCAGGGGTCGAAGTAGCGCACATCGGCGCCGCTCGCGACAAGTTCGTCCATGATGACGAGTGCCGGACTCTCCCGCAAATCATCGACGTTCTTCTTGTAGGCGACGCCGAGAAGAAGGATGCGCGCCCCGTTCAGGCTGAGCCTTTTGCGGGCGGAAAGCGCGACGGCCATTGCATTGACCACTTCGCGCGGTTCGGCCGAATTGACCTCGCCGGCGAGTTCGATGAAGCGGGTTGGGACTTCGTACTGGCGCGCTTTCCAGGTCAGATAGAACGGGTCGATGGGGATACAGTGGCCGCCGAGTCCGGGACCCGGATAGAACGGCATGAAGCCGAACGGTTTGGTGGAAGCCGCGTCGATCACTTCCCAGACATTGATGCCCATGCGCCCGTAGATATGTTTCAGTTCGTTGACGAGAGCGATGTTCACGCAGCGAAAGATGTTTTCGGTAAGCTTGACGGCCTCCGCGGTCGCGGACGAGCTGACCGGCACAATGCTGTCGACCAGCGATGAATAGAACGCGTTGGCCAGCAGCCGGCTGGCATCGTCATCGCCTCCGACCACTTTTGGAATGATCGTGGTGTGAAATTGCGCGTTGCCCGGATCTTCGCGTTCCGGAGAGAAGGCCAGAAAAAAGTCGCGGCCGGCTTTCAGGCCTGTCGCCTCCAGAATTGGCCTGACGATTTCCGTCGTGGTTCCGGGATAGGTCGTCGATTCCAGACAAATGAGCTGGCCGGGGCGCAGTGAGCGGGCAATGCTGTGCGAAGTCTGCTCGACGAACGACAGGTCCGGTTCGCGATTTTTGGTCAAGGGAGTGGGCACACAGATCAACACGACATCCGGCTCGGACAAATCAGCGTCGGTGCCGGTTGCCCGAAAGCGGCCGCTGTCCCGCATCAGCGAAATTTTGTCATCGGCAATCGTGGCGATGCAGGACTTGCCGCTGTTCAGCGCGTCGACCTTGTTCGGATCGGTATCGAATCCTATGACGCGAAAACCTTTCTTGTGCGCTCCCAGTGCCAGCGGTTGCCCGACATACCCCATTCCGACGATACCGATCACGGCATCGAAGGCGCCAATTCTCGCCGCGAGGACATTCACGTCGATGCTTGCCGCATCGCGGCCGGAAGGCATTTCAGCAGGCATCAATCCCCCTATCGGTCCGACGCCCGATGAGCCGGACCGTCTTGCGATTCCTCATAGTACCATACCGGGTTCCAAGTCCTGCGCCGGCTCAATCGGGGACGCTGTTCAGGCCGGCGCCAGGACGCCGTTCTGCAGGACGTATCGCTCGCCCGAACGCGGGCATGTCAAATCGTCGCCGAGCGGGTTTCCACTGCGACTGACCCACGACCGGAACCGGGCCGGAATTCCCGCGACCAGGGCATAATTCGCGACATCGCGATTGACAACCGCGCCGGCGGCAACCATCGCATAGGCACCGATGGTAACCCCGCAAACGATTGTCGCATTCGCTCCGATGGAAGCCCCGGTTCGGACAAGCGTAGGACGTATTTCGTCCGAACGATCGATGAAAGCCCGGGGGTTGATGACGTTGGTGAACACAACGCTGGGACCGCAGAACACATCGTCTTCAAGCGTTACGCCGCGATAGACCGAAACATTGTTCTGAATTTTGCAACCATGTCCGACCCGGACATCCGGCCCAATCATCACGTTCTGTCCGATGACGCAGCGCTCGCCGATCCTGGATCCGGCCAGGATGTGGCAAAAATGCCATATCCTGGTCTGCGCTCCGATTTCCACGTCGCCATCCACGACGGCCGTCGCGTGGACGAAATGGTTGATCGTCCCGGTCATCTCATCGACACCAATGCCAGTTGCGGCAACGCCCGGCCATGATCGACCGGACTGCTCTGGAAGACGTGAGGATCAGTTCGCGAAGCGGGGATCGATGAGGGTGCCCGCGTCATTGGCAGCCACTGAATTCGTTGCACTCGACTGACCGGACAAAGGCAGATTGCGCTCCACAGGCCTGTGCCTGTCGAACCCCTGTCGCGGAGGACGACGTTTGCCGACCGCACGACTGGCGGCGTCGAGAACAGCCAGCACCCGGATCGCTTCCGCCGAGTCCGTCCTGGGTGGCGTGCCGTATCGGACGGAATCGAGAAAATGCCCGCATTCTTCTCTCAGCGGCTCGCATTCCTTGAGATCGTAGCGTTCGGCCTGGGCCTTCACCGACCAGGGCCGTCCGTCGCGGTATACGATCTGATGGTCGAAAACGAGCAATTTGTCCTGCCACGCAACCCTGTCGTCGAAAATCGCCGTTGCCTTCGATCCGACCACCGTGATTTTTTGCTCTTTGTACGGATTGATCCACGAGACATGGACACGCGCCGACACGCCCCCGGCAAAGTCCATGAAGATGCTCGCGATGTCGACGACTTTTTCGCTCAGGATCGAACTGCCTTCGGCCCTTACCCGCGTCGGCATTTCCCCCATGATCGCAAGGATCACCGAGATGTCGTGCGGTGCGAACGACCACATGACGTCCTCTTCCGACCTCAGCCTTCCCGGGCTCAGCCGGTTGGCATAGATGCATTTTACCTCGCCAAGCTTGCCGCTTTTCACAAGCTCGATCAGCTTCAGGATATGCGGGTGATAATGCAGCAGATGACCCACCATCAGCACGCGCGAGCGTTGCCGCGCGAGGACCGCCAGTTTTTCCCCTTCTGCCAGATTAAGCGCCAGCGGTTTCTCGACGAACACATGCTTGCCGGCATCGAGCGCCCGGCGCACCTGTCTGCCGTGCAGCGCGGCAGGCGACGCCAGCGCAATGGCGTCGCAGCGCGAATCCTCCAACAGTTGATCGAGGGTGCGCAAAGGAACGCCGAATTCAGCCGATACCCTCGCCGCTCTGACCGTGTCCGGCTCGCAAATCGAATGGAGGGCGCCAAGATGGGCCAGGTTCCGGGCAATATTTTTGCCCCAAAAGCCGCAACCTACCGCTGCGACGCGTGGCAGGTTGGGTGCCGGCCCGACCAAACCTGACATAAATCCCCGCTAGCGTGCAGCTCGTCTGCTGCGCTCGTTTGCTTACAGGCGCGCACCCTACATGGCCGAGTCGCGATGTTCAATGCAGGATGATACCCGACATTCCAACGAGCTTAACGAAGACGTTCCCGTTCGCGACAATCTTCAGCTTGCGGGACGCAGTGTCTCCGTCGTTATCGGATCGAGCCCGGGATGCACGTATTGCACGCTGCGCCAGACAGCGTTGGTGGCGGCGTCCTTCCAGAATTCGTCGCTGAACCGCCAGTCGAGCTGGGGCGCCGAACAATCCTCGATCACGTGCGAGGTCAGGTGCGCTACTGCGACGATGACAATCCGTTCCCGCCCGGCGTCGCGTTCGCTGCAACGCACGGCAATGCCATACGCGTTCAAATCGGCCAGATCGTAACTATAATCATGCACGCCGGCGGCGCTCCGAACGGCGGGGGTCTGCTCCAGGAACCCGGTGAGATTATGCACGAACCCCGTCGTGCGGAGAATCCGGCCGTCGCGGGTGGCGATGGCGAAGCGGGTCCCGCCGACCCATTGCAGATCGCTGCCGGATTTCGACCCAAGGACGAACATCGCCTCGCCGCTGGAGCCAAGGCGGACACCGAGCGTGGCGTAGGGGACGGCATCGGCCTGGCTCCGCGTAATGCCCTCGGAATCGCCTCCCGTTATCTTTTGATACAACAGGCTTCCGATCTGGACGATATCGGAATGGTTTGCGCAGGCCGCCAATGGCGACGCCAGGCCGACGCAGGCTGCCATCTGAAGGACTCGCTGCCTGATCACTGAAAGACATGCGGCCATTGGCGCTGCAAATCTCCGTAGCTGGACGTTTGAGTCGTATCGTAAAGCAAGGTGGCGTTGTTGAGCGGCTGGCCGCCGTCGCGCTGGATCGGCCGGATATCGAGGTCGTAGGTCGATGACGATCCGAAAGGAAGCGCCCATTCCGTCGGAATGACGATCTTGATGCCCTTGTCGAAGCTTCCTTCGCCGA
This sequence comes from Rhizomicrobium sp., assembly GCA_036511745.1. Lineage (GTDB taxonomy): Bacteria > Pseudomonadota > Alphaproteobacteria > Micropepsales > Micropepsaceae > Rhizomicrobium. The sequence continues at coordinate 58,307 of DATCBQ010000147.1, forward strand.
ATTTGCTGAACGGGACGTTGGTGATTGTGGCCCAAGCCCCAATCTCGACCCCCGTATCGAACCGGCGATAGAGTTCGAAAGTGCCACCATAGTCGCCCGCGAGGTAGCGGCCGACCCGCAAAACCGCAGTCGTGTTGTACCACGGCGTCTCGACATAAAGCGAAGCCTGGCCGGTCAGGACATGATAGTGGTACTGGCCGAACCCGAACAATTCGTTGTCGTTGCGCTGATACGCCTCATAGAGATCGGCGCCGAGCGCCCAGCGCTGGCCGAACGGCCGGTAAAGCACCTCGCCCCCGTAGGCAGCAAACATCTGCTCGATATAGCCGGCCGTGACCCGTGCGTAAAACTCCGGCGCCGGCTTCGACCAATAGGAGAAGGAGACATCGTCGATGCCGGTGAACCCGTGCTTCAGATAGAGCGCAACGTCGCTGCGCACATGGGGAAGCACGCTGTTGCTCGACCTTGTGATGCTTGAGAAATCGTTCCACAGACCATAGGTCGCCTGATCGTCAAGCGTCAGTCCGGGCAGCAGTTCCAGACTGGAGCTTCCGCCCACGCCCACACCGACATAGACGGGATTGTTCGGGTCGAAGAAATCCTCCTGGACGGCCGGAAAGATCGACCACAGGAGTCGCGGATATCCCTGAACGGGTCCATCGTGGATTGAGGGTCTGGCGTCCGACAACACGCTGGACGCCCAAAGTTCTGCCGGGGTTCCGCTTTGCTGACCCATGGCGTCCGCCTGCGATCGCGGAACGACGACCGTCGTCAGGGGAACATGGGCGAAGGCAGTCGTGACTTCGAAGGCATTGATTTCCGCCGGCGCGGTTGCGGACAACACCCGAAGGGCGCGGCTGATCGCTTCGGTGTCGCGCAGATACTGGGGATTTTCGATCTCGACTCGCACGACGTCCTCGCGGATGGTGATGCCGTCCACGCGCAGGCCCTGGTCTTCGATGGCGCCCTGCATGCTCGCGAGCAGCGAGGCGCGGGTGACGGGTTTGCCGACGGTCACAGTCGTTTTTGCAACCGGTTGCAAGCCGTTTGCCCCGGACAGCGCAGGGTCCGGCGGCCGCAAATCGACGGAAGGCAATTGCGTCAGATCGATGAAATGCGTGCGCCACGACTCATCCCCGGCCATATCCGGCTGGGCGGAAGCCGGTTGGGCGGTCTGCGCCTTTGCCTTTGCCGCTTCGATGTCTTCGGGCTTGCGCGGCACGAAAGGCGGCTGTGGGTCGAGACGCGCGTCCCAATTGGGCTCCGACGGATTGGTCAGGATGTCGATGTTAACGGCGGGAACGCGGCCGTACATGTACGCGACCCCAACATCCACGTTCGACCAGAACCGGTATTGCGCGCCGAAATTCATCGGGAACGGCGCGTAGTTGGTGAAGATGTGTCCCTTTTTGGGCAGACCGGCCTGGATATAACTCGATTCCTGGGTGTAGGCGTCGCTGGAATATTCGACCTTTAGCGTCAGCCTGGGGATCGGCGTGTTGTATTCCAGCCCGCCAAAGACACCCACATTCTGCCCGCGGAAATAATCGCCGACCAGCACGCTGCCGCCGGTCGTCGAGGTGTCGCCCGACCTCGTACAGAACGTGGCATAAATCGAGCACAGCGGATTGGTGAAGGCGGGACGCGACGCAAGCCGTCCCCAGCCCAGTCCCAATGTTGCATCGATTGGTCCGAAGCGCTTCGAGGCAACGAGGTACTCGGCGGAATAGACGCCGGTTCCGATGAAATCCTGAAGACCCAGAGCAATCTGGGGAATGTACTCATCTTCCTGCACGAGACGAAACTTCATGTCGAAGCTGCGGTCGTAAAGCGCTCTTTGACCCACCGGCGGCAGCGCGTAATCGATGGTGTAGCGAAATGTCGTTTCGAGCCACGGCGTCGCCTGGAAGTTCAGGCTGATGCGATCGTCCGGACTCTTGAGGCCCGCATCGACCCAGAAATAGCCGTCGGGCATGAAGCGGGCATTGCGCATGTCGAGCAGACCGACGCCGCCATACAGCGAAGGCGTGGGAATGTCTCCAACCAGCGTATAGGGATCGGTTTGTGCGGTTGCGGTCGCTGCACTGCATATCGCGAGTGCGCCCGCCACGGCGAACGCACGGAGAAGGCTCCAAACACGCGAACTCAGGTGCAGCAAAATCCA
>DATCBQ010000148.1:0-9401 GCA_036511745.1 Rhizomicrobium sp.
TGCGAAGTGCCGCGACGCGGCCCGCTGTCGAAGTGCTGAAGCTGGTTGACGCGGCAATTTTCAATCTGCTCATCGCAAATGCCGATGCCCACGGCAAGAACTTCGGTTTGCTCCATGATCCGGATGAGACGATCTTGGCGCCGCTCTACGATTTGATGTGCACGGCTGCCTATCCGGAATTGTCGGCAAAACCCGCCATGAGGATCGCCGACGCCTCGTCATCTGACGACTTCACGCCCCGGACGTGGCAGACGTTTGCGGAAAAAACAAAGACAGGTCTGCCGCTTCTTCGCCGCCGTGTGAAAGAGCTTTCCCGCATGACCGCTTCTCTCGTTGAAGGTGTAGCCGACGCAGTCGCTGCTGCCGGTTTTGACGCGGATTTTCTGTCAAGAACCGCGAAAACCATCTGCGAGCGCGCCGACCGAATCGGCGGCACCGTATCGTAGCTTGTCGTCTTGAAAAGCGTCCGTGCTCGCCCGTGCCGGTCGATGCGGGAGACGTGCCGGCTGGCGTCCCCGCGGGAACGGTTTCGGGCGATGCGCGTCTTATGTTAGCCGCTGTTGTGGGCGGGGTGCATTGGGGTGAATGATGGCGGCACAGGAGCCTGGCCCGAGCGGCGCCGGAACCGATACCAGCCGCGGGCAGGGTCCGGGGTTTTTTCAACGTCCGCTCGTTCTGATCGGCGGCGGGATTCTCGTCCTCGCGCTGATCGTCGCGGCCGTCGTCTGGTGGCTGAATTCCCGCAATTACGTCAACACCGACGATGCCTTCATCGACACCCACATCGTCTATCTGGCGCCCCGAATCGCCGGCCAGGTCGTTCGCGTCCTCGCCAGCGACAACGAGACGGTTCGCAAAGGCCGGCTGTTGGTCGAAATCGACCCGTCGGACGCCCAATCCAGACTGACCCAACTGCTCGCCCAGCAGGCGCAAGGCGAAACGCAACTCGAGCAGGCCAGGGCCCAGGTTCTGCTGAGCCAGGCGACCTCCGAACAGGCGAGCGCAAACGCCAAAGGCCAGGCGGCACAGGCGACCAATGCGGCGGAAGATCTGGCGCGCTACAACGCCTTGAAGAGAACCCAGCCGCTGGCCATCGCCCAGGAGCAGTTCGATACCGCCATCGCCACGGCGCGCAACACCGCCGCCCAGCGGCTGGCGGCGCAAAAACAGGCCCGCGGCGCCGAAGATCAGATTGCCGTGGCCCGGGCGCAGGTCGCCGGCGCGCAGGCCGCGATCAAATCGCTCAAGGCGCAGGTCGCCCAGGCGCAGCTTAGTCTCTCCTACACGAAGATTTATGCGCCGGTGGATGGCCAGGTCGCGCAGCGTACCGTGGCGCAGGGAGACTATGTCGAGGTCGGGCAGCAATTGATGGCGATCGTTCCGCTCACGCTTTGGGTAACTGCCAATTTCGAGGAAACCCAGATCGCGCATATTCGCCGCGGGCAACATGTGGAGATCGCCGTGGATGGCTGCCCGCAGGCGGCCTTGCGCGGCCATATCGATTCGATTCAGCAAGGGGCCGGACAGGCGTTCGGCATCCTGCCGCCCGAGAACGCGACCGGGAATTACGTGAAGGTCGTTCAGCGGGTACCGGTGAAAATCGTGTTCGATACTGTGCCCCGAAACTGCACGCTTGGTCCGGGCATGTCGGTCGAACCCACCGTCGATATCCGCTGAACCCGGTGAGACATGAGCGATGCGCCCAAACCGCCGGAACAGGTGCAGGCATGGACGCCCGCGCGCTCGGTGGCCGGCGGTCGCAATCCGTGGCTGATCGTCGGCGTCATTTCGATCGCAACCTTCATGGTGGTGCTCGACACCTCCATTGCGAATGTGGCGCTGGGGCATATCGCCGGAGGACTGTCCGTCAGTTACGACGAGGCCACCTGGGTGGTGACGAGCTTTCTCGTTGCCAATGCCATCATCGTTCCGATCAGCGGCTGGCTCGCCGACGTGATCGGCCGCAAACGCTTCTACATGATCTCGGTGGCGATCTTTACGGTGGCGTCGGCGCTGTGCGGATTGTCCGGCTCGCTGGGCATCCTGGTGGTTGCGCGCATACTCCAGGGATTGGGCGGCGGCGGACTGACGCCGGTCGAGCAATCCATGCTGGTGGATACCTTTCCCCCGGAGAAGCGCGGCATCGCCTTTGCCGCCTATGGCGTGGTTGTCATCATCGCACCCATCTTCGGTCCCACGCTCGGCGGCTGGATCACCGACAACTGGTCCTGGCACTGGGTATTTCTCATCAATGTTCCGGTCGGCATCCTTTCCATGGTGCTGACCTACATGTTCGTGGACGAACCGCCGGCATTGAAGGAACAGCGGCAAAAAATGCTGCAGGGCGGCCTGCGGGTGGATTTCTGGGGCTTTGCGTTCATGGCCCTGTTCCTGGGCGGCCTTGAAATCGCGCTCGACCGCGGCCAGCGCGACAACTGGTTCGAGAGCGCATTCATCACGTCCTGCGCCGCCATCTCGGTCGTCTCCTTCCTTCTGTTCATTCCGTGGGAGCTGCGCCGCAAAGATCCCATTGTGCATATAAGAATGTTCTTCGAGCGCAACTTCGCCGTCGCCAGCGTGCTGATGCTTGCCATGGGAACGATCATTTTCGGAAGCACCCAATTCATCCCGCAGCTCCTCCAGGAAGTCCTGGGGTACACGGCCCTGAATGCCGGGCTGGCGCTGACGGCCGGCGGCGTGGCGACATTGCTGGTGATGCCCATCAGCGGATTGCTGTCGAGCCGCGTGGATCCGCGAATTTTGATCGGCGGGGCGTTCATCGTTCAAGGCGTCGCGCTGTGGAACATGAGCCATCTCGACACCCTCATGTCGTTCCACGACGCGGCGGTCGCGCGCATGATCCAGTCGGTGGGATTGCCGTTCCTTTTCGTTCCCATCACCAATATCGCCTATGTTGGACTGCGACCCGATCAAAGCAATCAGGCTTCGGCATTGCTCAACATGATGCGTAACCTGGGCGGGACTTTCGGCATCTCGACGGTTCAAACCATGCTGCTGCGACGCGAACAATTCCACCAGGCCCGATTTGTTGAAACGCTCAATCCGCTCAATCCCGCGTTCCGCCAGGCGCTCGGCCATGCCGTCAAGGCCCTGGTGGCGCATGGGCAGCCGCAGATCGCCGCGACGCAACAGGCCACGGCTCTCATCTACGGCCAAATGCAGAGACAGGCGGCCATGCTGTCCTATGTCGAGACCTTCCACGTGTTGACGATTGCGATTTTCTGCGCGGTGCCGCTGGTGTTTCTGCTGCGGAAACCACAAAAGAAAGTTGCCGCGGGTGCCGCACCATGAGCCGCCGCGTCATCCTTGTCGTTCTTGGCTGCGCAACCCTTGGCGCGTGCAATGTCGGTCCCGATTACAAAACACCGGCCGTTCCCGTGCCGGCAACCTTCCAGGAAAGCAGTGCGACACAGGCCGCTGCCCCCTTAAGCCGCCCCGTCGACACGACGGCCGACATCGCGGTCTGGTGGTCGCAGCTTCAGGATTCCGAACTCGATCGCCTGATCGCCGGCGCCCTTGAGGAAAATCTGGACGTGCAGAGCGCGGCGTCGCGCGTGCGCCAGGCGCGCCAACAGGAAATCATCGCCGGCGCGGCGGAGCTTCCCACCGTGTCCGCGACCGGCGTCGGTCTCAACACGCATTCGAACTCGAATTTCATCGGCAAGCTTACGGGCGCCCCTTCTTCGCAAACCGACATGCCTGCAAACATGAAGCTGTATTCGGCCGGCTTCGATGCGAGCTGGGAAATCGATATTTTTGGGGGAACGCGGCGCGCGATGGAAGCGGCGGCGGCCAATACCGAGGCATCGTTATGGGGGATGCGGGACGCCGAAGTCACCCTGACGGCCGAGATCGCGGCCGATTATCTGGCGCTGCGGGCGGCGCAGGCCCGCATCGCCCTGCTGCGGCAACAGTCGGGCGACCAGCAAGTCCTGTTCAACATCATTCGTGCCCGAGCCAACGCGGGCTTCGTCACCCATCTCGACGTCAATCAGCAACAGACACTGGTCTCGACGACGCAGGCCGAGATACCGCAACTGGAAGCGCAGGTCCGCATCATGGCGCATGCGCTGGCCGTGTTGTCGGGCCGGCAGCCCGAGAGCCTCACGGCGGAACTTGCCGCGCCCACAGGGTTGCCGCCAATTCCCGCGACGCTTCCCGTTGGGCTGCCATCCGATCTGCTGCGCCGCCGACCCGACATTCGCGAAGCGGAGCGCAAGCTTGCCGCCGCCACCGCGCAGATCGGGGTCGCGGTCGCCGATCTCTATCCCAAATTCGATCTGACCGGACTTGCCTCTTTCACGAGCAACCATCTGAGCAATCTGCTGGTGCCGGGCAGTTTCGGCACGATCGGGCTGGCGCAGATCAGCTGGCCGATCTTCGAAGCGGGAAAAATCCACGCCAACATCCGCGCCAATGAAGAGCAGCAGTTGCAGGCCTATCTCGCCTATCGCAAAGCCGTGCTCTCCGCCCTCGAGGATGCGGAAGATGCCCTTGCCCGCTATACGACCGAGCAACGCCGGCTTCTGGCAACGCGCGAGGCCGCGGCCGCGGCCACCTCATCCGTCGCCATCGCGCAGGCACAGTATCGCGCCGGCCTCACGCCGTTCATCAACGTGCTCACCGCCCAGACGAATTCCCTGTCGTCCCGGGATCAACTGGTACAGAGCCAACAGGCGCTCGCGACCGATCTTGCCTCATTGTTCAAAGCGCTGGGCGGCGGCTGGAGCGCGACCGCCGTAAACCCCGACACCCGCCCCGCAACGCCGCTCGCACAATCGACGCTGCCGGATTGGCTGCCCTGACCGTGATCGCAGTCCTTTTTCGTGCCGGTCAGTCGCCCAACATCGAGCAGGTTGCCGCCAACCGCCTGCGAACGGCGACGCCATGGAATGCCACGGAGCCTTTCACAACGGCCAGAAGCCATAGCGTTCTTTCGACCTCTCCTGACTTTGCGGAACTACGCCCCCGGTCGAACCGTTTTCTCGGCAGCGACGGAGAATGGAACCCATGACCCAAACCGGGGACGCCGGCGACGCCAAACCCGCCGGCTCAAAGAACAAAGCGAGGCAAGACCGCAAGGTGGATATCGAAGAGGAAGATTCCTTCCCCGCCAGCGATCCGCCGTCTTATGCCGGCGGAGGCGCGGGATCGCCGCGAAAAACCGGCTCGCAAAAATCCAAAAAATCGCAATAATCGATACGGTGTTTCACCGGACACTTTCAAAAGGAGCGATCGTGAATATCGATATCATCATGCTGCAGCCGGCCATCGCGCTGCTCTTCGGCATTCTCATCCTGCTGCTGCCGCGGGCGTTGAACTATCTCGTCGCGATTTATCTCATCGTTATCGGGGTGACAGGCCTGTGGCCGCATCTGCTCAATCACCTTCACAGATAGCGCAAGCCCGGCGACCTGCTATGCGGCGGCAGCCGCGCTCACGGCGCGCCTGGCGCCTGCACGCATCCGTTCTTCGGCCATGCGATCGGCGACGACGTTTGTCGGAGCGCCTTGCGCTTCGGCTCGGCGGAATATTTCCCCAAGCGTGAGCGCGATCGCGAGCACCCGGCGCTCGATCTCCACATCGCTCCAGCCGAAAATCTGGCCCGCGACGCAGATGATGCCGCCGCCGTTGATGACGTAATCCGGCGCATACAAGATCTCGCGGGCCTTGAGCGCCGCGCCATGCTCGTTGCGCGCCAATTGATTGTTGGCGGCCCCCGCAACCACGCGCGCATGCAGACGCGAGATGCTTTCGTCGTTCAAAACCGCCCCCAATGCGTTGGGCGAAAACACGTCGCATTCCGCCCCGGCGATTTCGTCGGGCGATACGGCGCGGGCGCCAAACGCGTCGCAGGCGTGGCGAACCGCATCGCGGTTCACATCGGCGACGATCAATCTGGCGCCGTCGGCGTGCAACCGGCCCGCAAGACCCATTCCCACTTTTCCGAGACCCTGGACCGCCACTGTCAGACCGCTTGTGCTGTCGACCCCCAGCCTGTGCCTGACCGCGGCCTTGAGGCCGACAAAGACGCCGAGCGCGGTCAGCGGCCCGGAATCGCCGCCGCTTTTGCCGGGCTGGTCATAGCCCGCAACGTAGCGGGTGCCGCTGGCGATGACCGGCATGTCGGCCGGCGCGATGCCGACATCCATCGCCGTGATGTAACGACCAGCCAGCCCGTTGACGGCATCGGCATAGGCGAGCAGCCGCGCTTGCGATTTGTCCCGCGCCGGATCGCCGATGATCACCGCCTTGCCGCCTCCCAGCGGCAAATCAGCGATGGCGTTCTTGTAGCTCATGCCACGCGAAAGCCGCAGAACATCGGCAAGCGCCGCGTCCGTGGAGGCATAGGGATACATTCGCGTACCGCCGCAGGCAGGGCCGAGCGCCGTGGAGTGGATGGCGATGATGCATCTGAGGCTGGTCTTGCTGTCTTCGCAGAACACAACCGTCTCGTGACGATCGAAATCCGGTGCTTCGAAAACATTCATCCCGGCTGCCCCTGGCGGATTCGAGAAAGGACCGCGACCCTACCCCGACAACGCCGCAATGAGCTTGCCAATTGGGCGTCCCGGCCGCAACAGGGGCGCAGGCCGATGCTGTGGACGCGCAATATTCCGCCGCGCAGAAAAACTACCCGCCCCGGAGCGCCTTCAGCACTTCGTCGGGGGTGAGAATCTGGGGCAATACCCTGCCGTCGGCTGCACCAGGGGCATAGTAAACATAGAGCGGGACGCCGTCGCGGCCGAAGGCATTCAGCAGTGCCGTCACCTGCGCATTGCGCCGCGTCCAGTCGGCGACGAGATACGTCACGCGGCGCGCCGCAAAGGCGCGCCGGACGCGCGAATCGTCGAACGCAACCCGCTCATTCACCATGCAGGTGACGCACCAGGCGGCGGTCGCATTCACAAACACCGCACGGTCCTGGGCGCGCAGCGACTCGAGACGCGCCTGGGTGAAGGGTTCGGACGGGATGTCCGACAGCGATCGGGAAGCGGCGGCCGGAGGACCGCCGGCGAGGAGAAGGGCCAGTTTCCCGATCGCGAGCAGCGACAGGACCAGCGCCAGCCATCCCCATGCCCGCGTCCCGCCGCGCGCATTCCGCGATGCAGCGAACGCCCACAACCCGAACGCCAGTGTCAGCGCCACCGCGAGCAGAGCAACAAGCCGGCTGGGATCGGATTGGACGCCCAGCACCCAGGCCAGCCACAACGCCGTCGCATACATCGGAAATGCCAGCAGCTGTCGCAGTGTCACCATCCACGCGCCGGGTTTCGGCAGGAGCCGCAGCAGCGAAGGCCACAAAGCCAGCAACACGAACGGCGCGGCAAAGCCCACTCCCAGAGCGATGAAGACAAGCAGGGAGACGGCATCGCTTTGAGTGAGCGCAAATCCCAGCGCTGCGGCCATGAACGGCGCAGTGCATGGCGCCGCGACGGCGACCGCCAGCACGCCGGTGAAGAAGGCGCCCCACAGGCCTCCGCGCCGCGCCAGCGCATGGCCGACGCCGACCCCCGGAATTTCGTAGACACCCGACAGATTGAGCGCGACGGCGAAGATCAGGAGTGCGCAACCGGCGACGACCAGCGGCTCCTGGAGCTGAAATCCCCAGCCCACAGCCGCACCGCCCGCGCGCAGAGCGATGACGAGGCCGCCCAATCCGGCGAAACTCGAAACCACGCCGATGCCGTATGCGAAGCCTTCGCGCGAAGCCTCGCGGCCCGTTTTCCCGGCATGCGACGCAATCGCCAGCGCCTTCATCGCCAGGATCGGCAACACGCAGGGCATGAGGTTCAGGATCAAGCCGCCTAAAAATGCAAAGAGCAGCGCCAGCGGCAATGTCAGATCGGATTTTGGCGCCTGGGTGAAATTGGCCGGCGGCACGACGCCCGGTTTCGCATCGATGGCGAAGGCGCGCGTCGATCCATCCGCCGCCGTGAGTTCGAGAACGCCGCTCAGCGCCGGCGCTGTCCATGACCGTTTTCCGGGTGCAAGCCGCAGCACGAGACCGTTCTGCGCGCGCCCCTGCTCCTGCGGCGCGATGCCCTTGATGACATCCTGTTCGAACGGAAAGAACCGCGCGATCGTGTTCGGCGAGCCAACGCCCGGGGCGGCGACATAAAGCTCAAGCCCGTGATGCCGCGAAAAGATCGCCGGCCAGGGCGCGGCAATCGGCAATCTGGCGCGCGCGGCGGCGAATTGGGATTGCACAATTGCATAAGGCGGCAACGGCGAAGCGGTGACGCCCAGGGAAAGCGCGAGCGTTGCATCCTCGGGAATGCAAACCTCCTGACAGACAAGCCAGGAGACGGCGGCGCGGATCGTCGTGGCGCCGACCGGCGCGTTCGACGGTGCCTTCAACTCGGTGAGGAGCCAGACCTTGCCTTCATAGCCGTAATCCATCAGCGGCCCGACCGGCAGATCCTTCGGATAAGGCCACTGGATGGCGCCGGCTTTCCATCCGGGAGGAAGGAACCACTTGATTTCGCTCGGCGCGCCCGCATCGCCGGGATTGCGCCAATAGGTGTGCCAACCGGGGCGAATGTTTTCTTCCAGCGCCACGGCAACGGTGCCGCCAGGCGCGATCTCGCCGCTTTCCGCCACCAGCTTCGCCTGCACCCTCGGACGGGAATCGATTTGCGCGCCGGCCGGCGCCGCCATCCCCAGCGCCACGAAAATCGCGAACAGAAACCGTCCCATGCGGCCCTATACAACGAGGTTGTCTTTGCCGCCAGTCGCTGGCGATTCAACGATGCGGTATCGCGGTTGCGTCCGCGGCATTGGCGCAAGCCCCAAGCGGACGTCCTTCTGGATTCCGCTTTGAAGTGAAGCGGATCAATCGCGAGGCGACTTGCGATGCAACGGGAACGTCAGTAGATTTCAGTTGGGCATTGGCAGCGGGGCGCTACCAGCAAAACGTTGCGTTCTTCGTGATACCATTCACATGGAACGTCCCCAGGGACATGAAGTCCATTCCGAAAAGCGCATCAACAGGAATTTTATGGATCAATTCTCCAAGTGTTCGATTCCGAAACGGCCATTCGAACACCTGGCCCGTTGGCGATGTGACTCTGATGAAAATGTCCGCGAGGAAAACGTTGATTGGCACTGGCCCGGCGGCCGTGTTGGTTAGAGCCTTCCCAATCGTTTTCAGCCCACAAATAGGGGTGACCGAAGTATGAACAGCCGTGTTGGAACAGCCGGTATCCGCTATCGCCTTGATCCAATGAATCGCCGGTCGCGGGGAACCGGACACTATCGTCGCCGTAGGTGCCGATATTCCGATATCGAGAACAGGCCCCAGAACGGGATCAAGCGGCAGTGTGATGCACGGCATACGAGTAAAACCCCAGATTGACGTTCTTACTCGTTACCTCTTG
>DATCBQ010000149.1:0-34923 GCA_036511745.1 Rhizomicrobium sp.
ATGGGGGGGCGGCTTCTTTTTGTTCTCGCCAGCGAAAGCCCCCGCCGCAAGGCGCTGCTGACACAGGCAGGCATTGTTCCCGATTCGATTCTGCCCGCAGCGATAGACGAGCGCCCGCGCAAGGCTGAACAGCCGCGCGCGCATGCGTTGCGGCTCGCGCTCGCAAAGGCTCAAGCCGCACGCGCCGCATGGAATGGCGTTCCAGCGCTCATTCTCGCGGCCGACACAGTGGTGGCGTGCGGGCGGCGAATCCTTCCCAAGGCGGAAACCGACGACGATGTGCGAAAGTGTCTCGCTTTACTGAGTGGACGCCGGCATCAGGTGGTGACGGCTATCGCTGTCGCTGTCGCGAATGCGCCGATTCGTTCACGTATCGTTACGACCCGTGTCGCCTTCAAACGGTTCTCGGCTGCGGAAATTGAGTCCTATGTCGCCTGCCGCGAGGGAATCGGTAAGGCGGGCGGCTATGCCATCCAGGGTTGCGCCGAAATGTTCGTTCGGTCACTGAACGGTTCGTGGTCAAACGTAGTCGGCCTGCCGCTATTGGAAACTGTGAGCCTCCTCGCGTCATGCGGTTATGAAGCGTGACAGATTCGTGCTAGCGTTCGCCGCTGCCACTCGCTTTTGAGACTCGATGAACAGGGAAGTGCTTATCAACGCTGGCGCGGGAGAAATTCGCGTTGCCGTCGTGGAAGATGGCCGATTGCAGGAGCTTTTTGTTGAGCGAACCATCGGGCTCGACGACGGCGCGCTGAAGCGCGCGAGGGCCGACGGGCGCAGCGGCCACAGTCTCATCGGCAACATCGTGCTCGGCCGCGTGCAGCGCGTGCTTCCCGGCATGCAGGCCGCGTTCGTTGATATCGGCCTCGACCGTTCGGGGTTTCTCGGCGCCCGGGAGGCGCGCTGTCTTGCCGATCTTCCCGGCTTCGGCGAAGAGCGGGCGCCAAAGATCGGCGACTGCGTGCGCGAAGGCGAAGAGATCGTTGTGCAGGTGGTCAAGGATCCGATCGGCGAGAAGGGCGCCCGGCTTTCTGCGAACGTCACCATTCCGGGCCGCCTGCTCGTGCTGATTCCCAACCAGGCAGGCATAGCGCTTTCGAGACGCATCGAGAACGAAACGGAACGCGCACGGCTGCTGGCCATCGGCGAAGAGATGATCGCGAAAGCGAATGGGCGTGACTTTGCGGGCGCGGGTTATATCGTGCGCAGCGCCGCAATTGGCAGCACGCTGGCGGATTTCAGGGAAGATGCCGAGCGGCTGTTGGAAGCCTGGAAGCCGGTGATGGCGAAACGGCAAAGCGCGCGCGCGCCGGTCACGCTGTATCACGATCTCTATCCCGTCGAGCGCACGATGCGCGATGAAGTCGATGCGCAGACGACGCGGGTGCTGATCGACGATGCGCTCGCGTTCGAGGCGGCGCGTGCCTACTGCCGCCGCGCCATGCCTGAAGCCGAGAGCAAAGTCGTGTTGTTCGACGGCCCCGGTGTGCTGTTCGACCTATACGATCTCGAAGACGCCATCGAGCTCCTGCTCAACCCCCGTGTGCCGCTGCCGTCCGGTGGCTGGATCACCATCGAAGGAACCGAGGCGCTCACCGCGATCGACGTGAACTCCGGCAGCTTCACCGCCGCGACGGGACTTGAGGAAACCAGCCTGAAAGTGAATCTGGAAGCGGCGGACGCAATCGGGCGACAACTTATCCTTCGCGGGGTCGGCGGTCTTATCGTCGTCGACTTTATCCATTTGAACGAGCTTGCGAACGTGAAGGCCGTTCTCGATTTGCTCTCGGCAAGTCTTGCGAAGGACCGAACGCCCACCCAGATCTCGGCCATGTCGGAATTCGGTCTGGTTGAGATCACGCGCAAGAGAATTCGCGATCCTTTGATCAAGTTGATGACCGAATGCTGCCGCCCCTGTCATGCCAGCGGCCGAACCCGCACACGCGATAGCGTGGCGATGGATGTGCTGCGACGCATCGAACGGCAGGCGGCAAGCGCGCCAGGAAAAACCATCCTCGTGCGTGCCTCGCCCGAGATCATCGAGTGGCTGAAGTTGCATGACAATGAAGTGCACCCCGCCCTTGCTCGCCGGGGCGCGACGCGCGTCTGTGTCGAATCGCGCGCGGAATTCAACCGCGGAGGATTTGATGTCGGAACCCTCCCGTAAATCGACGCGGGTTATGCGCAAATGCCCGACCTGCGGCGAACCGGAGGAGGAGGACTTTCGTCCGTTCTGCTCCAAACGCTGCGCCGATATTGACCTCGGGCGCTGGTTGAAGGGCAGTTACCGCATTCCGACACAGGAAGTCGACACGGATGCGAGCCCGGACATACCGGAAGCGGACCAGACCGCCGGCTGAGTGCGACGAGCGACAGGAACGCTGCACATGGGTTCAAACAGAGGCGAATTTGGTGCGCGCTGGACAGCCGCAGCGCCCTCTTCTACAAGACCCGCCTCTTTTCCCGGTGGCGCCGCCCAGGTAGCTCAGTCGGTAGAGCAGCGGACTGAAAATCCGCGTGTCGGTGGTTCGATTCCGCCCCTGGGCACCATCCATTTTTCTAAATGAAATCAGTACGTTATGGTAGAACGAAAGCAAATTTCGTCCTCGTTTTTGCGTGCCGAACGGTGACAATCCGTGACAAGCGAAATCAATGGGTTACGGGGTGGCCCAGAATCTCCTGCGGGATGATTGCGGGATGGGGTTTCGCCATCCGTTCTATTTTGCGGGAACAGGTGTTCCCGATGCGGCGGGTGCCATATTGAAGCCCGTCGGCAGGGTGAAAGCGATGCGCGAACAACCGGACATTAAGCACCTGCTCTGCCATCAGCCGGACACCCTCGATGCTGACCACCATCAAAACCGATGCCGCTTGGTCAAGCCCAGTTGCGCGATCAAATCGTCCACCAGACCGTCCGCAGCTTTGGGCAAGTCGTTATCTGGGGCTTGCGCTGGCTCGATCCCGTCGTGGGCCTCATCGGCGCGGGCGTGATCGCGTCGTGGTCTTACGCGTTGGTACGCGACAGCGGCATGGTGCTCCTCGATGCGGAAGCAGACCCCGCACTGGCCGGCGACATCCGCGCGATGATCGAAAACGAACTTGGTGCACGCGTCGCGGATTTACACCTCTGGCGGGCTCGGCCCAGGACACCAGAGCCTGATCGTTTCTCTTGTGAGCCCAGATCAGACCACCGCCGAGACGATCAAGACCGCCTTGCGCGCACGCCATCCCGGCCTCAGCCACATCACCGTGGAAGTCGCCGTCTGCGCGAACTGCGCCTGATCAAGGTTCGGTTTCTGGTGCAACCTCGTGTTCCGGTTGCCGGCGCCGCACGACGAATTGTGTCGCTCGTGAAGGTGCCTATCTGCCACCTTTTTTGGGCGGCGAGAGGTCGATAGAAGCGCCGTTCAGCCGGGGTAATCGTCCCGCTGTGTACGACAACGCCTCAGCGATATGTGGTTCTGCTTTATCGCCAACTCTATTTGCCTAAAGCGAAAACGGTTCCGCATCCCTGCTTCTCACAGTCACTTTGTATTCCAGCAAATTCGGTTGTCCCATAAAGGTTTCCCGCGACAAGCGCGACGGGAGCCGTTGGCGTCCTGCCATCCGCGCCGCCCTGGAAGGCATAAAGCACTTTCTCGGTTCCACTGGGCTTGAGCTTGAAGACCGTTCCGCAGCCGCCGCCTCCACACCCCGTCCCGCCGCCCGCAGACGTTGTGCCGTAGAGATTGCCCGCTCGATCCGCGGTCAGGCCGGTATCAGGCTCCCAACCGTCGTTTCCCCCTTTGAAATTATATAGTACCGTCTTGGTTCCGTCCGGCGCGAGCATGAAAACGTAGCCGCGCCCTCCTCCTCCGCCGACGACCGAGGTGCCATAGAGATTGCCCGCGTCGTCCACGATAAGGCTGGCACCGGGATGCTCGCCGTCCGTGCCCCCGCCAAAGGCATACAGGACTGTCTCGGTTCCGTCTGGAGCGAGCTTGAATATTGTACCGCAACCATGACATCCGTTCCGGCCAGCACCGCCAGATGTCGTGCCATACAAGTTGCCCGCGTTATCCATGATCAGAGACGCCTCCGGCCGCGCGCCGTCATGTCCCAAGAAAGTATGAAGTATCGTTTCGGTTCCATCGGGTGCGATCTTGAACACGGTGCCGCAGCCGGGATTTCCGAGACACCCATTTTCGCCCCCGTAATACGTGGTGCCGTAAAGGTTGCCAGCCGCGTCGGCGATGAGACCTGCTTCCGGCCAGCCCCCGTCACCGTAGTTGTTCTTGCCGCCGCAGCCGCCGACGAAAGCATGAAGCACGGTTTCCGTTCCGTCGGGTGCGAGCCTGAACACTATGCCGGTTCCGAACCCGCCGCACCCGGCGCCACCGAGCTGAGTTGTACCGTAGAGATTCCCCGCCGTGTCCGCGATCAAGGCGCCGTCGGGAAATTCACCATCGCTTCCGCCGGTGAAGGCATGCAGAATGGTTTCCGTCCCGTCAGGTGCTACTTTGAATATCGTCCCGCAGCCAGTCCCCTGGCAGCTTGTTCCGCCGCCACTTGTAGTCGTGCCGTAGAGGTTGTCGTCTTTATCCGCGATCAGACCGGCTACTGACTGGCCGCCATCATTGCCGCCGATGAATGTATAAAGGACCTCAAAGCTCGACGCCCGAGCGCTGGTGAGCGGAACAGATACCGAAAGGGCCAATCCGCATGCCCAGATGGTGAGAATTCGCAACACAACATCCTCCCGAGATCGAAATGCGCGCAGCAAAGCCACAATACCAGTTTACAAATATCACAAATCTCGCAGCGACAATAACAAATACTGGTCGAAGGTTGATAGTCGAATTCGCCACACGCGCGTGATCGTGGAGCGCCGGGCTAAGGTGTAGGCTGACCGCCGCATCGCCCTTCGTAGTGTCTGCGATACTGGCGTTATTGATCTTTATCGCGGACGTCGGTTTTTCCCAAAGTTCGGTACGGCATTGCGGTCCCGGCTAGTGGGGGACCTGCGCGCGGTCGGAAGCGCACGCCCGGCAGTCTTGTCGGTCGGGACTGCCTGCAGACGAAGCGCCGCCGACGAAGCGCAAGCGGGCCAAACGCGCCAAGAGTTTCCTGCGCTCCAAGGACGCGTACACGCTCGACATGCGCGAGATCGCGAAAATGGACTAGGACGAGGCATTCGCTCGTTTCACGACGATGCGCTACGCCTCCACCAACGGAATCCCGGTCTGTCCGTTTGCGATTGGGCCACGCCCAACACCTTCAAGCGGTGGAACAAGGGGCGTACGAGCTACCGGATAATCTTCAAGTACAAAAACAGTGGCTGGCAGTTCACACCAACCTCAGACACCGCCCTTGCGTGTCACAAGATGTCCTTTCGAGACTTGCTGCTCGCCATCGCTCTCTTCATCAACACCCCCAACCCAGCGCATGATACGGCAATTGCGATCACCACGCGGCCCGAAGCTGGCGAAGATGGTGAGAAGTTCATTCTCCCGCCGAAAGCCGATTTGCGGCGTCTTCTAAGGGCGGCGCAATCCCACGACAACACGGGACATGCGGATGCCGTCGTTCGGGATTTCATGTTTGTCGGTCTCCGGGCGTCGGAATTGCGAGGACTTCCCCTTCGGACGTTGTCGCTTGACCTGTCGCAACCCAAGCTACGAGTCGATCAACGCGCCGACGAGAAAGACGAAATCGGCCCCGCCAAGACCAAGATGAGCCGACGCGATATCGTTCTAGGCCCCGAAACCGTGACGGCATTAAAGCAATGGCTGGAGGCGCGACCGGCAAGTGAGTTCGTCTTTCCGAACGAAGCAGGAAATGTTTGGAGCTACCAGAATCTGTGGAATCGGTTCTGGGTTCCCTTGATGAACCGCGCCGGACTCGTGACGGATGAACCTGCATCGGCGACCGTTCGGACGTGGAGTAAGGAGCAGGCAAATTTCAAGCAGCCTCGTTTCGGCCTGCATATGCTCCGCCACGTCTATGCGAGCCTGCAAATCGAGCAGGGCGTCCAGCCGAAGCGATTGCAGGCGCTCATGGGTCGCGCGACTCTCAAGCTGACGATGGATACCTACGGCCATCTGTGGCCCAACGAGGATGAAGATCAGCGCGCCGCCAAGGTCGAGATTGTATTGGGCTGATACGTATCACGGTGTTAGCTTGACGGCATTAGCTTGTAACTCGCAATAGCCGACCATCGAACGTGCTGACCTGTCCGACTATCTCGAACAACGAGGGTCAACCCTAAAGGACGTGATTTGCGATCTTAAGTTCTCACTTTTGGACTGAGCGGTTTCGTGAAAAAAGGCCCTCGACTGACAAGCCCTGACAGGCTATTCCGAACGTGCCGTCGATGTTCTGCGGGACGTTTGCGGGATGAAAATCAAGAACCCGAGACAAATCAACGACTTACTGATTTCTAAAGCGGACTGAAAATCCGCGTGTCGGTGGTTCGATTCCGCCCCTGGGCACCATCGCTTCGAGCGAACCGTCTATTGGGGTCGCGTGTGCCAATTTTGACGGAGTGCAAGAATGATTCGCAAGCTTCTCGCGGGAATTGCCGCAACCAGCGCATGGTGCAACCTTGCCGGAGCTGCGGTTGTCGGCGCGCCGCCTCCGCCGCAAATTTATCAACTGGTCAAAACCATTCCCTTGGGAATTGGCGAGCGATGGGACTATGTGACATACGATCCTGCTGCCGATCGCGTGTATGTCGCGCACGGCGATCACGTCACGGTGGTAGATGCCGCGAAAGGGGCCGTCGTTGGCGAGATCGGGACTTTTCCCGGAGGTACGCACGGGATCGGAATCTCCACCGAGGACAAACTGGGTTACACGGACGACGGCAAGGCGGGAATGGTCGCTGTTTTCGATCCGAGTTCCCTTAAAGTGGTCAAACGGATTGTCGCCGCTCCGGACGCCGACGGAATCGTGTTCGACCACGCCAGCCGACACATTTTCGTGGTCGATGGCGACAGCGGCGTCGTTACCGTCATCGATCCCAGGACGGATTCCGGAATCGGGACCATAACGATTGGCGCGGGCCTGGAAGCAGCGGTTGCCGACGATAAAGGAAAACTCTTCGTGGACGGTGCCGAGAACCACGACATCGTGGCGATAGACACCCACACAAACGCCGTCCTTGCCCACTTCCCAATGCCCGGCTGCGTGCGCCCGCACGGGATTGCGGTCGATGCACAATCCCATCGCGTGTTTGCGACCTGCTCGAACAAGGTGATGGTTGCGGTCGATACCGACAATGGCGCCAATGTTGCGACCATTCCGATCGGCGCGTCCAGCGATGGCGCAGCCTTCGACCCGAAACGCAACCTCATACTCAGCCCGAATGGCGAGGGCACACTCACGGTCATCCAGGAGAAGGACGCCAACCACTTCGTCCCGCTTGGCGACGTTCCTACGGCGCGGGGCGCCCGCACCATCGCGATCGATCCTGCCACTGGCCGGTTGTTTCTGCCGACCGCGGACGTCGCCAAATCCGAGCCGCCCACGACCCCGGGAGGCCGGCCGCATGTCACCTATACGCCCGGCTCGATGAAGTTACTGGTGTTTGCTCCGGTGCATTGAAGGACTCACTGTCGTCGGCAGGATTTAATTGCCGCGAAACGGTGTATTTTCCGCCAGGTGGCCAACAACCGGGTTTGAACCGCCGCGCAGGCGGGAGTGCCGGGATGAGTGCTGTCGGCGCGGATATTACCTTCATCGGTGTCGGTGTCGCGGGATGTCGCGTGAGGGCGTGCGCCCCCAAGGCATCAAACCGCGTCGGCGGACGGCAATCCTTGTCGTTGCAACAGGCGCAGATGCCATTGCAACACGCACCCTTGTCCTCGATATCGACGAATTGTTTTACTGTCGGCGCCGACAGCGCTGCATCGTGTTATCTCCTGCGGACGGGATGGGGTATCCCCCTTAGACGGCGCCTGACATACGAGGCTGTTGACAACATCTAATACATGATCTAATTGATATAGTTATGGCTGAAACATTGCCATACGCGAAAAAGCATCGACGGAGCGAGGGAATCTCCGAAGATGCGCATCCGGGGAACGAAAACAATGAACGCGAGAAGTGTTCATGCGGCGAATATACACTGAGTGCAGGGTGGCGCTCCCTACCTCCCGGGACCGTCGCTAATCCATCATAAATCTTTCACATGTTGTAAGCAGAGCAACGATACGAGGAGTCGAGAGCTCAAGTGCGCCGGGGGCTGGGTTTGGGTTGGAGTCGGCGCTTTTTCTTTACACGCGAGCGGGGAATACAATGAATTTCAGGACAATTCTGTTGGGGACGGCCGCCTGTGCGCTGTTTGTTGCACCAGCGCTCGCCCAGGATGCGTCGAGTGCGCGTCCGAACCATCATCATCACGTGGATTCGGTTGCGTCACGTCTGGACCGAATGGAGCACCTCATTGAGGAACAACAGGCGGAGATTCGCCAGTTAAAGGCGGAGCGCGGCATGCCGCCAGGCAGCGGCGGCGCAGTCAGCGCCGGAGCGACGGCAGCCGCCGTCCCGACGGCGCAACCGGAAGTAACGGCCGCTCAGTTCGAGGCGCTGCAAAACCAGGTCTATGAGCAGTCGGCGGCAACCAAGAACCAAGCGATCGTGACTTTGGGGGCAAAGACGAAGGGCCGTCCAATCATTTCGAGCGCCGACGGAAAGTGGACTTTCTTCCCGCGAATCGACGTCATGGGTGATTGGGCCGCGTATGACCCTGGCAAGACGGGCGTTGCGACCGACAGCGTACTCAAGCAAAGCGGCGAAAACTTCCGCCGCGCGCAAATTGGTTTTCAGGGAACGTTCGCGGGCGACTTCGCGTATAAGTTTCTTTACGATTTCGGCGGCACGAACGGCGACGAGACTTATCAGGCTTACTTCAATAACGGCAACACGAAAATTTCATCGACCGGCGCCGGCAGTGGACCACACATCAAGGAAGCATGGCTGGCCTATAAAGGAATATTGGATCCGATCACGTTCCAGGTCGGTGCGCTTCCCACTCCTGCCAACCTGTCCGACATGACGGCATCCGACGATCTGCTCTTCAACGAGCGACCGTCACCCGCGCAGATTGATCGCGGTCTGGCCGCCGATGACGGACGCGACTCTGTCGGCTTTTGGGGCAATGGCGACATCTGGTATGCGTCCGGTTTCTTCACGGGCGATACTGTCGGCAAGGGAGACCTGATCGCTCCGGGCTCCGGTCAGGAGGCGGTGGTTGGACGATTTGCACTCGCACCGTGGTATGACCCAACTACCAATTTCAATGTTCACCTGGGCGTAAACGCCACCGATGTAATCCATCCCCAGGAATCGACTGTTTGGAACGGCACTACAAACGTAACCGGCACCTTCATTTCGCTCTCCGATCGGCCGGAGTTGCGTGTAGACAATGTCTCGTTCCTTAACACCGGTAGCATTGCGGCACAGTCGGCATTTGAGTGGGGTGTGGAAGGCGCGGCAAGTTGGGGACCGTTGATGGTTGAAGGTGAAAATTTCTGGTATAATATTGATCGCATACCGGGGTCTGGCAAATCCAATCCGAACTTCGGCGGCTGGTATGTCGAGGGGAGTTGGGTGCTCACCGGTGAGCCGCACAAGTATTCTATGGCGACGGCGTCATATCTGCGCCCAAGTCCGGCCGATCCCTTCAATCCGGCGCAGGGCGATTGGGGTGCCTTCGAGGTCGCGAGTCGCTATAGCAGCACCGATCTTGAATATCATGCCGGTCAAGCCGACGCGGTCTATGGCGGCAAGCAGAACATCTTCAGCGTCGGTCTAAACTGGTATCCGATCGATCCGGTGAAGGTCATGCTGGATTGGGAGGACATCAATCTCACAGACATCGGCGGCCTCACCACCCAGTCAACCGATAAGAATGGTCACTTCACTGACATTTCTACACGGGTTCAGGTCACGTTCTGATCGAGAAAACGTCACCTTCTAAATGGCGCCGCCTAAATGGCGCCGCAGAGGCACTCCTTCGCGGCGCCTTTTTCTTTCCCTGAGATGGAATCGGGTCATGCTAAGGGCCGTTGAGGTCATTCCAGCTAAGCCCTATGTTTGGTTGTAAGTTCTCCGTCACAACTCGCAACCGACCGAATTCGCGGAAGGACCTAAGGAAATTCGAAACGCGCCACAATGCTCGCAATTCCAAATCTCGAACACCTCTTCCATTTCCGGTTCGCCGCCCCTCTTGCGGGCCGTTTCGGCCATATGGGTGCACATGTGCATCGTGCTGCAGGGGTTGCATTCGGTGCAAAGCTTTTCGCGTTTGGCATTGCATCCGTCGTCGCATTGGTGGTTGCCGTTATGGCGACCCGCTCCGCATCGGATTGGGTGAAGGGGCATTTCGAGCAGCCAATTTACGCGCGCTCAGCCGGCGTGGCAGTTTTCGTCATTGTTCTGCTGCTGCTGGGGCTTGGCGCGGCCCGTCTGTTTTGATCGCTTGAAGGTGCGGTAGCCAAAGATGATCGCGAAAGACGAAGCCGTTGAATCGGACCAGGCGCGGCTGGCGCTGGTGGGCGATTTCGGCGGAACGCATGTCCGGCTGGCCCTGGCCGATCTCAGAGGCGAAATCCCTTCGATACGCAACGTCCGACATTTTTTGGCGAAGGACTTTCGGCGCGCCGCAGATGCGATAACTTCCTACATGAGCGGATCGCCTGATATTCCTTCCATCGCAGTGATCGCCGCCGCCGGTCCGGTGAACGATGGTGTGGTCAGCTTTACCAATCTCGGCTGGACGCTCACGGAGCGAGAATTGAAGCACATGGGATTTGCCGCTATGCGAATTGTCAACGACTTCGCCGCGGCAGCTCTTGCAACGCAATTGCTGGGAGTCGCGGATGTTCACCAGGTCGGTACCGGAACGACAGATCGCCGCCGCAATGCCGCCGTCATGGGCCCGGGCACAGGGTTTGGCGCGGCCGCGCTCGTCGTCGCAAGCGACGGCGTGGCCGTACCGATGGCCGCGGAGGCAGGACATGCCTCATTGGCACCCGACGACGACGTCGAGGTCGAAGTTCTTCGATTCCTGAGACACCGCTACGCGCATGTTTCCATCGAACGCATTCTTTCGGGCCCAGGAATTAGTGATCTCCACGAGGCGCTCAACGCCATCGATGGCGTAGCCGACGCGAATGTCGAAGCGGAGGAAATTACGCAGCGCGCTCTTGCCGGAGAAAGCGCGTGCCTGCGCACGGTGCAGCGCTTCTGTGCGATCCTGGGAGGCGTTGCGGGAAACCTGGCGCTGACCTATGGCGCGCAGGGCGGCGTATACATCGCCGGTGGAATTGCCCCTAACATTCTTCCCGTTCTTGATCGCAGCGCATTCCGCAGCCGCTTTGAATCCAAGGGTCGCTTCGCAGAGTATCTTCGACCCATTGCGACCCACGTGATCATCCGTACAGACGCCGCATTCCTGGGAGCGGCGCAGGCGGCACGCATGCTTACGCGCCGCCGTGAACGGATTTCATCCCGACTGAACGACGGTCCCCTGGGGTTCCGTCGATAAGTGCAGCAACCGCTCTACTTTACATTGGCGAGCATCGTGACCACCGCCGACGCATCCTGTTGCGCAGGGGCGAGATCGCTCGAAGCGAGTCCGGCGGCTGCTTTGTTATCGGCTTCTTCCAGCGCCTTCTTTTTCGCGGCGTCGGTCTCGTCTGGAATCGCGCCGTTGCCATCGCTCGCGCACGGATTTAGTTCCTTGGCATCGAAGCCCGTACCATTGGGCCCAACCAGGCAGTTAATCGTGTGGTGCAAATGGCTATGCACCGCCGCGATACTGGAACCCTGCGCGGCGAGCCCCGCATGCATGCGGGCATTCGCGACTTCCGCGCCCAAATCTGCTGCACGCGCGGTGCAGGGCGCGAGCGCAAGTGCGGCAGTAACCGCGGCAAGATGGATAGACCGGATTGTATTGAGCATTTTTTGTCTCCTTGAAACCATCCGCACGGAAAACGGAGCCGATTTCCTCCGGCGCGGACAACCGATGGTACTCCCACTTTCGCCACGGAGGAGAAAATCATTCCATTTCAGGCGCTGCGTCGGGCGCGGTGTAAAATTGGAAATCCAATGGGTCGGGTTTTCGCGTGGCGTACCAATAGTCGACGATGGGGAAGGGCCAGTTCTGTGATACTCGGCCCTTTTCATTCTTGTACCAGCTCGCCACCTGGGGCACGCCCCAGGCCATTGCGGCGTTTCCCGCATCGACTCTCTCGTTGAACGCGTCGTGGACGTCTTGCCGGGGCTCGATGGCGGCGCAACCCTTGCGCAACGTCATCTCGATGGCGCCCAGGATATACCGCATCTCGCACTCCGAGAAAAATATGATGCTGCCGTTCACGACGATGTTCGTGTTTGGACCATACATCAGGAAAAGATTGGGAAAACCAGGAACCGTGATACCCAGATACGCCCGCGCGTCGCCCTCCCACGCTTCATGCAAATCGCGGCCGCCGCGCCCCTTGAACTTCATCGGTGAAAGAAATGCACTGGCAACAAAACCCGTGCCATAGATCAGCACGTCGGCAGCGTAATCCTCCCCGTCCTTCGTTTTCACGCCCGCGGCAGTGATCTCGATGATCGGTTCCGTGACAAGATGAACATTGTCACGCTTAAGCGCGCCGATCCAAACTCCGTTGTCGCGAACCGAGCGCTTGCCGCCCAACGGATATGCGGGGACCACTTTTCCGAACAGGTCGGTATCACCGCCCGTCTGCTGCCGGATCAACTCAGTCAGCAGCATGCGCACCTGGTCGTTTGCCGTGCTGACGGAATGCGGCGGACCATTCCAGGCAGGATCGGCCTGCACCACGGAGTAAAGCCCATCCGTCAGCATCCAGATCAACCAGAAACGATACCATTGAGCGTAATAGGGCACATGTTTCAGCAGCCATTTCTGCCCTTCGCCGACGGGCTCGTGGTAATCGGGTGTCGGCCCCAGCCACGGCGGCGTGCGCTGAAACACGAACATTTCGCTCACCTCGGGCGCTATGGTCGGAACGAACTGGAACGCGCTCGCGCCTGTACCGATCACGATGACGCGCTTGCTTTTCAAATCGACGGAATGATCCCACTGCGCAGAGTGGAACGTGGGCCCTTTGAAGCTGCCGACGCCTTTTATGTCCGGAAATTGCGGCCGGTTGAGCTGCCCAACGGCGCTGATGATGGCATTCGCTTTGATCGAGAATTCTCTGCCGACGGAATCGCGCGCCCGTGCAGTCCATTGCGCGCGCGTTTGGTCATAGACCGACTCGAAGACTTCCGTATTGAACGATATCTTGTTGCGGATGCCGTACTTGTCGGCCACGCGGCGGAAATAGGCGAGCAGGGCGTCCTGCGTCGAATAATGGTGCGGCCAGTCGGCATTGGGCTCGAATGAGTAGGAGTACATGTGGTTGGGATTGTCGACGCGGCAGCCGGGGTAGGTATTCTCCAGCCACGTCCCCCCCACGTCGGAATTTTTGTCGACGATCGTATATGGGATTCCGGCCCGGTCGAGGCGTATGGCTGCCAGAAGTCCGGACATTCCGGCGCCGATGATCAGAACGCGGAAGCTACCCCTTACCTCTGCTCGGATGTCCTCGCCCTGGTCGGCGATCCTGTCTTCGCCTTCCAGCGCCAGTTCCTCAAGGAGAAAAGGAACGTAGCGTGCCGGAATATCGCTGCCAGCGACAAAGTTCATCGTGTGGCGTATTGCAGACCGTGACGGCGGCGGCGGAAGTCTGGCGTCGCCGCGCAGCCGGGCCAGCGCCTGAACGGCCGCATCGTGGACGCGTGCTTTCTGATCCTCGCTTAGTCCGCCCTGACCGTCCCCAAAGAAGTCGTAGACCGGCTTGATATCGCCGCGAATGAGGCTTTCATCTCCGGTGATGTGGACAAGGGCGGCGATGAGCGACGGCAGATGAGCTTCCGACAGCGTTTTTCCAATCGTCGCATTGTCCGCATCGATGGGCAGCGTGGAGGACACAAGGTTTTTCCGGAAATGGCGGCTTCGCGATATTGTCCGCGCGAGGAGCGTCTGAATCAAGGCGCTCCGCCCTGGTTTTCAAGGCGGTTCCGGCGGACCGGCGCCGCTTGGCGTTCGTTAAGCGATATCCCATATAGGGGGCGGGTCGCTCCGAATGGAATGACCCAGGCGACGGGCAATAGAGGGAACACATCCGATGCTTGCATTCTTGCGTTGGGCGCGTTCCATCGCGCTGGGCATGCTGAACGGCGTTGCGAAATTCGCGTTGTTCATCGTCCTGCTCATTGTCGTGCTCTTCGGCATTGGCTTCGTGGAGGGTGACGGGCTGCCGGGAAATATGGTGCTTAAGCTCGATCTGAATTCCGCGATTAAAGATTCGTCCAACCCCGGTGTGCTGGCGCTGGAGCGCACTCCTACAGTCATGGATATCGTGCTCGCGCTTGACCGCGCCGGTCACGACGGTCGTGTGAAAGGGCTTTTCATGCGTGTGGGGAGTGCCGGGCTTCCCGTCGCGCAAGCGGAAGAAATCGGATCGGCCATTGCGCGTTTCCGCAAGACAGGAAAATTTGTCATCGCGCATAGTCAGGGTTTCCTGAGCCAGGGCATTGGCGATTATCTGACTGCTGCCAGCGCCAACGAGATATGGATGCAGCCCAGGAGTCCGTTTGGAACGGCGGGCGAAGGCTCCGGCGCGATCTTTCTGCGCGGACTTTTCGACAAAATCCAGGCTGTCCCGCAAATCGTCAAGCGAGCCGATTACAAGAGTGCAGCCGATACGTTCATGGAGAAAGATTACACGGCTCCCGACCGTGTGCAGACGACAGCGTTCCTGCAGTCCTGGTATGACAGCGCAACGCAGGCTGTTGCCGCCGACCGCAAACTCGACCCCAAAGTCGTAATCTCAGTGCTCCAGGCAAGCCCGCAGTTCGCCGAGGACGCCAAGCGCGCACATCTCATCGACAAAACCGGTTACGACGACGAGGCGCAGCAGGCCGCGAAGGCGCGCGGAAACGACGGAAATCTTGTCTCGCTCATGGATTACGCCAGAGCGACGGAAGACGCGAGCAGCGTCGGAAAAGGTCCGCGCGTAGCGTTGATTACGGGTACGGGCGACATCATCGACGGAAGTGTCCGGCATGGCGGACTCTTTGAAGACTCCAACCAGATCGCCGGTGACGATTTCGCCGAAGCCATCCGCAAGGCGACCCGCGACTCTTCCATCAAGGCCATCCTATTCCGCATCGACTCTCCCGGCGGGTCCGTGACGGCGTCCGACCAGATCCTCGACGCATTAAAGAAGGCCCGGGCTGCCGGCAAACCCGTCATAGTGAGCATGGGGACGTTGGCGGCTTCGGGCGGGTATTACGTTTCCTGCGCCGCGAACAAGATCGTCGCGGAACCGGCGACGCTCACCGGCTCCATCGGTGTTCTGACCGGAAAAGTCGCGATCGGAAAATCGCTCGGGCTCATTGGGGTCACGGAAGATCAGATCGGCGTGGGCAAAAACGCCCTTTTCGATTCCAGCGTTTCGCCATACACGCCGGACCAATGGGCCAATCTCAATGCGCAGGCCGACGCGATCTATGCCGACTTCCTGCAAAAAGTCGCTTCCGGGCGCAAGTTGCCGCTGGACACGGTCAAAAACATCGCAAAAGGGCGCGTTTGGACGGGCGCGGATGCCCGTGGCAGGGGTCTTGTCGACGATCTCGGCGGATTCTGGAAGGCAGTCGCCGATGCAAAGACGGCGGCGGGAATCGCGCCGGACGAGCGCGTCGTGTTCAAGCGCTATCCCCAGTCGGAAGGACTTTTTCAGGCGCTACGCGATGCCGCGGGGGGAACCGAGGCCGGGGTGCGCGCGATGGAGGGCTTGAGCACACTGGCGGAAGCACCGGTGGCGCACGCTGTTCTGGAGGCGATCTCAGAGGTTCCGCGCGGCAGCATCGAGATGCGGGCCATTAACCTCCCGGTCCAATAACTGTCCGCGTGCCCCCTCGCGGATAAGGGGTCGCTCGTGGGATAACAGGCTCCTCTTATGGAGAGCCTGCGGTGTCAAACGTCTCCGATGCGCATATGAACGAGCTGGCCGCAGCAGCGCAGCGATCCATGCGCCTTGGTCGTCTTGAAGAGGCTGCCCGGCATTGGGAACAGGTGCTTGCCCTGGCGCCCGGCCACCCCCAGGCACTTTTCCACCTCGGGCAGCATGCGCTTTATCGCAAGGACTGGAACGGCGCCCGCGCGCTGCTGGAGCGTGCCGAAGTTGCGGCGCCCGCGGAACCTGCCGTACCCCTCAACCTTTCGTTTGTTTTTCGCAGCGTGGGAGATGCGCGAGGCGAAATGGATGCGCTAACCCGGTCGCTTATCATTGATCCCTATTTTTATCCGGCGCTCCTTGCCAAAGGCATGCTTCTCGAAAGAACAGGCGAGGCCAGGCAGGCCGCGCGCATTTACAAGGATGTTCTTTCAATCGCGCCGCCAGAAGGTCTACTACCCGGCGATCTGCAGGCTCCGATGCGTCATGCGCGCGCGGTCGTGGAGGAAAACGCGGCCACGCTGGACATGTGTTTGCATCTCGGGATGGCAAGCATCCGGGCGCGGCATGAAGGTGAAAATCTTGACCGTTTCGAGCAATGTCGCGAGGTGGTCCTTGGCAGGAAAAAAATCTATACGCAGCAGCCGAGCATGCTGCATTTTCCGGCATTGGCCGCGATTCAATTTTACGACAACGCAGGCTTTCCGTGGCTTGCGCGTCTGGAAGAAGCGACGGACACCATTCGCGACGAACTCTTCGTCGTATTGCGGGAAGACAGAGACGAGATGCGTCCCTATGTTTCCCACCCCGACGGTGCTCCCGTCGATCAGTGGGCGGAATTGAATCATTCCACCCGATGGAGCGTGTACTTTCTTTGGGAACATGGCAGCCGCAACGACAAAAATTGCGAGCGCTGTCCGCGCACGGCCGCGCTGCTCGACGAAATCCCGATGATGGACCTTCCTGGTTTCTCACCCACGGTGATGTTTTCCATCCTGTCGCCGCACACCCATATTCCGCCGCATTCGAGCGTGACCAACGCGCGGCTGGTCGTACATTTACCGCTTGTTGCCCCTGACGGATGCCGATTCCGTGTCGGCAACGAGACGCGTGAGTGGAAATATGCGAAAGCCTGGATTTTCGATGACACCATCGAACATGAGGCTTGGAACGATAGCGACGAAGTTCGTGTCATCCTGATGATCGATATCTGGAATCCTCATCTGACACTGGCGGAGCGCGAGCTTGTGACCGGCCTTCTGACCGGCGTGCGCGAATACTATCGGACACCCATCGCTCGTCCATAAACGCGGTACGCTTACATTTTCGGAGATGACATGGCGACCGGTTTGATTTCGCACTCAGCGTGCATGGCCCACGTGACACCGGCAGGGCATCCTGAGCGCGCAGCGCGACTGAAAGTCGTCCGGAATGCGCTGGACCAGCCCGAATTTGAGTCGCTCATTCGCAGCGACGCGCCGCAAGCGAGCCGGGATTCCCTTTTGCGTGCGCATTCTGCCGCCCATGTCGATGAAATACTTGGTGTCGAAGTCGGCGAAGGCCAATTCGCGCGCATTGATGCCGATACTTCGATGTCCAGCGGCTCCCGCGAGGCGGCATTGCGCGCCGCGGGTGCTGTGATTGCGGCTATCGACGACGTGGTTGTGGGCCGGGTGCGCAATGCTTTCTGCGCTGTGCGGCCGCCGGGTCACCATGCCGAACGCGCCCGGGCGATGGGTTTCTGCCTTTTCAACAATGTGGCTGTCGGCGCCCTCCACGCGCGGACGGTACACGGATTCGCCCGCATCGCCGTGATCGATTTCGACGTCCATCACGGCAACGGCACCCAGGACATCTTTTGCCGCGAAGCAGGTTTGTTCTATGCGTCCACGCACCAATCCCCATTGTATCCGGGCACGGGAGCAGCCTCGGAGCGCGGCGTGGCCGGGAATGTCTTGAACGTACCATTGCCTCCGGGAGCGGGGAGCGAAGAATTTCGCGACGCCTTCGAGCGGCGAGTATTGCCCCCGCTTTTGGAATTTGCCCCGGAACTGATTCTCATATCCGCGGGTTTCGATGCCCATCGGGCCGATCCACTTGCTCAACTACAGCTTGAGGACCGTGATTTTTACTGGTCGACCCTGGAGATCTGCGAGATTGCCGGGCGCACGTGTTCCGGGCGCGTTGTTTCGGCGCTGGAGGGCGGCTATGACCTTGACGCACTTGCGCGATCGGTGGCTGCCCATGTCCGTGCGCTAATGGAGGAATGAATGTCTGCGATGCCGCTGCAGGCCGGCAGGCCCGTCGAGGAACTTAACTTCGAGCTGGCACTGAAAGAACTCGAGGCCATCGTGGGACGGCTGGAACAGGGCGAAGTCGACCTCGAAGAGTCGATTGCGTTGTACGAGCGCGGGCAGACCCTAAAAGCGCACTGCGAGCGGAAACTCAAGGCAGCGGAAGGTAGACTGGAGAAGATCGTGGCGGGAGCAAAAGGTGTGGAGCAAGTCGAACCGCTCGACCTGGGCTGAACATATCGCGATGGGAAACATTCTGTGGCGGAAATTCGCTGCCGGGCATTCTGGCAAGCTGCGCAGCTGATACCTTGAAAAACCAAACGATCCCATTCTTGACGGTGCTCGCCGAATCGGCGGCGTTTGTCGAGAAGTCGCTTGACGCCCTGCTACCGGGGGTCAGCGGACCGGAAAGCCGATTGCTTGAGGCGATGCGCTACGCAGCGTTGGGCGGGGGCAAGCGGTTACGGGGTTTTTTTGTCCTCCAGTCAGGAAACTTGTTTGGCATCGACCGCGGTGCGTTGGGGCGCGTCGCTGCGGCGGTCGAATGTATCCACGCCTACTCGCTGGTGCATGACGATCTGCCGGCAATGGACAATGACGATCTGCGACGTGGCAAACCCACGGTGCACAAGGCGTTCGACGAGGCGACTGCAATCCTTGCCGGAGACGGCCTGCTCACGCTCGCATTCGGCCTTCTGGCCGCTCCGGACACGCATGGCGATCCCTTCGTGCGCTGCGAGCTTGTTTCGAAATTGGCCCATGCATCCGGCCATGCGGGGATGGTGGGCGGTCAAATGATGGACATCGCATTCGAGCACGGATCGCCCGGTCTGACCGAGATCGCGCGGTTGCAACGCATGAAAACGGCAGCGCTGATTACCTTCAGCTGCGAGGCGGGTGCGATTTTGGGCCATGCGTCCGCCAGCGCCCGTGCTGCGTTGATGGCCTATGGCCAAGAGCTCGGTCTTGCCTTTCAGATTGCGGACGACCTTCTCGATGCCGAAGGCGAAACGGCCCAGTTGGGGAAAGCCGCCGGCAAGGATGCGGCCCATGGAAAGCCCACCGTTGTCTCAGTTTTTGGCATCGAGCGGGCCCGCGCGCAGGCCAATGCCCTGGCCGGGCAGGCGGTCGATCACCTTGATTTGTTCGATGAAAGAGCCGACCTTCTTCGCGCTGCAGCAGAATTTGTCGTTTCGAGGCGCGTCTAGGGAGCATCGGTTTTCATGAGGTCACCCACCAATACGCCGCTCCTGGACCGCGTGAGCGAGCCGGCCGATCTGCGCGCGCTACCGCGTCAGGAATTGCGTCAACTCGCCGATGAGCTGCGTCAGGAAACCATCAGTGCGGTTTCGGTTACCGGCGGCCACCTCGGTGCCGGACTGGGTGTCATCGAACTTACGGTCGGGCTGCATTATGTGTTCGATACGCCGCGGGACAAGCTGATTTGGGACGTCGGACATCAGGCCTATCCCCATAAGATACTTACCGGGCGGCGCGATCGCATCCGCACCCTGAGAATGGGTGGCGGCCTTTCCGGCTTCACCAAGCGCAGCGAGAGCGAATACGACCCGTTCGGTGCCGCGCATTCGTCGACTTCAATCTCCGCAGGGCTTGGGTTCGCCGTAGCCCGAGATCAGAAGGGCGAAGACAACAACGTCGTCTGCGTGATCGGCGACGGTGCCATGAGCGCCGGCATGGCCTATGAGGCCATGAACAACGCCGGCGCAATGAACGCCCGGCTGATTGTCGTTTTGAACGACAACGACATGTCGATTGCGCCGCCGGTCGGCGCAATGAGCGCCTATCTTTCCCGCCTCATTTCGAGTCGGCCTTACCGCGGCTTTCGGCGGGTGGCGAAACAGCTTGCGCAACTATTCCCGCGCCCTATGGAAGTGGCCGCCAAACGCGCCGAGGAATACGCCCGCGGTATCGCGATGGGAGGTACGCTATTCGAGGAACTCGGTTTCTATTACGTCGGTCCCATCGACGGACACAATCTCGATCATCTGATTCCGGTACTCGAAAACGTGCGCGATGCCAGGAGCGGCCCCATTCTGGTTCATGTCGTAACGAAAAAGGGAAAAGGCTATCCGCCTGCGGAAGCTTCATCCGACAAGTATCACGGCGTCGTCAAATTCAATGTCCTGACTGGCGAGCAAAACAAAGGCGTCGCCAGGGCGCCGCAATACACGAAAGTTTATGCCGAAGCCCTGATCGCCGAAGCGGAGCGGGACAAACGCATCGTGGCAGTGACTGCGGCGATGCCTTCCGGCACGGGGCTCGATCTTTTTGCCAAAAAATTTCCGGAGCGCTGCTTCGACGTGGGAATTGCCGAGCAACATGGCGTGACATTCTGCGCCGGTCTTGCCGCGGACGGAATGCGACCCTTCGCAACGATCTATTCAACCTTCTTGCAGCGCGCCTACGACCAGGTCGTCCACGATGTGGCAATCCAGTCGCTGCCGGTGCGATTTGCAATGGATCGTGCGGGTCTAGTGGGGGCGGACGGACCGACTCATGCCGGCTCGTTCGACGTCACCTATCTCGCAACCTTGCCGAATTTCATCGTCATGGCGCCTGCGGACGAGGTGGAGTTGATGCATATGGTCGCGACCGCGGCGCGCATCGACGATGTGCCATCGGCAGTCCGATACCCGCGCGGCGAAGGTCTTGGCCTCGAACGGCCGAACGCGGGAACGCCGCTCGAGATCGGCAAGGGCCGGGTACTCCGTGAAGGAACATCGATCGCGCTTCTGAGCTTGGGAACACGGCTCGCAGAATGCCTTCTCGCGGCCGAAAGGTTATCCGGTTACGGCCTTTCGGCGACGGTTGCGGACGCGCGGTTTGCCAAGCCGCTCGATCGCGATCTTGTTGCCCGACTTGCGCGCGAACACGAAGTGCTCATCACGGTTGAAGAAGGCTCGGTCGGAGGATTTGCGGCCCATGTGATGCAATTTCTCGCGTGGGAGGGGCTTCTCGATCAGGGCCTCAAATTGCGGCCGATGGTCCTGCCGGATCGCTTCATCGATCATGATACGCCGGAACGCATGTACGAAGCGGCCAAGCTGGATGCCAAATCGATTTTGACAACGGCGTTGAGTGCTCTGGGACGGGAGTCAGCCGTCGCCGGCGAGCGCGCGTGACCGCGCCGCGAACTCCGCTTCAGCCACCGCTCCGCGCCGATATATTCCTCGTCAAAAAGGGGTTTGCTGCCTCGCGCGCCGAAGCGAGCGCTGCTATTGCGGCGCCAGTCGGATTTGTCGATTCGCTTTCGCCGGTGCAGCGGTAACTAATCATCGGCACGATGCAAAGCCGATCGCGGGCCGTGACGGCAACACGGAATATCTGGTAGCAGCGCGTTATGGGTGTTGAAGCGATCTGCCGTCATTTTGGCTCGTGCGGTGGATGTGCGTGGCAGGATATGCCTGCCGCCGCTTATCGGGATATGAAGCGCCGGCTCGTCTTAGAATCGTTCGCACGCGAAGGGCTGGTCGAAGTTGAGATCGCACAGACCGTGGAGGTCAGGCCCGCCAGCCGCAGGCGGGCAACCTTTAAGGTCGCAAAAATCGACGGTGCAACGCTCCTGGGATTTCACGCGACGGGGTCGCACCGGATCGTGAATATGCAGCAGTGTCGTGTTCTCACGCCCGAGTTCCAGCGGCTCGTGCCGTCTCTGCGCGACATGATGGCCGAGCGGCTCAAGGATGGGGATGAGGCCGAACTCTATGTCGTCCAGACCGATGGCGGTTTTGACGTGGCGCTGCGCGGCTTGTGCCGGGATGCCGTCCTGACGGCATGGGCCGCCCGCTGGGCTCAAACATTGCATCTGGCGCGCATCACGGTGGAGGACCATGTTCTCGTCGAATTGGCGCCGCCAACACTTTCGTTCGGCCGAGCGACCGTTCGGCTGCCACCCATGGCGTTCATTCAACCCACCCGAGACGGCGAAGCGGTGCTTCAGAGTTTGGTACTTGCCGTGACAAAGCGTGCGAGGAACGTTGCCGATTTATTCGCGGGAGTCGGGACGTTTGCGCTCAAATTGGCCGAAACAGCGCGCGTTCAGGCCATCGATGCGGATGGCGCGGCGTTAAATGCGCTCGGCGCGGCAGCGCGTGCAACCCAAAGACTGAAACCGGTCACGGCGCTGAAACGCGACCTCTTCCGGCGACCGCTGGGCCGCGAGGAACTCGAACCGTTCGACGCTGTCGTGCTCGACCCGCCGCGGGCCGGAGCCGCCCAACAGGCGCGCGAGCTGATGCGGTCGAGGGTGCCGCTGATCGCTTATGTGTCCTGCAATCCGGCGAGCTTTGCGCGCGATGCAAAATGTCTCGCGGTGGGAGGTTACAGGCTTGGAGTCGTGACCCCCGTGGACCAATTCGTATGGTCGTCGCATATTGAGCTGGTCGCGAGTTTTTCGAAGGCGTGAGATGGAAAATATCGCCGGCCGCCTGACCTACGCCGCGGCGCAGACGGCGCGGGTTGCGTTCTACGGCGCGCATTATCTGGCAGCCCGCTTCATTGCGCGGGACACTTTCGCGCGGATCGAAAAGCCGGCGCATGCGATGCCGTCGCTGGCGTCGATGCTGAATTCCATGCGTGTGTTGTTCGCGCAAGATTGGCGCAATGTCGAAGCGGGGCTCTATCCGATGCCACTCGACCTCGCTCGTGAAATCCGCCGCGCATCGGCGAGTCTGCGGTTTCTGACCGACGTTCCCCGGGTCGCGGCGCGTCAGAAGCGGCGCGGACAAAGCGACCTCGATGCGGGCGCGGAAGTATTGCCGCGGTACTACCGGCAGAATTTTCATTTCCAGACCGACGGTTATCTAAGCGACGAGTCGGCGCGGCTTTACGATTTCCAGGTCGAGGCGCTGTTCGGCGGTACGGCCGACGCCATGCGCCGGCGAGCTTATGTTCCGATTGCGCATTTTCTCCAATCGCGCGATCCGCGCAAGAGCACGCTGCTCGACATTGGTTGCGGCACGGGTCGGTTTCTGCGGTTCGTCAAATCCGTTCAGCCCGAACTCAAAACAATTGCCGTGGATTTGTCCGAACCATATCTCGATCGCGCGCGCAAAACGCTGAGACGCCAGCGCGGCGTGCAATTTCTTGCGGCGCCGGCGGAAAACATGCCGTTGCGCGATGCCAGCATCGATGCCGCCGTGAGCATCTATCTCTTCCATGAACTGCCGCCGAAAATCCGTGTCGAAGTCGCGCGCGAAATCGGCCGCGTCCTCAAGCCCGGCGGCATTTTCGTCCTCGCCGAGTCGATCCAGTATGGCGATGTCCCCGCCTTTGACGGATTGATCGAGGTTTTTCCGGCATTGATGCACGAGCCCTATTACGCAAGTTACGCCAAAACCGGGCTCGATCCGCTTTTTGCCCGCGCCGGGCTGCTGCGCGACGGCAGCGACATCGCCTACATGACCAAGATCGCCACGTTCCGAAAGCCACCGCGCCGCCGCGCCGCTACAGGACCACGGAAAAAATGACCGGCCGGATGCGCGCAAAGCTGTTCAATTTCGCCGCTGCGCTGGCTATTGCAGCGTTTGTTGGGGGGGCGGCGCAGGCGGGCGGTCCCTTTGCGGACTGGGCCGCGGTTGTCGTCGCCGGAGATTGGCATGCCCATGACGGCAGCCCCAGCGAGATTTTCGACAATTCGCGTCGCGACGTGACGAAGGATCTGCTCGCAGTGGGATTCTCGAAGGACAATGTGCAGCAGTTCTCCGTTCGCCCCGAGCGCTACCCCGCCGTTGCGGCCGGATTTTCGGATTCGCAGAGCATCGCCAATGCGCTGTGGGACCTTTCCAACCGCACCGGTGCGGGTTGTCTGGTCTATTTCAGCTCGCACGGTTCGCGCGACGGCCTTGTGCTGGGCGACACCACTTTGAGCCCGGCTTCTCTCAAAGCCATGCTGAACAACACCTGTTCCGACCGGCCGATGGTCGTCATCATTTCGGCCTGTTTCTCGGGCGTGTTCGTGGCGCCGCTCGAAGCGCCGAACCGGATGGTGCTCACGGCGGCGCGCGCCGACCGCTCCTCCTTCGGTTGCGGCCAGACCGACAAATATCCCTATTTCGATCAATGCGTTCTGTCCTCCTGGCCGGCAAGCAGCAACTTCCCCGGCCTGGCGCGGGCGGTGCAGGCGTGCGTCGCCGCG
This sequence comes from Rhizomicrobium sp., assembly GCA_036511745.1. Taxonomy (GTDB): domain Bacteria; phylum Pseudomonadota; class Alphaproteobacteria; order Micropepsales; family Micropepsaceae; genus Rhizomicrobium. Next base: position 24,471 of record DATCBQ010000149.1, read on the forward strand.
CGCGAAAAAAGGGAACGCGTGGCGCCGCCGTCCCAGCCTCAGCTTTGGATAGGGTCCGCCGCCGCCAAAACCCTGCCGGGCTGGGGTCCGGCCGCACCTGCGAAAGCTGGGTAGGGCCGGGCGCGCCAACAGGGAAGCGTGAGCCCCGTTATTGCCGCTCTGCCAAAAATATTTCCGGTGTGAACACGCTGCCACAGAAGCCGGCAGCGCTCACCCCATCTGTGCGCGGTGGCGCAGGGCATGATCGGCCAGCACGCAGGCGACCATCGCTTCGCCCACTGGTACCGCGCGAATGCCGACGCAAGGGTCATGGCGGCCTTTCGTGACGATATCCGTTTCGTTGCCGTCGATATCGATGGTCTTGCGCGGGCTGAGGATCGAGGAGGTCGGCTTGACCGCAAACCGCGCCACGATGGCTTGCCCGCTCGAAATCCCGCCCAGAATGCCGCCCGCCTGGTTGGAGAGGAATGCCGGCTTGCCATCTGCCCCCTTGCGCATCTCGTCGGCGTTCTCTTCACCGGAGAGCGCGGCCGCGCCGAAGCCGGCGCCGATTTCCACGCCTTTGACGGCGTTGATGCTCATCAGCGCGCCGGCCAGATCGGCGTCGAGCTTGCCATAGACGGGCGCCCCCAACCCGGCCGGAATACCGTCGGCGACGACTTCGACAATGGCGCCGCAGGAAGAACCGCGCTTGCGCATCGCTTCGAGATAGTCCGTCCACGGACCGACGGCGCCGGCATCCGGGCAGAAGAAGGGGTTGCGGCCTGCCTCGTCCCAGTCCCAGCGCGCCCGCTCGATGGCTTGCGTGCCCATTTGCACGAGCGCGGCGCGAATGACGACGGCGCCGTAAAGACGATCCAGTATCTTCCGGGCGATGGCGCCGGCCGCGACCCGGGTGGCGGTTTCGCGGGCGGATTGGCGTCCGCCGCCGCGATAATCGCGCACGCCATATTTCGCCCAATAGGTGTAATCGGCGTGGCCCGGGCGAAAGCTGTCGCGGATTTCGCCATAGTCCTTCGAGCGCGCATCGACATTCTCGATCAGCAGGGCGATGGGCGTGCCCGTCGTCACCTGGCTCTCCATGCGTTCGTCTTGGAACACGCCGGACAGGATGCGGACGGTGTCGGGCTCCTTGCGCTGGCTGACAAATCGGGACTGGCCAGGGCGCCGGCGATCGAGATCGACCTGGATGTCGGCTTCCGTCAGCGCAATGCCGGGCGGACAGCCATCGACAACGCAGCCAAGCGCCGGCCCGTGGCTCTCGCCAAAGGTGGTGACGCGAAACAGATGACCGAAGGTGTTGTGCGACATGCTACGCGCCGGACAAGGTGTAATGTCCGTGGTACTCCTTCGCGGTCGCCACGGAAAGCCTTACCACTCCGAGTGCCGTCCGGAGTGTCCCCCGTCTCTGGCGTTCGAAATCGCTGCGCGATGCCTTCCCATCCCGTCGCGTTCCGTATCATACTCAACCTCGCTGTCATTCCCTCGAAAGTGGAAACCCAGCGCGCGCGCGTCTGCGCGCGCAATAGACTCTCTTCAAACCAGTTGCTGCGGAAACCTCATTCGCCGCACCGACGCGCGGCGGCTGGGTCCTCGGTCTGCGCGTCGCAAGCGACGCTTGCCGAGGATGACAACGAAATTTATTGTGCGTCGATCTCACTACCACTTCAAATGTTTGTTGCGCAAGCGAGAATCTAGCCAGCGCGCGTCTGCGCGAGCAATAGATTCTTTTCAATCCTGATACTGCAGAAAACATCGTTCGCCTTGCGGACGCGCGGTGGCTGGGGTCTCGATTTTCGCCGCGCGAAGCGCGGCTTGTCGGGATGACACGTCAGGGTATTTTGTAAGCGGCGCGAAATGAATGGACATGTTTCTTCTGCAAAGTCCGCAATTTCGCCAGCCGCTGGCTGTGCGCCAACTTTACCCGCCGAAATACATTTCCCGGCCGCCGATGATCCGCAGGAGGCCAGCGTTGGGTGGGTGGTATGCCATCGTTGCCTGCTGCGAAAGGCCGAGCATGTGGGCGCGGATCATGCGCATGGTGCCGGCGTGCGAGACGATAACGGCGTCGCGGTCGAGCGTGTGGAGAAACCAGCCCACGCGCTCATGCAGCTTGGCGAGACTTTCCCCGCCGGGATGAACATAGTTCCAGGGATCGCTGTCCCACAGGGAATCGCGCGACGCATCGGCAACGATGTCGGGCCAGGTTCGCCAGGTGTGTTCGCCAAAATCGATTTCCATCAACCGCCGGTCGGCGAAATAGCCTTCTCGCGGCAGCCCGGCCGCCGCGCGTGCGAGCTCCATCGTGGCGGCCGCGCGATGCAGCGGACTGGCGAAGAAGTCGAGACGATCCAGCGCGCCCGCGACCTCCTTCAGCAAAGCTCCGTTGGCCCGGGCCTGTTCGCGGCCATGGACAGTCAGCGGCGAGTCGTTCTGCGCGGCCACCAATCCGTGGACATTGTGCTCGCATTCGCCGTGACGAAAGACATACAGCGTCACCGCGCCAAAATCAGGCATGACTGTCTGCTTCCAACCGCTCGACGCATGAGCCGCGGACGCGGAAAATCACCCCTTGCGTCTCGTCGAGCGCGGACATTTCCTGCCAGGTCAGGCCCTGGAACAGCCCGCGCAGAATTCGCGTCAGGGCTCCATGCGCGACGGCAAAGCTGTCGGCGCGCAGATCGGCGATCCAGCTTTCGCAGCGCTGCGCCACATCGGCGTAGTTTTCTCCGCCGGGCACTCGAATATTCCATTTGTCCGCCTTGCGCCGGTCGAAGAGGACGGGATCGAGAGCACGAGCCTCGTCGTCGGTGAGCCCGTCCCAATTACCGAGGTTGATTTCCGAAATCCTGTCGTCGGTCGAATAGCCGTCTTCGGGCATATTCAGCGTTTCTCGGATGATTTTCATGGTGGTCTGCGCCCGCTGCAATGGGCTGCAGACATACGCGAATCGTGCGGGTTCGCCGCCATGGCGCGCGAGGATGCGCGCCATGGCGTGTGCCTGCTCGCAGCCTTTCGCGGTCAGCGGGGTATCGGTGGAACGGCCCTGGAAGCGATGTTCGACATTCGCCTGCGTTTCGCCATGGCGGCAGAAATAAAGCGTCAGCCCCGCTGCGAGGCTAAGCGACATCGGATTTCACAACCGCAATGTCGGGCGCATCTTCGGCCTTCATTCCGACAATGTGATAGCCGCAGTCCACATGCAGGCATTCGCCGGTCACCGCCCTGCCGAGATCGGAGAGAAGGAACAGCGCGGAATTTCCTACTTCCTCTGTTGTGACGGTGCGGCGCAGCGGCGAGTTGAGTTCGTTCCATTTGAGAATGTAGCGGAAGTCGCCGACGCCGGATGCGGCCAGGGTCTTGATCGGCCCGGCGGAGATTGCATTGACGCGGATCGCGCGCTTGCCGAGGTCTTCCGCCATATAACGCACGCTGGCCTCGAGCGCCGCCTTCGCCACGCCCATCACGTTGTAATGGGGCATCACTTTCTCCGCCCCGTAGTAGCTGAGCGTGAGCAGGCTGCCGCCGTTCGTCATCATCTGTTCGGCGCGTCTGGCGACGGCGGTGAACGAGTAGCAGGAGACGTTCATCGTCATCGCGAAGTTCTCGGCCGTGGTGTCGATATAGCGACCCTTGAGCTGGTCCTTGTCGGAAAACGCGATGGCATGGACCACAAAGTCGAGCGACGGCCATTTCGTTTTCAGTTCGGCGAAAGCAGCGTCCAGAGAGCCCTGCTCGGAGACATCGCAATCGATCACGGCCGCCGGGTTGAGCGGCGCGACGAGGGGAACCACGCGCTTCCTGAACGTATTGCCTTGATAGGTGAAGGCGAGCTCGGCGCCGGCCTTATGGAGCGCGTCGGCGATGCCCCACGCGATCGAGCGATCGTTGGCGACGCCCATGATGAGCCCGCGTTTGCCTTTCATCAGGATGCTTGCGGTCATGCGTTGCTCCCGGCGGTGGTCCAGCGGGCTTGCGCTAGGGCGGATCGGTGGAGAAATCAAGCAGACTGGCGAAGGCCGATACGCGGATCGTAATCGGTTTCCCAGCGCTCGGCGAACTGCCTGAGCGCCGCGTCCGCCTTGCCGGGCAGCGAGACGATCAGCTTGACGTAGAGGTTTCCGGCCGGGTCGCGACCATGGGCCGGAACGCCCTTGCCCTTCAGCCGTAGCACCGCGCCCGTGTTGGAGTTGGGCGGCACGGTCAGGGTCACCGGCCCGGTGAGCGTGGGCACGGCCACCTTTCCTCCCAGCACGGCCTCTTTCAAAGTCACCGGCAGGTCCATCCTGAGATCGTTGCCGTCACGAACGAGCCACGGGTGGGCTGCCACCGAAACGGTGAGGAGAACATCGCCGCCAGGTCCGCCGCGTCCGGGTGCGCCCTGGCCCTTGAGCCGTATTTGCTGACCCTCCCTCAGGCCAGCGGGGATGCGAACATCGAGCTCGCGGCCATCGGGCAGGGTCAGGCGGGTGGTGGCGCCGACAGCGGCCTGCTCGAAGCCGACCGTCAGGGCGTATTCGACGTCGCGGCCCTTGCGTGCGTGACCGCGGCGCCGGCCGCCCCCGCCGCCGCCGCTGAAGAGATCCGAGAGGATTTCTTCCGGCCGGAAGCCCTGGGCGGTATCTCCTTCGTCCTGGGACCAGGTGAAGTGGAAATCGCGTGGACCGCCGGTGCCGGCGCCCTCGAAGCCGTGGGCGCGGGGATCGAAGCTGCGGGGATTGCCGTTGGCATCGATCTCGCCGCGGTCGAATTTGGCCCGTTTGTCCTTGTCGCCGACAATTTCATTGGCGGCGCTGATCTCCTGAAAACGCTTCTGCGCGGCCTTGTCGCCGCCATGCGTGTCGGGATGATGTTTTTTCGCCAGCGCGCGGAAAGCCTTTTTGATTTCGGCTTCGCTGGCGGATTTGGAAACACCTAGGACTTCGTAAGGATCGCGCATGCTTTCTCCGGCCGCCCCTCCATAGCGAGTCGCAGCCCCGTCACAATATAGGGAGCTACGACAAATGCGCTAACCAGGGCGGCGACTTTGCTCGCCGAAAATGGAGGTGCTATGCGCATTTCCATGAGCGAGATCGGCGGACCTATCGACGACGGCGGCATTCGGCCAGGGAGCGATCCCATGGTGCTGTTCCGGTCGTGGATGGAGGAGGCCGGCAAGTCCGAGCCTAACGAGCCCAATGCCATGTCGCTCGCAACGGTGGATGCGGAAGGCCGCCCCAATGTCCGCATGGTGCTGCTCAAAAATGCGGAACGCGACGCCTTCGTATTCTATACCAATCTCGAAAGCGCGAAGGGCGCGGAACTGTCGGGGCAGCCCCACGCCGCGCTGTGCTTTCACTGGAAGACGATCAGACGACAGGTGCGCGTGCGCGGCCCGACCATGCGCGTGAGCGACGAAGAGGCGGACGCCTACTTCGCCACGCGCCCGAAAGACAGCCAGATCGGCGCCTGGGCATCCGCGCAGTCGCGGCCCATGGAGGGACGTTTCGCCTTCGAGCGGGAGATCGCGAAATACGCGGCCAGATATGCGCTGGCGAAAGTGCCGCGTCCGCCATACTGGTCCGGATTTCGCGTGACGCCGCTGGAAATAGAATTCTGGCGCGACCGGCCGTTTCGTCTGCACGACCGGCTGGCCTACCGGCGCGATACCGCCGATGGCGCCTGGCGCACCGAGAGACTGTTTCCATGAAGCCGGAGGTCATCTCCTCCGACAATGCACAGTTGATGCGGCGCACGGCGTGGGCGGCGGTCGCCACGGCAGGCGTGCTCGTCCTGCTCAAGGCCGTCGCGTTTGTGATCACCGACTCGATCGCGATTATGGGCTCGCTGGCGGATTCGGGGCTCGATCTGTTCGCGTCGTCGATCAATCTGCTGGCAATCCGCCAGGCGCTGACGCCGGCCGATCGCGAGCACCGGTTCGGGCACGGCAAAGCCGAACCCCTGGCCGGCCTGGCGCAGGGTGCGTTCATCGCCGGTTCGGCGACGTTTCTGGCGATCGAATCCGTTGGACGGCTGGTTTCGCCGCACCCGGTCGCCCATGTCGGTGTCGGACTTTCCGTCATGGCGTTTTCGATCGCGGCCGTGCTGGTGCTCGTGATTGTTCAGCGCTTCACGGTGCGGCGTACGCATTCCGTCGCCATTGGCGCGGACATGGTGCATTACCTGGGCGATCTGGCCACCAATTTCGGCGTCGTGGTCGGCATCCTGCTGGCGGCGGAATTCGGCTGGCTTATCGCCGATCCGGTGGTGGGGATTCTCATCGCGGCGGCGCTCGCCGTCAGCGCCTGGCGCGTCTCGCGGCAGAGCTACGATCAGTTGATGGATCGCGAACTACCCGACCGGGAACGCGACCGCATCGAGACCATCGTCATGCGCCACGGCGAAGTGCGCAATATGCACGACCTGCGCACGCGCGGGGCAGGCATCTCGACCTTCATCCAGATGCACATCGAACTCGATCCGGCCATCACCCTGACGCGCGCCCACGCGGTGAGCGACGAAGTGGAAGCCGACCTTGTCGCGGCCTATCCTGGCGCCCAGGTGATCATTCGTCAGGATCCGTATGGCGTCGAAACGCCCGCGACGACGGCGCGCCCCTGACCCAGGATCATTCGCTATTGCGCGGCTGCATTGCTAGGCTTGGGCCATGACCGCAAGGCTGTTGCCGTCAGACGAAGAGCGCAGAACGCTGATCCTTACCGGCGCCAGCCGCGGCATTGGCCATGCCACGGTGAAGCGTTTTTCGAGCGCGGGCTGGCGCGTCATCACCTGTTCGCGGCATGCCTTTCCGGAGAATTGTCCGTGGGCAGCCGGCCCCGAGGATCACATTCAGGTCGATCTTTCCAATCCCGACGATACGCTGCGCGCAGTGCACGAGATGCGCGAGCGGCTGCCTGACGGTAAGCTCGAAGCCCTGGTCAACAATGCGGGCATCTCGCCCAAGGGGAAGGACGGCGAGCGCCTGAGCGTGCTTGCGAGTGAAATGAAACTGTGGCGCCATGTGTTCGAGGTCAACGTGTTCGCGACCATCTGGCTGGCGCGCGGCCTGATGGCGGAACTGACGCGGGCGAAGGGCGCGATCGTCAATGTCACGTCGATCGCCGGCGGCCGGGTGCATCCGTTCGCCGGGGCCGCCTATGCCACGTCGAAAGCGGCACTCGCCGCGCTGACGCGGGAAATGGCGGCAGATTTCGGACCGCTCGGGGTGCGCGTCAACGCCATTGCGCCGGGCGAGATCGACACCGCGATCCTGTCACCCGGCACGGCAAAGATCGTGGAGACGATACCATTGCGCCGCCTGGGACAGCCGGAAGAAGTGGCGAAAACGATTTATTATCTGTGCACGGAGCAATCAAGCTACGTCACGGGCGCCGAAATCCACATCAATGGCGGCCAGCATGTGTGACGACGGATAACGTCTCGATTCAAGCCATTTCGGCATTTTCTTTGCGCTTTTTGGTGCCTGCCGCAAATCCGAGCTGCTCGCGCCACAGCCTGGCGGGTATTTCCTCGACATGGCCCGGTTCGAGCTGGCCCAGATGGAACGGGCCGAACTGCACGCGGATGAGCCTCGCTACCCTCAAGCCCAGATGCTCCATCAGTCGCTTCACCTCGCGATTTTTCCCTTCCTTCAGGCTCACGGCCGCCCAGGAATAGATACCCTTTACCCGCTCCAGATCGGCGATCACCGGCTCGTATTTCACGCCATCGATGGTGATGCCTTCGGCCAGCCGGTCGAGATCGGCCTGGCTCACCTTGCCGAACAGCCGCACGCGGTATTTGCGCGTCCAGCCGGCGGCGGGCAGCTCGAGCCTGCGCGCCAGGGTTCCGTCGTTGGTCAGCAGCAGCAGTCCCTCGGAGTTCACGTCCAGCCGCCCTACCGAAACCACACGCGGCATGCTGGCGGGCAGATTGGCGAAAACGGTGGGCCGGCCTTCGGGATCGCGATGCGTGGTCACCAGGCCCGTGGCCTTGTGATAGCGCCACAGCCGGGCGCGCTCCGGCTCGGCCAGCGGCTTGCCGTCCACGGCGACGACATGGCTCACTCCCACGCGCGTGCCCGGCTGGACCACCTTCTCGCCGTCCAGGGTCACGCGGCCGGCCGCGATCAACTTCTCCGCATCGCGCCGGGAACAGACACCCGCCCGCGCGATCACCTTGGCGATACGCTCGCCGCCGCCCTCGCTGGAGTCGCCGTTCCCCGAAGATTGCGTTTCGCCCGCGCGGGGATCGTGTTTTGCCATACGCCTGACATTTCAGAGCGGGGGCGTTATTGCAAGCGAGCCACGCCACCGGCATGGCATTCGTTGACCCTGGCACCTGCAAATGTCCGACGAAGCATTCATGGCTCTGGCGCTGGCGGAAGCCGAAGCGGCGGCCGCGCGCGGTGAAGTTCCCGTTGGCGCCGCGCTCGCGTCGCCCGACGGCGCCGTGCTCGCAAAAAACGGCAACCGGACACTCGAATCCCGCGATCCCACCGCCCATGCCGAAATGCTGGTGTTGCGGGAAGGGGCGCGCGTTCTCGGCAATGAGCGTCTGGTCGGCACAACGCTTTTCGTCACGTTGGAACCGTGCGCGATGTGTTCCGGCGCGGCGAGCCTGGCGCGAGTTGCGCGCCTGGTATTCGCCGCCGAAGATCCGAAAGGCGGCGCGGTCCTTCACGGCCCGCGCTTCTTCGAGCAATCCACCTGCCACCACCGTCCCCTGATCGCGCGCGGCGCGCACGCGGAGGACTCGGCGCGACTTCTCAAGGCATTCTTCCAGGCGCGGCGGGGATAGTTGCTTGCGCACGCTCGCGGATGACGGACGAAGATTGATGTGCGCGCGTTTTCTCGCGATGCTGGACTCGCGACCTACCCGAGGAAATCCGATTGATGGGCGACGAATTGCCGGAATTACCTTTATCGGCGTGGAAGGAAACCTGCGCGACATTGCAGCTATGGATGCAGATCGTCGGCAAAACGCGGCTGGCGGTGACGCCCTGGCTGAACCATTCCTGGCATGTGACATTCGAAGTGACGGCGCGCGGCTTGAGCACGCCGCTAATGCATGCTGGCGCGCTCGGGCTGCAGATCGAGTTCGATTTCATCGACCATAGTCTGCGGCTGCGCGCCAGCAGCGGAGAAACCCGCGCCCTTACGCTCAGGCCCATGACGGTTGCCGCGTTTTACACGGACTTTCTGCGGTTATTGGCGGAACTGCGGATAGATGTGCGCATCGACGGGATGCCGAACGAGATCGCCGATGCGATTGCGTTTCGCGCGGATGTCACGCATGGGGACTACGATCCCAGGTTCGCCAATCGGTTCTGGCGAATTCTCGTGAAGTCGCACGCGGTGTTTTCGCATTTTCGCACATCGTTCCTGGGCAAGGCGAGCCCGGTACATTTCTTCTGGGGCAGTTTCGATCTCGCCGGAACGCGCTTTTCAGGTCGCCGGGCGCCCCTGCACCCGGGCGGCGTTCCCCATCTGCCGGATGCCGTCGTGCGGGAAGCCTATTCTCACGAAGTGTCGAGCGCGGGCTTCTGGCCGGGCGGCCCGGGATTCGATGATCCGGCGTTTTATTCCTACGCGTGGCCGGCGCCTTCCGGGTATTCGAAAGCAGTCGTGCGTCCGGCCGAAGCGTTCTTCAGCGCCGAACTTGGTGAGTTCGTGCTTCCCTACGATGTCGTGCGCACCGCAGTCGATCCCGACGCGCTTTTGATGGAATTCCTGCAAAGCACCTACGCGGCGGCAGCCGAATTGGGAAAATGGGACCGCGAGACTCTCGAATGTAGTTTGGGTCGCCTTGGAGTGCCGCGGCCCGTCGAATAAGCGTAAACGCCGTCGAGCGCGCGATTCCTGTCGCCTCGATGTCGGTGAAGGAAAAATCGAACCATCGCAGGCAGGCGGGTTGCAAGAGGGCTTGTCCCGGTCCGGGCGCAAGCGCCATCATGGTGAAGCGATGACAGCCAAAGGATGTGAAGTGTTGGAAGCGCGGGTTGCCGGCAATCTCGACAGCGCGGAGATGTATCGCGAACTTGCGCAACAACTCGAAGCACTGCTCGCCGGTGAGCGCGATCCTATCGCCAACGCAGCAAACACTTCCGCGCTGTTGTTTCAGATCGTGCCGGATATCAACTGGGCCGGATTCTATTTCCTGCGCGAAGACTCGGAGCTGGTGCTTGGCCCGTTCCAGGGGACGCCGGCCTGCGTGCGCATTGCCGCGGGGCACGGCGTCTGCGGCGCGGCTGTCGAACGTCGGCAACCCGTGCTGGTCGGCGATGTTCGCGAGTTTCCCGGACACATTGCCTGCGATGCAATCTCCCGCGCCGAACTCGTCGTGCCATTGATGCGTGAAGGCGAAATCTTCGGTGTGCTCGATCTCGACAGCCCGCTTCCGGGGCGTTTCGATGCGCGCGATCAATTGGGGGTCGAGCGAGTGGGCGCGATCTATGTCGCCGCAAGCGATCGCT
>DATCBQ010000150.1:0-8088 GCA_036511745.1 Rhizomicrobium sp.
GCGGATATGGGATACGAATACGGGGGCCCAAATCGCCATCCTGCGCGGACACGAACATGCCGTAAACAGTGCAGCCTTCAGCGCCGACGGAACGCGCGTCGTCACCGCCTCCGATGACCACACGGCGCGGATGTGGAATGTTTCCGCAATCCATTCCACCACGCGTGCCGAATTAATCCAACGAACTTGCAACGAAACACTGGCGCATGGATTGAGCGAATTTTCCGCGAAAGAGATTCTCCATGCCGCGCCCGTTCTCGATCCCCGGCTCGATACCGATGCCTGTCATCCGCCGGGCCTGTGGTCTCGTTTCAGCAGCATCTTTTGGGCGCCGCTTTCGCCCTGAATGATTCTGACCGCGAACGGCGCACGTCCAAATGGCAAGCGGCGTCACTGCGCGAGCGCGATGGAATTATCTTCTGCCAGCAAACGCGGATTGAGCGGCAAAAGCGGGCTTCGCTATCATTCTCGATGCGGCTAATTTTGTTTTCGATCGGGAAGTTTTGCCCAGCGCGGAGGCAGTCCAAGCGGCTGCCGCATTCCCTTTCGGGTGTCCGTTTGCGTGTTGATCCTGAACAAGGTCCCGCAGGTACACGCGTGATCGCCCTTTACGCGCGTAACGCCGTAAAGGTACGGACTTTGCCACAATAGGGTACCTTCGGGTTGGCCGCCGTCATGCCCGCCTTTTTGAGTGGCGAAGCTGTAAATAACGCTATAGGTTCCGTTTGATGCCAACCTGAACACGGTTCCGCAGTAACGAGTTTGATTGGCGCAGTACTGTCCTCCGCCTCCTTTTAGGGTCGTTCCGTACAGGTTGCCCGCCCCGTCCGCGACGAGCGTCGATTGGGGAAGCATGCCATCGCTCCCGCCCTGGAAAGCATGAATTGCGGCTTCCGTCCACACGCCGCCCGATTGTGTCAGCTTGAATATGACGCCGCAGCCAGGAACGCCATAGCACGACATCATCCCGCCACCATACGTCGTGGTGCCATAAAGATTGCCCGCGGAATCTGCGACAAGACCTGCCTCCGGCACGCTACCGTCCGGGCAATACGCCGCCGGATTCGAGCAGAAGGAGTAAAGCACGGTATAGGTGCCATCAGGTGCGAGCTTGAAGACGGTGCCTTGCGAATATTCGCCGCCGAATTGCGTCGTGCCGTAAAGATCGCCGGACGAATCCATGAGGAGCTTGCCAAACGGGACCGCACCGTCTGTACAGTTCGATTGGCTGCAGAAGGAATAAAGCACCGTTTCCTGCAGGTCACTCGTAATCTTGTAAACGGTGCCGCATCCCTCAAAATTACTGTCGCAGAGGTATCCGCTCGAACTTCCCCCTAACGTCGTGGTGCCATACGCAATTCCATTGACGACGATTGGGCCGGCATGCGGGAGCGCGCCATTGCCGCATTGGGGATAGTCCACATCGCAAAATGGAAAGACATTGTCGCCGGTGCCATTCGTCGCAATCGTAAACGCGGTGCCACATCCAAGTCCGCCGCACGCCGATTTGCCCCCAAATTCCGTGGTGCCGTAGATGAGGCCTCCTTGGACAAACAAGTCTCCTGCGGGAAACGCACCGTCTGACCCACCCTGGAAGGAATACTTGCCCGTTACGCCAACGCCATTGAAATCATAGAGAGTGCCGCAACTCTTCGAGCAAACCTTGCCCGGCACTCCCGCTCCCAGCGCTCCGAACGTTGTGCCGAACAGCTTGCCTTTGGCATCCGCCGCCAGCCCGGCCTCGGGATATTCGCCTTCACTTCCGCCTTGGAATTGATAAAGCGTCTCGAAACTGGCCGCACGCGCGCTCTCCGCCGGTACGATCACGGCGAGCGCCAACCCGCAGGCGAAACTCAATTTCCGAGATACATCAAGGAGTTTGAGCATCAGCCCCCCCGACAGAAAATCGATACAAAGTGAATGCTGCCACGTCTTGGGGCGCAACGCCAGCGGCATGACTGCCACACAGGCGGTTGTACTAGGCATCTACTCTGAGCAAAAATCTGCTATCCACTCGACTTCAATCTGTCGCAGACCGGCCTCACAACGGCGCGCGCGTGAAGCAGATTTCCAGAATATTGTTCGTGGCGGGACTGTTGTTTGGGCCGTCAGAGGTCTTGGCGCAAACCGCGCAGTTCGATCAAATCATGGTGGTCTTCCAAGAGAACCGCCCGCCTGTGGCACGTTTCGGCAGCATTTTTTGGGTGCGTCTTTCGCGCCGAATGTTTCTGCTCTTGTTGGGCGCAATTTCCACGCAGGACGCGGCACCCACTTCGCGTCCGCGACGGCAGTTTTCTCAACGGTCGGAAGCAGGCTACCGGCCGGATATCGATGATTCACTGCTGCGTGTTGATCCTGTACAAGGTCCCGCATTGGCATGTTGGGTCCCCTTGGACGCGCGTAACACCATAGAGGTAGGGGTCTTGCCACAGCAGGGCGCCTTCTGGTTGAACGCCGTCAGCTCCCTTTACCTGAGAGCCGAAGGCGTAAATGACTTTCACGGTTCCGTCCGACGCAAGCCTGAACACGGTTCCGCAGGAACGAACTTGGATGCAATACTGCCCCCCACCGCCTTTTAAGGTCGTTCCGTATAGATTGCCCGCGCCGTCCGCGACGAGCGGTGACTCGGGAAACATCCCATCGCTCGCCCCTCCTTGGAAGCCATGAAGAACGCTTTCTGTCCAAACCCCGCCCGATTGAGTCAACTTGAATATGACGCCGCAGCCAGGATTGCCGTAGCAGTCTGATCCGCCGCCGAATGTTGTTGTGCCATAAAAATTGCTAGAGGCATCTGCTATCAGACCCGCCTCCGGTACGGCGCCGTCCGGGCAATTCGCAACGTTATTTTGACAGAAGGAGTAGAGCACTTTGTAGGAATAGCTCCCGTTCGCAAGTTGAAGCTCAAAGACGGTGCCTTGCGAATATTCACCGCCGAATTGTGTTGTGCCGTAAAGATCGCCCGCCGAATCCATCAGGAGCCTGCCAAGCGGGACTCCACCGTCTTTGCAGCGTGGTTTGCTGCAAAAAGAATAAAGCACTTTTTCAGCCAGATTTGGTTGGAGCATGTAAACAACACCGCACCCGCTGAAATTGCTGCCGCACAGCGATCCGTTTCCACGCCCACCCAGGCTCGTGGTGCCAAAGGCATTTCCTTTGCTATCGACAATAGCGCCGGCATGCGGGAAGGCGCCTTTGGCGCAGGAAGGGAATTTCGAAGCGCAAAGCTTCAAGACATTGTTGGTGCCGCCGCCTGTTGGAAGTAAAAAAGCCGTTCCACATCCAGGCCCACCGCACGCAGTAGCACCTCCGTATTCTGTCGTACCATAGATAATGCCACTCTGGACAAACAACTCACCCGCGGGAAACGCACCGTCTGCACCTGCCTGAAAGAAATACTCGGTATTTAGGCCGACACCATCGACGTAACTATACACGTTGCCGCAAGTCTTGGAGCAAACCTTGCCTGGCCCGCCCTGTCCCAGATCTCCGAAAGTCGTGCCGTAAAGGGTGCCCGAACCGTCGGTCGCCAAGCCGGCTTCGGGATATTCGCCATCGCTTCCGCCATGGAAGCTATGAAGCACCTTGAATTCGGCCGCGCGCGCGCTCGCCACCGGTACGATCATGGCGAGCGCCAACCCGCAGACGAAGCTCGATTTGCGAACGGCATCAATGAGTTTAGACATCACGTCCCCCAACAGAAACTTGACGCCTGCAAATACTATCACTCCGAGGGCTTCGAGCAACGAATTCCCCGGCGACCCGCCGTAGCGCAACTCGGAACCGCGGTCAGGGGCGGTGCCGCGATGGACTCTCATCGCGGATGCGAACTTTTCGTAAACACAACCAAAAAAACCCTTAAATATCAATTATATAGGAGGTAAAAATTGTACGCTTGCGAATAAGAACAAAACATGTACATTGTCCGCCTCGCAAGCCCCTTTCGATTGGGGGGCGGCTATGGAATAAGGAGGATCAGTGGTCATGACACAGGCGAATCTTCGGGTGGTTGCACGGGAGGACAAAGGTAGCGATCGGAAGCGGGCCCTCGAGGCCGCGCTTTCCCAAATCGATCGCGCCTTCGGCAAGGGCTCGGTGATGAAGCTCGGCCAGCGCGAGAACGTGGTGGATGCCGAGACCATCTCCACCGGCTCGCTGGGGCTCGACATTGCGCTTGGCATTGGCGGCTTCCCGCGCGGCCGGGTAATCGAGATCTATGGGCCGGAATCGTCCGGCAAGACGACGCTGGCGCTGCATGCGGTGGCCGAAGCCCAGAAAAAGGGCGGCATCGCCGCTTATGTGGATGCCGAACACGCGCTCGATCCCGGCTACGCCCGCAAGCTCGGCGTGGATGTGGACGAGCTTTTGATTTCCCAACCCGATACCGGCGAGCAGGGGCTCGAGATCGCCGACACCCTGGTGCGCTCCGGCGGCGTCGACATCGTGGTCATCGATTCGGTGGCGGCGCTGACGCCGAAGGCAGAGCTTGAGGGCGAGATGGGCGATCAGCTCCCCGGTCTGCAGGCGCGGCTAATGAGCCAGGCGCTGCGCAAGCTCACGGGCTCGATCTCCAAATCGAACTGCCTCGTCGTCTTCATCAACCAGATGCGCATGAAAATCGGGGTCATGTTCGGCAATCCGGAAACGACGACCGGCGGCAACGCGCTGAAATTCTATGCCTCGGTCCGCCTCGATATCCGCCGCATCGGCTCGATCAAGGATCGCGACGAAGTGGTCGGCAACCAGACCCGCGTAAAGGTGGTGAAAAACAAGGTGGCGCCGCCATTCCGCGAGGTTGAGTTCGACATCATGTACGGCGTCGGCATTTCCAAGACGGGCGAACTCGTCGATCTGGGCGTCAAGGCCGCAATCGTCGAGAAGTCCGGCTCCTGGTACTCCTATGACGGCGAACGAATCGGCCAGGGCCGCGAGAACGCCAAGCAGTTTCTTGAGAAGAACCCGGACATGATGGCGAAGATCGAAGCGCATATCCGGCAAAACGCGGGACTGTTGAACCGCAACCTGGCCCTGCACAGCGAACGCGACGCCGAGCCCGCGGACGCCGAGGAGTGATGTCGTTCCTTATTGGCATGGGGAACGGCTCCTGGAGGGGCGTCGCCTGAAAGCGGCGCCCCTTCTTATTTCCCTGACCTGCCGCGTTGCCGTTCTCCCGCAGACCGCTTAACTAGCAGGGATGAACAGCCTTACCGAAATCCGTTCGACCTTTGTCGATTTCTTCCGCGCTCGCGGGCACGAAGTGGTTTCGTCCTCGCCGCTCGTGCCGCGCAACGATCCCTCGCTGCTGTTCACCAATGCCGGCATGGTGCAGTTCAAGAACGTCTTCACCGGCCAGGAGAAGCGCCCCTACAGCCGTGCCGTGTCGGTGCAGAAATGCGTCCGCGCTGGCGGCAAACACAACGACCTCGACAATGTCGGCTATACCGCCCGCCATCACACCTTCTTCGAAATGCTCGGCAACTTTTCGTTTGGCGATTATTTCAAGGAGGAAGCAATTTTCCATGCGTGGGATTTCGTGCGCAACACGGCGCAGCTTTCCGCCGACCGCCTGTGGGTGACGGTTTACCCTTCCGATCCCGATGCGCGCGGATTGTGGCGCAAGATCTCCGGTTTGCCCGACGCGCGCATCATCGACCACGAAAGCAATTTGTGGGCGATGGGACCGGTCGGCCCCTGCGGCTTCTGCTCGGAGATCTTCTACGACCAGGGCGACAGGGTCCAGGGCGGCCCGCCCGGCAGCGCCGGCGAAGACGGCGACCGTTTCCTGGAATTCTGGAATCTCGTTTTCATGCAGTTCGAACAGGTCGATGCGCAAACGCGCGTCGCCCTGCCCCGGCCGTCCATCGACACCGGCATGGGGCTCGAGCGCATCACCGCTGTTCTGCAGGGCGTCACCGACAATTACGACATCGATCTGTTCCGACGTCTGATCGCGTCCTCGGTCGAGCTCACCGGCCAGTCCTCCGCCGGCGCCCATGCGGCCAGTCATCGCGTCATCGCCGATCATCTGCGCTCGACAAGCTTCCTCATCGCCGACGGCGTGCTGCCTTCGAACGAAGGCCGGGGCTATGTGCTGCGCCGGATCATGCGCCGCGCCATGCGGCATGCGCATATTCTGGGCGCGAAGGACCCGCTGATGCACCGGCTCGTGCCGACTTTGGTGGCCGAAATGGGGGGCGCCTATCCGGAATTGAAGCGCGCCGAGGCGCTCCTCACCGAAACGCTGCGGCTGGAGGAAATCCGTTTCCGCGATACGCTGGCGCGAGGGCTGAAGCTCCTCGACGAAGCCACAACCGGGCTTGCCGGCGGTGACAGGCTGCAAGGCGAAACGGCGTTCCGGCTCTACGACACGTTCGGCTTTCCGCTCGACCTGACGGAAGATGCGTTGCGGCCACGCGGCATTGCCGTCGATACGGACGGCTTCAATGCCGCGATGGCGCGGCAGCGCGAAGACGCGCGCAAGGCGTGGTCGGGATCTGGCGAAGCGGCCACCGATACGCTGTGGTTCTCGCTGCGCGAGGAACTGGGAGCGACGGAATTCCTGGGATACGACACGGAAGAAGCCGAAGGCACGATCACAGCGATCATCAAGGACGGCGCGCGTGTGGAGAGCGCCACAGCGGGCGAAACCGTCCGTATCCTGACGAACCAGACGCCGTTCTATGCCGAGTCCGGCGGTCAGATCGGCGATGCCGGCGCCATGTTCTCGGGCAAAGGTGGCGAAGGAAAAGTCGTCGATACCGAAAAGAAGCTGGGCGCGCTGCATGTCCATGTCGTGGAGATCGGCCGCGGCAGCCTTGCGGTTGGCGATACGGTCGAACTGCGCATCGATGCCGAGCGGCGGCGCGCCACCCGCGCCAATCATTCCGCGACGCATCTGTTGCACGCGGCATTGAAACGCGTTTTGGGACGGCACGTCTCGCAAAAGGGCTCGCTGGTGGCGCCGGACCGGCTGCGGTTCGACTTCAGCCATCCCAAACCCGTCGCACCGCAGGAGCTGGAGCGGATCGAGGCGCTGGTGAACGCCATTGTGCGTCAGAACAGCGGTGTCTCGACGCGGCTGATGCCGACCGACCAGGCGATCGAAGCCGGCGCCGAAGCGTTGTTCGGCGAGAAATACGGCGACGAGGTACGCGTGCTGACGATGGGAGAAGAGGGCGAGAAGGCCTATTCCGTCGAACTATGCGGTGGCACGCATGTGCGCCGGCTGGGCGATATCGGTCTCTTCACAGTGCTGGGCGAAAGCGGCGTCGCCTCCGGTGTGCGCCGGATCGAGGCTCTGACCAGCGAAAATGCGCGGCTGCACCTTTCACAGCAGGCGGATTTCGCCCGTGAGGCTGCCGTCGCCCTGAAAACGAACGTCGCCGAGTTGCCGCGCCGGGTTGTGCAGATGACCGAAGAACGCAAGCGGCTCGAACGCGAGCTTGCCGATGCCCGCCGGGCGCTGGCGCTGGCCGGCCCCGCGCATGGCGATGGCGAGGCAGTGCGCGAGATTGCCGGCGTGAATACCATCCTGCGCCTGCTGGACGGTGTGCCGGCGAAGGATTTGAAGATGCTCGCCGACGAAGCCAAAGCGAAGCTCGGCTCCGGGGTGGTGGCGCTTGTCGCCGTCTGCGATGGAAAGACATCCGTTGTCGTGGGGGTCACCGACGACCTGACGCCGCGGATCAGTGCGGTCGATCTCGTTCGCGTCGGCGCCGAAGCGCTGGGCGGCAAAGGCGGTGGCGGCCGCCCCGACCTGGCGCAGGCCGGCGGCCCGGACACGTCGAAAGCGCCCGATGCGCTGAAGGCGATCGAACAAAAACTCGCCGCGCTCGCGCCGGCCTAGCGCCATTCCGCTTCACCGCGGAGCGCCGCCCCAATTGTCATCCTCGCGAAGCGGGACCCAGCGCGCGAGCGTCCGCGAGCGCAATTGAATCTGTCGAGCTCGCCAAACCGCGAAGAGTTATTCAGTGCGCAGACGCGCACCGGCTGGGTTCCCGCTTTCCAGCCTGTGTAAAAACTTTGGCATTGATTTATTGAAGGCGTGCTGATTCCGTGAGGTTTGATGCAATGAGCGAAGCGGAAGGCGAC